>JBIKYB010000376.1:0-4611 GCA_044355475.1 Prosthecobacter sp.
ACCACCGCCGTTCTCTGCTCGGCGCTAAGTGTGGCAAACAGTTCTCGGATGAGTTCCTCGGCGGGTTTCGCCTTGCGAGGAGCCTCCGTCGGGGCAGCGAAAGCAGAGCTCAAGGACGACGCTCCCATGACTCCCATGGCACTGCCCGAAAGGACGCGAATAAAATCACGTCGTCCGCGAAGGGGAGACGGAGAGGCATGCTCGGAGCACTCCGGGCAGATGGGCTGATGAACAAAGGCGGAGGCGGATGATGGATGCGATTTCATGGCGGAATCTTATACCGCTTCCGATGTTCGCATCTTGCCGAGGTTGATGGTAGGCCGCATTCACAGGCCTTGAAACAGAGCCATGTCCCCGAGCACATGAAGATTCCCGCTAAGTACTCAATTTCGTTAAACAACATGGTCGGGCTGGCGAGATTCGAACTCACGACCTCTTGCACCCCATGCAAGCGTTCTACCAGGCTGAACTACAGCCCGACCTATGTTTGACGTTCTCTCCAGTGGTGCCGCTTTGGGGTGGCTGCCGGCTGGAGAGGGGCGCATTCTGGAGCAGAGCGTTTTGAATGCAACGAGATATTCGCTGTGTCATGCACGAAAAAAACACGGGGAGCCTTTCGACTCCCCGTGTCTGCAACGACACTGACGGACTTGGCAAAAAATCAGGCGCGACGACGGCGGAGAGCGATGAACGCAAAGCCGACCAAGCTCAGCAAAGCACGCGAAGGCTCAGGCACGCCATAGACGCCGATGCCGGAACCGAGGCTGCCGGTGCCTTCATAGCCGGTGAGCAGGAGTGCGGAGCCCGTGGGGCTCTGACCTGCGGGGATGTACACCATGCTTTCAGGGGAAATGAGACCGTCTGTCTGACTGTTGAGGTAGCTCACGAAGGTGGGGTTGTTCACATCGGTGATATCATAGACCATGAGGCCGTTTTGACGCTCCAGGCCGACGAAAGCGAGCAGGCTGCTACCAAATTGGCCGATGGTGAGCGCCTCGGGCTCGGGGCCTTTGTCATCGGAGCGGGTGTCGAAGTTGCTCGTGAGGCCGTTGTTCATGTTGAAACGGGTGGGATCGAGGCTGGCGAGGAGAGTCTCAAAGTTCGTGCTGGTGGACTGGCCGCTGTCCCAGACTTTGGCACCGGTGTCTGCGTTCCAGATGGTCATGGAACGTGTGCCGATCATGACAGCCTCGTCGATCTTGCCATCGCCTGCGGTGCCGCCGTTGGCACCGGTATCGCCATCAAGGCGGGAGACGTTCAAGCGGCCCATGACGCTGTTGGCGCGGGAACCTGTCTGAGTGGCTGGAAACACAGTGGTCGTGTCGAGGATGGTGTTCATGCTGTCGCCGCCAGCGATGTCACCGAAACGGCTGACGTCGCGGTCGTCGCCACGGGCGTCGCCTTCATTGACAGTGATGAGGTAGTTTGTGCCGCTGGAGGTGAAGGCCTTCATGGTGTCCGGCATGGGCAGGCCTTTGACGGTGTCGTTGATGGAGATTGAAGGACCGTCTTGATCGGAGGCGTCAATGGTCTGGGTGATGGTGCCAAGGTTACGCACGGCGGTCCATTTGTTCGACGTGAGGTCAAAAGTGGCGATGGCGTTGTTCTCCTGAAGGGTGACATGCACTTTATCGCCAAGCACGGCGGCAAATTCTGGCTCCATGCCTTTGAAGAAATCGGGATCGGATCCAGCCAGGGTGGTGAAGTTCGGAACATCGGCTATGAAAGCCTGCGCAGAGGCGGTACCAAGTCCGAGTGCGGCGACGCTTGAATTTCGGATGCCATTGAGATTGACGCCCGTATCGAGGTTTCCGCTGGAGAAGTCGAATGTGCTCACATTGCCGTTGGTGAGGGCGGCGATACCGGCGGTGTTGGTGATGGAGGTGAGATCGATCACGCTGATGGATCCTGCCGCATTGCCAGTGGTGGATGGATTGGCGACTCCTGCATTGAACTCGCCTTCATTGACGATGACGAGCTTCGTGCCATCCGCCGAGAAGGTGACGCTATCGGGATGGAAGCCCACATCGAGCGTGACAAGATTTCGGCTGCCGCCGGAAAAGCCGCTGGTGAGGTCGTAAAAAGCGATCTTGCCCTGGGTGCTGGTGTTGGCAGTGGGGATGAGTGTCGCAACGCCAAAGCCGCGGTTCGCCGGATCGGCGGCGACGCTGCTGATGCTGCTGATGTTCGCTGTGGCTCCGAAGGTGCCAGAGTAATCAATGTAAGCACGCTCACTGAGAGTCGCGCCGCTGCTGAGGGTCATGATCTGAACTCCGAAGGCACTCGTGGTTGCGTTTGCCACGGTGGCCAAAAGCGTGTTGTCCTGTGTGGTGTAGGAGAGGATCTCTGAGCCGCCAGTGCGGGTGACATTGCCCTCGACATAGGTGTTCAAGAGCGTGAGGGCGTTCGCGTTCATCGCCATGAGCAGCGATGCGAGGGTGAGGGTGAGTACTTGTTTTTTCATGATGGGAGTGAGGGAGAGCGCCGCTCTTTTAGCGGACTGCGCCACGCTGTCGAAGCGCCGTGAGTTACAATTCCGCCATGTGGCAATTCCGACACCATCACGCGTTTGAAGCGCCTGCTATCAGAGTCACCAAGTGGTTCACACATGGCCCGCCGCAGCCCCTACTCCAGTCTTCCCCTTCAGCGCCGACGCTCACGCGGCCCCATCATCACCACGATCATTGTCGCCTTGGTGGCACTCGGCCTTGTCACCCGGATGATGAGCAGTCGGACGCAGGCTGTGGCAGATGACGATGAGCTTCTCTCCAGCCTCGAAAAAGCCGCCATCGTGCTTCAAGAGGGTAAAAAAGAGGAGGCCATGCCTCCGGAGAAAACCGCCGCCAAGGAAAAAGCTTCCTCAGCAACTGCCAAGACGATTCCTGTAGAGAAAAAAGCCGCCGTGACTCAGACCTCCATGCCAGAAGCCATGGCCGCCGATAAAGTGCGCGAGGAGTTTGAAAAAGCCGCCACGGTGCTGCGTCAGTACTTCCAGTCTCCCTCCGACGAAGCGTTGGCTGCGCTGCTGCGTCATCCTGACGAGTCCATGGCACGCTACCGCCTTTGGTCGCAGAAAAATCGCATCGTGCCCGCCGTGCCGCTGCGCATCGGCCCTCAATTCGGCACCGCAGGCAGCTTGCTGGTCACACCGGTGAAAATGGTCGATGGCAGCAGTCGGCTGGCCGCTCTGGAAAAGACGGAAGCAGGCTACCGCCTCGACTGGGAGAGCTTCAGTGCCTGGGGGGAGTCACGCTTTGCCGATCTACCTCAAGTCAGCGCGGAAAAGCCGGCCCTGCTTCGCGTCACCGTCAAGCCCTCCACCGCCACCGCGCCCGTGCCGGGAGCTCTCTCTTTCACACTCACTCACCCGGATGAGCGCTCCACCTTGGCGGCCTATGCCATGCCTGAGTCTCTCAGTGTTTCACCTGCCGCGCGCAAATTACGCGATGCAGGTGGCGGCATGTTTACCCTGCTGCTCACGATGAGCGCCACGGACATGAAGAACGGCTGGGCAAACATCCACTCCGTCGTCTCCACCGGTTGGGTCACGGAAATGGCGGAAAAGGAATGAAGCTGGCTGTCGCTACGAGGCTTGCCATTGCCATCACACTCTCGTAAAACGTGCGGTAAATCACGCCGCATGGTCACCATCACGATCCAGGAACTCACCAAACGTTTCAGCGGTAGTGTCGTGTTGAGCAGCGTGGATCTGCAAATCCAAGCTGGAGAGCTGTTTTTCCTGCTTGGACCCAGCGGTTGCGGCAAAACCACGCTGCTACGCCACATCGCTGGCTTCTACACGCCCGAAGCTGGAAAGATCTGGTTCGATGACGAAGACGTGACGCGCCTTCCCGCACACAAACGTGGCACGGGCATGATGTTTCAAAGCTACGCGCTCTGGCCGCATCTCAACGTCGCGCAAAACGTTGCCTTCGGTCTCGAAGAGCGCAAAAGACCGCGCAAGGAGATCGAGCATCGCGTGGCAGAAGCGCTCTCACAGGTCAAACTCGAAGGCCTCGGCTCCCGCAAAATCCAGCAGCTCTCCGGCGGGCAGCAGCAGCGCGTCGCACTGGCCCGTGCGCTCGTCATTCGGCCCAAATGCCTGCTGCTTGATGAACCACTCTCCAACCTCGATGCCAAACTGCGTCTGGAGATGCGCGGCGAAATCAGAAGCATCTGCAAACAATACGGCCTCACTGCCATCTACGTCACGCATGATCGCGATGAAGCGCTCAGCATGGCTGACCGCATGGCGATCATGGAAAGCGGCAAACTCGTGCAAGTCGGAACGCCCACCGAGGTCTATCGCAATCCCGCCACTCGCATGGTGGCTGAGTTCATCGGCGAAACCAATTTCGTTGAAGGTCGTGCGCTTCGAGAGAGCAGTTGGGCGGGCTATTTCGATGTGGAAACAGCCTTCGGCGTGCTGCGTGGTCGCACCAACGACAGCACCTGGCAGCCATCCCCCGGCCAACCGGTCGTCTTGAGCGTTCGACCCGAGGCGATGACCTTCGCCAACCTCACCGACTCCACGAATCGTTTCCCCGGCCACATCATCGACACCACTTACCTCGGCCCCACCGTGCAATACCTCCTTCAGGTGCAGAACGG
>JBIKYB010000377.1:0-4608 GCA_044355475.1 Prosthecobacter sp.
CCTCACCATCATGGACGCCTGCGTGGAAGCTGGCGTGCATTACATCGACACCGCGAACTACGAGCCGCGCGATGTCGCCAAGTTCGAGTACCACTGGCAGTGGGCCTACCAGGACAAGTTCAAGAAGGCCGGGCTCACCGCCTTGCTCGGCTGCGGCTTTGATCCGGGTGTTACCAATGTTTACACCGCCTACGCCTTGAAGCACCACTTCAGCAAGATCGACACCCTCGACATCCTCGACTGCAATGCGGGTGATCACGGCAAGGCCTTCGCCACCAACTTCAATCCCGAGATCAACCTCCGCGAAGTCACCGCCAACGGCCGCTACTGGGAAAACGGCGCGTGGGTCGAGACCAAGCCGCTCGAAATCAAGCGCAGCTTCCCCTTCCCCGACGGCATCGGCCCGAAGAACATCTACTGCCTCTACCACGAGGAGTTGGAGAGCCTCACGAAGCACATCCCGATGCGCCGCGCCCGCTTCTGGATGACCTTTGGCGACGCCTACATCAAGCACATGGAAGTGCTCGTAAACGTCGGCATGACCCGCATCGACCCCGTCATGCACAAAGGCACGCCGATCATCCCGATTGAGTTTTTGAAAACCCTCCTGCCCGAGCCCGGCACTCTGGGCGCTGATACGAAGGGCAAGACCTGCATCGGCAACTGGATCGAGGGCACCGGCAAAGACGGCCAGCCGAAGCGCTACTATGTTTACAACATCTGCGACCACCAGGAGTGCTACCGCGAGACGAACAGCCAGGGCGTCAGCTACACCACCGGCGTCCCCGCCATGATCGCCGCCCGCCAGCTCCTCACGAATCCGGCTGAGTATCGCCAGCCCGGCGTCTGGAACATCGAACAGCTCAATCCCGACCCCTTCATGGCCGACTTGAACGCCTACGGCCTCCCGTGGGTGGAAACTTGGCCCACCGAGCCGCTGCCGGGCGAGTGAGGCACGCGGACTTTTGAGTCAGCACGAATCAGTGCCTACGGAGCCGAGCGAAGCGAGACAGACAGCCGTTCAGGCTGACCCGCAGGGGCGTGCGTAGCGAAGTCAACACGCGGAATGACACGGAAAACCGGAGGGATGCGGGTTGCTGGCTGATTCTCCGGCGCGCGGACCTCCGAGTCCGCAGCAGCCACGCAACCTCACGTCGTTCTGGTGGCCGAATCACCCGCCTCGCTTCGGCAACGTGCTGCGGAATCAAATTCCGCGCTCCTTTCCAAACCGCGCTACGGCGGCGCGTGGGGACCACGCGCCCTACCTGCCCTCCACGGCGGCCTGCACGCGGTGCCGAACCTCAGCCTCCGGCAGTTCCAAGTCCAGCAAGAGGCCAGCATAGCTGTTCGCGACCTCCAGTATTTTCGGATGATCCACTGAAAGCCGACGCACTAAGATGCTTACGGCGCGACGCATCAGTGGCGCGGCCTCCGCTAGCCGGTTCGTGTCATGGAGCAGTCCTGCAAGGTTGTTAAGGCTCGTGGCGACCTGAGTATGATCTGGGCCGTAGCTGTCCTCATTGATCTGCAAGGCGAGCACCAATAGCGGCTCGGCCTCCCCCTGCCGATCGGTCGCCATGAGTAACATGGCAAGGTTGTTCAGACATGTGGAAACATTGGGATGATCCAGACCGAAGCAATCTTTGCTAACTTGTAGGGCACGCCGCATCAACGGTTCGGCTTCGTCAAGTCGATCAGTGGCCTGGAGCAAGGAAGAAAGATTGCTGACATAAGGCGCAACATCCTCTGGGTTGGTCTCATAGTTAGACTCGGCGATGGCTAATGCGCGACGAAAGAGTGATTCGGCTTCCTCGTATCGTTCCGTGTCTTGTAATAAGCCTGCGAGGTTATTGAGTCGAATAGCTATACTGCTATGATTGTCATCATAGCTAGCTTCATCAATGCTCAAGGCGCGTCGCATCAATTCCTCGGCCTCCATCAATCGGTTCGTGTCTTGAAGCAACAATGCAAGGTTACTCAAACGGTTGGCAACAACGGGATGGTCTGGACCATGGTTGGCCTCGTCTATTTTCCAGGCACGTCGGTAGTACGGTTCGGCATGCGTATATAGCGATTTGTTTTTGAGAAGCATTGCCAAACACCCCAACAGCCAGCTCAAGGAATCACGTGCAATTGTATCGGGAGCATGAGCAGTGAGAGCGACGGCGTGGCTTTGTAGCGGATTCCAGCGGAGCCAACTGTGAACATCTGAAGGATCGCCTGGCCTGCAAATTCGAATGAGCAAGATTCCCATCTCAAGCGCGGCGGTCTTTTTTTGCTCTGAGGCACTGAGGCGAATGAAGTGCTGAACGAGTCGGTGCAGCTTGAAATGGTGCCGGTCGAGGTCGCGGGTGGTCAGGCTGTAGCTTTTAGCTTGGGAAAGAGCATTTCGGGCGACACGGTGAAGATTTTTAACTTCATCAGCGGCGTCCAGGGCGGAATCGAGCAAAAACTCGGGGATGGGATCGGGAGCATAGTGGGCAAAGACGAGGAGCCAGAAACGGGTGTCGGAGTCGAGCTTATCAAAACTGGTCTTCCAGGTGATGAGAACCGGTTTGCGAGCGAGCATGTCGGGGCGCTCGTAGGGGATGATGTGGCTCTCGAACCAATCGAGCACGCCAGCGGCCTCTTGTTCGTAATGGGCGATGTAGCCGGCAAAGCTAAGACTCTGCTCTTTGATGTAACCGGCGGCTTGATGCAGGGCGAGGGGGAGGCCTTCTAGCAGTTCGGCCAGACGGCGGACCGGGGCGGCTTCGTCGTCGGCGCGGCGGCGCTTGCCTTCGGTGAGCTGGAGCAGGAGGTACGTCGAATCTTCGGTGCTGAGGACTTCGATGTTCAACGTCTCAACATTGCTCCCCCAGTTTTGCAGGCAAGAAGTGATGAGAACGTGACCTTGGGTAAGGCTGCCCAAGTAGCCGGTGAGTGCGGCGGCAGCGGCTTTGTCATCCACGTTATCAACGATGAGCAACCAGTCGCGATTGCCGATGAACCAGTTTTTCAAGGCGGTGATGCGAACCGTCTGGTCACCCTGGACTTCGCCAGGGATGCCTAGGCAGAGGGTGTCGAAGAGCGCAGAGAATCCGGTATCGAGTCGCTCGGAAGTATCACCGCTGACAAAGAGTTGAGCGGCGTAGTCCTCGCGATATAAGCGAGCGTATTCGACCGCCGCGTGCGTCTTCCCAATACCACCCAGACCCGCAATGCCCGTGGCGGCGCTGCGTTGTGTGATGGCGGTGGCATGCGTTTGCTTCAGGAGTGAAACGCGGAGGTCTTTGAGAAAGTCATCGCGACCGAGGAAGAGGCAGCCAGTGTAGATGCCGGGGAGGTTGCTCGGATAGAAAGGCTCTTTCGTGCCGCTGAGACCGAGGTCTTTTTCCAAGGCATCCAAAGCCTTCTGCAAGCGGCTCTGATCCGGCAGCTCGGGCATTTGCTTCAACAGGTCGGCCAAGTCCCAGCATTCGATGGCCGGGCCGTTCGCAGGCTGGACGAACTGCTTCGGTATGGCGGGTTTCTTCGGCAGCAGGAAGAAAATGATGAGCTTGTCGAAGTCGTTGCCGAGATGATGCTTGGCAGCCTTGGCGGCAGTCTCGGTGATCTTGTCGGAGCCTTCTTGATTGGTGATCTGAATGGCGATGCGCTTGGCTTTGTCGCCGAGGTCAGCCGCCGGGTAGTTGGACTTTTCGGCATTGAGATTGACCAAGTCCAACCCATCAAGGCATTGAGGAACCGCGTCATGACGGACTCCAGCCAGTGATTGGCATCATAGAGACCGGCCCGGGTGCGCGTCTTCAACTGATCGGCAAGCACGTTCAGCCGGTCGCTGATCGTGGTGGCCTGATGTTGATGAGGAAACGGCATGACGGTGTTTCAGCGATAATAAAAGGCGATGCACCAGGCGAGAAAGGCGTTTCAACCGTCACGCAAGACGCCGCCGATGGAACTGCCGCCCATCAAGCCGGAGGGTGCGGGGTTCGACCAGTGGAAAATGCGGGCGCAGCGCGGCGGCCAGACGATGCCGCAGCCCATACGGACGGTGCAGCGGATGAATCAGACGCACGAACCGCAGAAACCGCAGAATCTAGCCGCCTGCCTAGCTGTGTTCCGGGAGGGTTCTTTTTGGCAAGGGATTGGCTGGGCAATGGAATAATTTTTAGAGCCATTCCCTTGCCAATGACTTTCCTGCGGTTCCGCGTGCATGTACAACTGGGAACCTCTTCCCGCTTTGAGACCGATAGGCAGCCGAAGCCGGGACTGTAATGCTCTGAAGAGCAACGCTGCCGCGTTGCCATCCCAAAAGGTTACAGCCGCCGCTCCTTCACCTCCGCCGTGATCTCGGTGAGGAAGTCGGCGATGGGTTTGACGCCGAGATCGCCCTTTTTGCTGTGGCGGACGGCGACGGATTGCACGGCGGCTTCCTTTTCACCGACGACGAGCATGTAGGGGATCTTGTCGAGCTGGGCGTTGCGGATCTTGGCACCGATCTTGTCGGCGTCGTTGTTCAGCGCGACGCGCAGGCCGGCGGCCTTGAGCTGGGCGTAGGTTTCCTCGGCGAAGGCATCGGCCTTTTCGCTGATGGTGAGGATGCGAACCTGCTCCGGCGCAAGCCAA
>JBIKYB010000008.1:0-45557 GCA_044355475.1 Prosthecobacter sp.
CGGCTTGCTGGAAGCTGGCTTGCAGGCGCTCCATCATGCCGTTGAGCACGTCGATGAGCTGGGCGAACTCGTGATCATCATCGCGCTGCAAAGGGATGCGCTCGGCGAGGTCGCTGGCGTTGAGGCGCTGGGCGGTGGTGACGACGCGTTCGAGAGGCCGCATAGCGCGTTTGGAAGTCCACCAGGCTCCCAGACCCGCCAGTGCGAGTGCCAGCAAGCCCATGCCGGTGAACCAACCTGCCATGCGATGCAGCTCGGCGTAGTAGTCCGTGAGCGAAAGGCCGATGAACAGGGTGTACTCCGGGCTGCTGAAGGCACCGAAGCGCCAGTCGATGCCGCCGGAGCTGGCGGTGAACATTCCTGGCTCACGCACCATCGGCATCTGCGGGCGGAAGGGCAGCTCCCGCCCCTGGGGCGGTCCCGAGGGGCCTCGCGGCCCGAAATCAGGCGGCAGACCGAGGATTTCGCCAAATTCGGGGTCGAACTGCGGTCGTGGGTGAGATTTCCGTGCTCCCTGCGGTGGGCGTCCGGGTGAGTCGTCCGGCGGAGCGCGTCGAATCTCATCCGCCGTGGGAAAGCGGGCGCGGAACTGCTCTTCGAGATCTTTGGGAGCATTGGGCGTGGCAAAAAGCGTCTTTCCCTGCTGGTGTTCCTTTACTAACAGCACGGCAGTGGCGTTTTGAGCTGGAGAGGTGCCGAAGACGAGATCGGCGATGGATTTGAACTCCTCGTCCGTGGTGCGCGGGTCGATGCGGCTCCACACCCGCTGGGCCGGGGCGGTGATGCGGTCGTCCATGCCACGCTCAAGCAGCAGGCCCGCATACCACCACGTGGCCATGCCAAAGGCGGTCACCAACAGCCCAGCGACGAGCATCGTCTGCAGGACCAGACGCAGGCGGAAGCTGCGGGTGTTGGAGGAAAGGCTCATGGATTCGCGGACAACAACGTGAGCTTCATCCCCGGAACAGCACCGCGCATGCAGATAAATTCCTTTTAATGTTCACGCGGCGTCTCCCTTCATGCGCGGCAGCTCCAATAGCTGCATGAACTCCGCCGCAAGCCCTGCCGCCCCTCTCCATGACACCGCCGCGCTCTACCGCCGCCACTGGCCCGCCATGTGCGCCTTCGCACGGGCAAAGGGCTGTGAAACCCATGATGCCGAAGACGCAGTGCAGGAGCTTTTCGCCCGGCTTGTGGCCCAGGGCCAGCATGAGCGGGCAGCGGCCATCTCAGACCCAGATGAGCAGTCCGCCTTCCTCCTAGCGCGGCTGCGCACCCACCTGATCAAGCGCTGGCGGCACCGCACCCGCCTGCGGCGTGGCGGCGGCGCGGTCTGCTTTTCTTTGAGCGATGAAAATGGCGAGAACATCGACATCGCGGATGTGCAGGCGTCCCCGGACTGTGAACTCGACCGCGGCTGGGCTCGCAGCGTGATCGAGCGTGCTCTGAACTGCATGAGCGTCGAACTGCATGCGCAGGGACGGGGCGATGTCTGGGGCTGCCTGGAAGAGAACTTGATCGAAGGTCACCGTGCCGCACGTCCGCAAAGCGGAGCGCTGCGCACGGCGTTGCATCGTGCCAGGCGTCGTCTGCGCGCCATTCTGAGCGAGCAATTGCGCGGCACAGGTGGTGCCGACGCTTCCCGCACGCTGCATGCGGCGCTGGGATGAGGGGTTAGCCAAGGCAGGTGAACAGAAATGGCACGGGCGTGTCTTAGAACCGCCCATCCCCGCTACTTCTTTGATTGACGGGCGTTTAGGGCGCACACACCCTCGCAGCCATTTCCCTCCAGACCATTCCAAGCCATGGCCTTATGTTTCTCTTCCCTTAGGGATCTACGTCTTCTTGTCGCCAGTTCGTTCCTTCTGCTGTTCACCGCAACAGCACACGCCTTAGTTCCAAACGCACCGACGGCACTGGGCGGGGCCATCATCGATACCTCGACTGTTTATCTTTCGTTCGATGACAACTCCACCAACGAAACCGGCTGGGACATTTTTGTGGACGGTGTGTCGCATCTCCAGGTGCTCTCAGGCGCTGTCAACACGACTGCGACCACAGCTGGCACCGGAAATGTGCTGATCGCTCTTACTCTCCCCGCAGGCAATACCGTCACCCTTCAGGTAGCCTCCTATTCAGGGACCGCCACCGAAGGAAACATTTCGGCTTACAGCAATGCCATCACCATCGGGAACTTCGATTTCAATAATCCCGCCATCGCCTTTGTAACCAACACCAATGAAACTGCCGTGAGGCTGGCCATTGTGGACAACGCCTCTGGGGAAGCCGGGTATTTTTACGAGTACCGGGTCCCGCCTGCGTCGTTTGCCTTGGCAGGCTCCACCGGGGCTAGCATTTCCAATGTGAACTTCCCCGGTTTGTCACCGGGCACCTCCTATGAGTTTCGCATTCGCGGCTTTAAAGGAACCGCCGCTAGCCCCACCAGTTTTACCGCCGCGCACTCAAACACTTACGCCATTAGCACCCCCTTCACGGCTCCCACGGGTTTCACGGCCACGGTGCAAAACGACTCCTCTGTCCTGTTCACCTGGGCGGACAATTCCAGTGCGGAGACCGGCTACGAAATCCAATACAGCCCGGCGTCAGCGAATAATTTCAAGAAGCTCGGCACAGCCAGTGCCAATGCCACCAGCATCACCTTGCCCGGCCTGAGTCCGGGCCAGTCATATGATTTCAAAGTCCGCGCCATTTTTAATAACGGCATCGCTATCAGCAACTCGGCATTCTCGTCTGTGGTGACCAGGTCCACCAAGGATGGCTTCACCAGTGCCGCCTACCATCAGATCCCTTACAACCATCCCTTCACCTACCAGGCGGTGGTCACCACTCTTTCCACACGCAGTTCCTGGAACATCACGGGGCTGCCCACGGGGCTTACCTTCAATAGTTCCACCGGTCAGGTGACCGGCACCCCGACCGTGTATGGGGTGTACAACTGTCCCATGACCGCAACTTTCGCCAGCGGCGCGATTGCTAGCACCACCTTGACACTGCGCGTCGTGCTACCGCCCGTGGTCGCCACTTCCATACCTGCTCAAGTCACGACAGCCGGGGGTAATGTCTCCGTTCCTCTGGCAGACAAGTTCACCGACCCCGATACGACGTCTGCCGCACGTATGGTGACCAACCAGGGCACCATGGATTTCATCCTCTATGATACGACGACACAGACCCAGAACGCGACACCACAAACTGTGGCCAATTTCCTCAGCTATGTGCGGAACTTCGGTGTCTCGGACACCACCAACAAATATGATGGAGCGGTCTTCCACCGTTCTATTCCGGGCTTTATCGTTCAAGGTGGTGCCTTCAAAGTCCAGTCTGCACCGAATAACTTCTCCCCGATCACCACGGCTCCTTCACCCGTCAATGAACCGGTCAACTCCAATTCTCGCGGCACGGTGGCCATGGCCAAAATTGGCGGGGATCCGAACAGCGCCACGAATCAGTTCTTTGTCAACCTCGCCGATAACAGCTCGATTCTTGACGGCCAGAACGGTGGCTTCACTGCTTTCGCCCGCGTCGCCGGAAATGGCATGGCTGTGGCAGAGGCCATCGCCGCGTTACCGACCGTCGATTCCTTGGTCAACGTCGGAGGTGTCTCCAACACTTCCCTGACCGATTGGCCGCTCACAAGCGCCAGCACGGTGATGGACACGACCAAGATGGTTTCCATTACGTCTGCCACCAAGAATGTGCCATTGATCACTTACGCCATCACCGGCAATACGAATTCCACCGCCGTCAGCGCAAGCATCAGCACAACCGTGGACGGCAGTGGCATCAGCAGCAGCAGCCTGCAGATCAATGGTGGCTCAATCGGCCAGAGCAACGTGACGGTGACTGCGACGGATCTGGATGGGAATACGGTTTCCCAGATGTTTACCGTGACAGTGGGTGAGGCCCCGGTCATCACCAACGGCCCGCCACCTAGCACCGCAGTGGTGGGCACGGCTTACAACTTCGTCAATACCGCGTCTGGTTTCCCTGCGCCGGCCTTTTCACACACGGGCACGCTGCCGCCAGGCCTCAGTCTGAGCAGTACGGGGGTTCTCTCTGGCACGCCAACGCAGACGGGCGAATACACCGGCATCGTCGTCACGGCTAGCAATGGCATCGGCACAGCGGCCACGCAGAATGTGAGCATCACCGTTCATCAGAAGCCGGCGATCTCTAGTAACGCCGCTCCTGCAGGCATTTTAGGCATTGGCTACAGCCACACGTTCACCGCCACGGGATCACCGGCACCCACCTTCAGCACCACCGACCCCCTGCCCACCGGGCTGACTCTGAGTCCGGCCGGCGTCCTTTCCGGCACGCCTAGCGCAATTGGGACGTTTGCGGGCACGGTGACCGCGACGAATGTCGCGGGAACCTCGGAGCAGGCGTTTAACATCGTTATCAACCAACAGCCAGCCTTCACCAATGGCCCGCCACCCGCTTCCGGCACCGTCGGCACGGCCTACAGTTTTTCATACACGGCCAGCGGCTCTCCGGCACCCACATTTGCACTGACTTCCGGAGCGCTGCCAGCAGGTCTGAGTTTGAACCCGTCCGGGGCCATTTCTGGCACCCCCACGACTGCTGGCGGACCGTTTACCGGGACTGTCACCGCCAGCAATGGCATCGGCACGGCGGCCACGCAGGACTTCAGCATCACCGTTGCCAAAGGCACTGCCACTGTCACGCTCGATGACATGACGCTGACGCAGACCTATGATGGAACCCCCAAATCAGTCACCGCCAGCAGCACACCGGGCGGTCTGACCATCGACATCACCTACAATGGCTCCGCGAGCGCGCCCACGAGCCACGGCAGCCACGCGGTCTTGGCGGTCGTCAATGACTCCAACTACAACGGCTCGGCGTCCGGCACCCTTCTCATTCAGGGCCAGTCCATGAGCAACTGGCGCACGCAGTACTTCTCCCCGGAGCAGATTACGGCAGGTCTTGCTGACGATGACTCCGATCCTGATGGCGACGGATGGAAAAACCTCGTCGAATATGCTCTCGGCATGAATCCGATGAGCCGCAATCCGGCATTGCTGCCTGTGCGTGATGCCAACGGCCTGACCCTGACCTTCACACGTCCCAAAGACATGCCGGATGTCACTTACGGTGCGCAATCAACGGACAATTTAGATGGCTGGGACGCCCTGACACTGGAGATCGTCACCGATGGCCCGGTGCAGACCCTACGGGCGCGTGATCCGCTCACCAGCGGCAATCCAAGCCGCCGCTTCTTGCAGTTGATCTTCGACAGGCCGCCCTCCCCGCCCGAGTGAGTCTTGTTGGTCGGCTGAAAAAACATAAAGGAACGGGAAAGACGTCAAAAGTCAGAGTGGCGCTGCCGCAGATGACAATTCTCACCTTTCACCTCTGACTTCTCACCGCGGGAGGTTTTTCAACAGGCGGCCTGCTAACGGAAGATGCCGCGCTTGGGCTGCTCCTCGGTTGGTTTCTTCAGCTCCCCGGAGCGCATTTTCTCAGCGGTGTCTTTGTACCAGAGCGGGCCGTTGACTTTGAAGTTGTAGATCAGGTCGCGGAAGTCGGCCATGAGGCGCTGGTCGTTCATGAGGGCACCGAGCAGGCCTTTGCTGGAGGAGATGTTCGCGGCGGCGGCGGAGAAGCTGTCGGCGGCTTTTTTGATGGACTGGAGGGACTCATCCGCTGTGGTCATCACTTTGTCTGCCTTGGCAATGGCGGGGTCGAGCTTGTCAAACATCGGGCCGAGCTTCCTGCTGGAGTCTTCGACGTTTTTGGCGGCGCTTTTGAAGCTGGCGGCAGCGTCTTTGAGGTCGGTGAGCGCGGTTTTGAGCGTGAGCGCGTTGTCTTCTCCGAGCACCTTTTCATCGACGCGTTTGAGCGTGCTGTTGAGGTGCTCCATGCCTTCCTTGAAGTCCTGGATGGTGGTGTCGGCCAGAGCGCCTTTGTTGATCTTGCTCATGGCCTGCTTCACGTCCTGAAGGGCGATTTTGACCTCGTCGAGGACCACATCGACCTTGTCGCCGACGTTTTTGGCAGTGCTTTGCAGATCGGAGAGGCCACCGGCTTTTTCTCCCTCGATGATTTGATCGTAGTCGTGCGGGAGAAAGACATCGGTCTCCTTGCCGCTGGGCTTGATTTCGATGAGGGCGTCCCCCATCAGGCCGGCGGAGCCGACGGCGAAGGTGGCGTCCGCTGGGATCATGACGTCCTTGAAGAGCTCAAGGTCGATGATGACGCCGGAGAAGGTGGTGTTGAGCTTGGGCTTGTTCTTCACCTTGCCGACGCGGGAGCCGCCGAGAAAAACGGGGGAGCCTTCCTTGATGCCGGAGGCGTTTGGAAAGGCCACGCGTAGCTCGTAGGTGTCCTTGAACACCTCGCGCACGCGGCCGAATTGCAAAATGAGGCCGCCGAGCAGGAGCAGCCCGACGAAGAGGAAAAGCCCGACGAGCATTTCGGTTTTTTTGTCGCTGTCGATCATGGGAAGGGGTGGTGTGGGGTGAAACGTGGGTTTAACAGATCACGTCGGAACGGCCATTGATGAAATCCTGCACGATGGGGTCTGGTGAGGCACGCAGCTCGTCCGGCGTGCCGAGAAAGTGCATTTTGCCGCGGTAGAGCATGGCCACGCGGTTGGCGATCTTGAAAATGCTGCGCATGTCATGGGTGACGATGATGGAGGTCACGCCGTAGCGCTTCTGCATGCGCAGAATCATCTGGTCGATGATGTCGGAGCCGATGGGATCGAGGCCGGAGTTCGGTTCGTCGTAAAGAATGCACTCGCTGCGGCAGATGATGGCACGGGCGATGCCGGTGCGCTTGCGCATGCCGCCGGAGAGTGCCGGGGGGTATTTGTCCAGATGCTCGGCGAGATCGACGGCCTCCAGCGCTTCCAGCACGCGGCGTTTGACCTCCGCCTTGTCGCGCACGCCGCTTTCGATCAGCGGGAAGGCCACGTTTTCCTCCACGGTCATGCGGTCAAACAGCGCGGCTCCCTGGAAGAGCATGCTGACCTTCTGGCGGATCGGGGCCATCTCGCGCTCCTTGAGCTTGTTGACGTGCATGCCTGCCACGAAGACATCGCCGCTGTCCGGGCGGATGAGGCCGATGATGTGCTTCATCGTGACCGTCTTGCCCTCGCCGCTGGGGCCGATGAGGCAGAGCGTCTCGCCATGCTTCAGCGTGAGGTTGATGCCGCAGAGGATCTCCTGCTTGCCGAAGCGCTTGTGGACATCCCGCAGCTCGATGAAGACATCGGCGTCGTTGCTCGGGGCGGGGCTGGGGGCGGGTGCGGCCATGGTCAGACGGTGCCGATGGGGAAGACGTAGTTCAGCAGGATGGAAAGGAAGAAATTCACGATCAACAGCACCAGCGAGGAGATGACCACCGCGTTCGTGGTGCCCGTGCCGACGCCCACGGCACCGTTTTCCGCTGCCAAGCCCTGGTGGCAGGAGATCAGCGTGATGATCATGCCGAAAACGAAGCCTTTGATCATGCCGATGCTCAGGTCTTCCATGTTCGTGTGGTCGATCATGTGCGTGAGATACCACGCGGAGGGCATGTCGTAGCCGAAGCTCGTCACCATGTAGGAGGCGATCAGGCCGAAGGAGATGCTCTCTGCCACGAGGAAGGGCATGGAGATCATCATCGCCAGGAAGCGTGGCAGCACGAGGTAATCCACCGGATGCACTCCCATGACGCGCAGCGCATCCACCTGCTCAGTGACTTTCATGGTACCGATGTCTGCGGCCATCGCCGCGCCGACGCGGCCAGCGACCATGAGTCCCGCCAGCACCGGCCCGAGCTCACGGCACAGCGCCACGGAGACCACCGCACCCACCGTCGTCTCAAAACCGAACTCCTTGAACTTTGCGTAGCTCTGAAAGGTGAACACCGCACCTGTGAAGGCCCCGGTCACGATCACCACGCCTTGGGAGCCGTAGCCGATGGCCACGATCTGCTGCGCCACCAGTTTTAGCCGCCACACCCCGGAACGCAGCGCGATCATGAGCTCGCCCGCCAGCGCGGCAAGCTGGCCGAGGTAGCTCAGAAAGTGAAAAAATACGCGCCCAGGGAGGGTCAGCAATCCATTGGCATCCATCGCCGCCCATCATGGCATGATGTGGCGTGAAGGCAAATCACCATGCCGACACCTGAAAATTGGCTTTCCCATCCTTTTCCGCGATCTCAATGCGCCGTGGCCTTCTCGGAACCGAGGCCGGTGTGGGCACGGACGGTGAGTTCGGCGAATTTGGCCTCGGCCTCGGGATCACGAGGCGTGAGGAGGGTGCCGAGCCAAGCAGCGAGGAAACCGATGGGAATGCTGACGATGCCAGGATTGCTCAGCGGGAAAGGGGCGTCTTTGCCATAAATGCCGCTGGGACTGAGCAGGATGAGCACGATGGACACCACCAATCCGACAGCCAGACCAGCGACGGCTCCGGAAGTGTTGAAGCGCTTCCAGAACACGCTCAGCACAATGACCGGCAGGTTGGCGGACGCGGCGACGGAAAAGGCGAGGCCTACGAGGAAGGCGGCATTCACGGTCGGCCCCAAATAAATGGCGAACGCGATGCTGGCGGCCCCGACGCAGAAGGCGGTGATGCGCGCGACGCGGATTTCCTGACCAGGACGGTTTTCTTTGCCGTGATGGATGACGTTTGAGTAAAAATCATGCGCGAAGCTGGCGCTGGCGCTCATCGTGAGGCCAGCGACGACCGCGAGGATGGTGGCGAAGGCCACGGCGCTGATGAAGGCGAAGAAGAACTCGCCGCCGAGCACCTGGGCGAGAACGGGCGCGACCATGTTGACGTCGAGTTTGCCAGCGGTGGTCAGGGTCGCTTTGTCGATAATCGTCGCCGCGCCGAACCCGAACAGCGTGGTCATGATGTAAAACAGCCCGATGATGGCCATGGCCCAGACGACGCTGGAGCGGGCGGTTTTGGCGTCCGGTACGGTGTAAAAGCGCACGAGGATGTGCGGAAGGCCGGCCGTGCCGAGAACGAGGCCGAGGCACAGCGAGATCAGGTCAATCGGCCCCCATGGCCCCGCGACTGCGACGCCGAATTTCAAGCCCGGCTCCATGAGGTTCTTCGGCGCTGCACTGCCACCGTAGTCAGCGTGGGCCACGGCATGGAAGAACTTGGTGAAGCTGAACTCGTGGAACTGGAGAACGAGATAGCTGAGCAGCAGCGCACCGACCATGAGCAGCAGCGCCTTGATGATCTGCACCCAGGTCGTGGCGAGCATGCCGCCGAAGACGACATAAACGAGCATCAGCACACCCACGCCGATCACTGCCGGCTCGAAGTCGATGCCGATGAGCTGCTTGATGATCGCGCCCGCGCCGACCATCTGCGCGATCATGTAGAAGGTGGAGACCACCAGTGTGCTGAGGGACGCGAGTGCGCGCACAGGCCGTGGTTTGAGGCGATACGCGAGCAAGTCTGCCATCGTGTATTTCCCGGCGTTGCGCAGGGGCTCGGCGACGATGAGCAGCACAGTGATGTAGGCGACGAGGAAGCCCACGGAATACATGAAGCCGTCATAGCCGGCCACGTAGATCATGCCGGAGATCCCCAGGAAACTGGCGGCGCTCATGTAGTCACCCGCGACGGCGAGACCGTTCTGCCAGCCGGTGATGCTGCGCCCGGCGGCGAAATAGGCGCTAGCGCCGGTGTTTTTCTTCGCGGCCCAGAAGGTGATGAGCAGCGTGAGGCCGACGAAGGCCAGGAACATGATAAGAGGAGCGGACATGGGAAGGAAATGACGAAGTCAGAATGACGGAAGCCGAGTGGGAGAAGGATCAGCCCTGGCCATGAATGACGGCGGCGGCGGCCTTGTCCCATTGGGTGGCGACGCGCACATAAAGGAAGGCCATGACCCAGGCCATGATGAACTGTGACAACGCGAAGACGTAGGCCACGTTGACCTCGCCCCAGACCTTTGTTTTCATCATTTCTGGGAAATAACCCACGAGCACCGGCAGAGCGAGATAGTACAGCATGCCGAAAACAAAGGCAGGAACGATGAACGCCTTCTTTTTCGCCAGCAGCGCACGAAATTCCGGCTTCGCCTCCAGTTGTTCCCAGTTCACAGGTGATTTTTCGCTCATAGAGGGCGCGAGGTTAGGGACTGCCCTTCTCTTTGGCAAGCGCGGTGTCTCCGGGAGCGGTTTTTTCCTCGACATTCCGCGCCGGGGTTGATGAAATGCCGCGTTCGCTCAATTCAACCACCACCGCATCATGGGATTCGAAAACGTTGGCAAAGTCTGGACCCCGCAGGGTCTTCAGGAGCTTCTCGGCACGCTTACCAAGCCGGACTGGTGTGATTCCATCACGCTGCATCACACGGCCGCACCCTCGCTGGCACAGCGACCGGACGGCTTCAACGCCCAGCACATCAAAAACATCCAAAGTTACTATCAAAACCAGCTCGGCTGGTCCTCCGGGCCGCATTTGTTCGTGGATGACGACCAGCTCTGGGGCATGTGCGACTTCCGCCGCAAGGGCATCCACGCTGTCAGCTTCAACAAGCGTTCCATCGGCATCGAAGTGCTGGGAGACTACGACAGTGAAAGCGCGAAGACCGGGCGCGGCCTCGACTGCTGGAAGACCGCCGCCGCCGCCACGAAAGTGCTGCTGGCTTGGCTAGGACTCCCAGCGAACGCCAAGACCGTGCTGTTCCATCGGGACGACCCCAAGACCTCGAAGACCTGCCCGGGCAAGAAAGTGGAAAAAGACTGGGTGCTCGACCTCATCGCCAAAGCTGATGCTGCAGCGAATGATACCGCGCATGCGAAGCCGGCGCTCGACGTGACGCTGAAAAGCACCGAGTGGCGCTTCGTCGGCGAGCGCTGGTGCATCCCGGTGCGGGTGTATCTGCTCAAAAGAGGCGTGGCCGATGCGGAGATCGCCGCCAAGCTCAAAAAAACCGCCACCGGCTTCCACTTTGACGACGAACTGCTCGAAGGTGCGTTCTACGACAAAGACAGCGCAATGACCTGGGCGCCCGCGCGCGAGCTGATCGACTTGGTTTGATCCTTGCGGTTGTTTGAGGTGGGGCGGCTGGTCCTCCAGCCGCCGTGTTCACTCAAACGCGCTCGTCACCGCCTTGCCGTCAAATTCGGCGGGGAGCGGCACATCCAGCAGCCACAGCGCTGTCGCGGCGGTGTCATAGGTCGTCACGGGGTCGGTGATGGTGAAGTTTTTCTTCACTCCTTTGCCCCAGGCCACCCAGGGAATGATCATGTCATCAGGCGTGTTGAGACCGTGGGTCTTGTCGTGACCGCCGTGGTCGGCGCTGACGATGATAACGCTGGAATCGGCAAGGCCCGCGTCTTTGATGGCCTGCCAGACCTGCCACAGGGCCTGGTCGGTGACTTTGAGCGCCTCTTTTTGCTGAGGCGAGCCCCAGCCGTCTTTGTGCCCGGCGGTGTCCGGGTCGGGAAAGTGGATGAAGCATAGCCGTGGCTTGTGCTCCTTGATCCATGGCGCAGCCTGCTTCGCCACCATTTGTGAAGGCTTTTTGTCCTTCTCGATCTCGGGAGACCCGGCCACCGGGGCTGTCGTCTGTGGCCCGCCGAAGTCGAAGAGATCCACCGTATCCTTCAGCCACAGGTGGCGGAACTTGATCTTGCCCACAAACATCGCCGTCACGGCCTTGGGATCGGTGGCTTTGAGCAGCGAGAACACCGTAGGCACCTTCACTGGCCCCCGGATCGGTGTGAAGGCGTTCCACAGGATCTGATGTTTGTCCGGCCCCACGCCCGTGAGCATGGAGGTGTGCGAGGGCAGCGTGATCGAAGGAAAAATCGTGTTCGCCTGCCATGTGACCGCGCCTTCAGCGGCGATTTTCTTCAGCGTGGGCGTCTCCGCCTCCGCCACGACCGCAGGCTTGGCTCCGTCGATGCTGACAATGAAGACATGCTCGGCACGCGGAGCCGCGTGGGCGGTGAAAGCAAGAGCCAGGGCGGATGAAATGAGGCAGGTGGTGAATCGCATGACGATGAGAGCGCGAGATAACGCCACGCGGCGCACGTTGCTTCCAAAACATTGCGACGCGGTTGTTGCAGCGCTTGCGCCTTGAGCGGCCCCGCACCCTGCGCCAAGGATGTCTGTTCATGGAAGCCTGGATCGTCATCGCACTGCTCGCCGCTGTTGTCATCGCCTACGCCACGGAGAAAATCTCCGTGGACTTGGTGGCCTTGTCCATGCTCTGCGTGCTGGTCCTGACCGGCATCCTCAGCGTGGACCGCGCGTTTGCCGGGTTTGGCGACCGCGTGCTCATCATGTTGGCCGCGATTTTCGTGATCGGGGCCGCTTTGCGCGAATCCGGCGTGCTGGACGCGCTGTGCGGCCTGCTGGCGCGGCGTTTGGGCGGCCAGCCGGTGCTGCTGACTGCCGTGCTGATGGCGGCGGTGGGTGGTTTGTCCGCCTTCATGAACAACACCACGATCACCGCCGTGTTTGTGGGGCCGGTCATCGGTCTGGCGCGGCGTTTAAAGATCTCCCCCTCGCGCCTGCTCATGCCGCTGGCCTTTGCCTCCATCCTTGGCGGCACCTGCACGCTGATCGGCACCTCGACGAATGTGGCCGTCAGCGGCGTCATCAAGCGCATGGGCATGGAACCGCTGCGCATGTTTGAGTTCACCTCGGTGGGCATCGTCATCCTGGTCTCCGGCATTGCCTACATGGCGGTCTTTGGCACGCGCCTGCTCTCCGGCCGTGGTCGTGCGGCGGACGCGCAGGGCGACACCATGCGTGAATACCTCGCCGAGGTCGTCGTGCTCAATGGTTCGCCGCTCATCGGCCAGGAGGTGTTTGCATCGGATTTCTCCGCGCTTGAATTCCAGGTCATCAGCCTGCGACGTGGCGAGCAGATGCTCCCTGCCGGCCGCCATCTCCGCTTCGAGCTGGGGGATGTCGTGCTCGTCGCCGGCAAGGTCGAAAACCTCATCAAGGTGAAGAAAATCGAGGGCATCGACATCCTGGAGGACGCCCACCTGCGTGATTCCGGCATCGACATGCGCGAGGCGCTCGTGGCCGAAGTCGTGCTCACCCAGCGCAGCGGCCTCGTCGGCCAGTCCCTGCGGGAAAGCCGCTTTCGCCAGCGCAGTGGCCTCTCGGCGCTGGCCCTCATGCGTGGGGACCGCTCCCTCATGCGCCACATGGCGGATGAAAAGCTCCAGGCCGGCGACGTTCTCCTGCTGCAAGGGCCGAAGGAGCGCTTTCACGACTTTGAAGCCGGTGGCGAGATGGTGCTCATCAACCAGCATCAGTTTAGCACCGAGACGCAGCGGCGCGGATTCATTCTCCTCGCCGCCTTCGCCGCCGCCGTGCTCGCCAGCAGCCTTGGCTGGGTGCCGGACACGATCTCCTTCGTGCTCGTCGCCATGCTGGCCGTCTTCATGCGCTGCATCAGCCTCGAAAACGCCTACGCAAACATCGACTGGCGGCTGCTCATCCTCATCGGCGGCATGCTGGCCTTTGGGGAGGCCATGAAAAGCTCCGGTGCCGCCGTCATGGTCGCCGATGCCATCACCACGCTCCTTCAGCCCTGGGGCGTCTTCGCCGTCTTCGCCGGGTTCTGCGTGCTGAGCATCCTGCTCACGCAGCCGATGTCGAACGCTGCCGCCGCGCTGGTCGTACTGCCCGTCGCCATGCAGGCCGCCACCACCATGGGTGCCAGCGCCCGTTCCTTCGCCATCGGCGTCATGCTCAGCGCCTCCGTCTCCGTGCTCACGCCTTTCGAGCCAAGCTGCATCCTCGTTTATGGCCCCGGCAAATACCGCTTCAGCGACTTCCTCAAGGTCGGCGGCGGCCTCAGCGTCCTCGCCCTCGCCGTTATCCTCATTATGGTGCCGTTTTTCTGGCCGCTGAAGTAGTCATTCTAGCTGCCTCGGAAAAACAGCTTCAAGGTGTTGCTGGCTTCTTTTCCTGAATTGGAACCTGAGAATGTGGGGCGATGAAAAGATGTTCACGAAGTGCTTCGAGCCTTTTGGGGCCGATACCATGAACCGCATCTAAATCCTCCCACTTCCGAAACGGCCTCAATTGGATGAGATGTCTGGCCATGGCATCAGTCATGTGTGGAACAGCGCGGAGTTGTTCATAAGTGGCTGAATTGACTTCGAGCGGACCCGTTTGCTCGGCGTTTGTCTGCGGTGCTTGCACAGGGGCTTGCTTCTGGACTTTCGCCGGGGTTTTGCTGTTTCCAAACCACACTGTTGCCGCGATTCCTCCCAAAATGAGCACGATGCCCACGTACATGATTCGCCAGTAAGGCATTCCTTGGGTCACTGGAGGAATCTTCCGTGCCCGGCGCGGCACATAATCGGGTCGCATGTAATCTCGGTCGTAGATACCCACTGTAGATCGAACGATGTGGTTGATGTTGGTTTACAGCCATTTTCACCGCAGGTGTCTCGGCTGGAAGCACCTCACCTATTGGCTGGAAATTCATGGCCGACGATTTTTCACGCTCGCTGAAGCCCTTTCGCGGATTTTTTGCGAACGTCGGGAGCTAGGACGGAGTGAAACTGCTGTGCGATGTTGTGCCAGTCGAAGGCATCACGACGAACATGCTCCATGCCCTGCGCGGAAAGGCGCGAACGAAGTTCTTTGTCGGTGTGAAGCGACTGCAAGGCAGCCACGAACGGGGCGTGATCGACGAGAGCACCCGTGGTGTTGATCTCGGGGTTCATGAGCAGTCTGGAGCACGGGATTTTCACCGCAGGCACGGCCCATTCGGCCAAGGCGGAGGAGTCCGGCACGATCTGCGGGATGCCGCAGGCCATGCCTTCCATGGTGGTGAGGCCCCAGCCCTCGCCAAGCGTGGTGGAAATCTGCACGTCGAGGCTGCCGTAGATGCGCTGGAGATGCTGAGGGCTTTGCAGGCCGCGAATGTCATCGCAGCCAGTGAGCAGCAGACGATCAGCGATGCCGTGGAAAGCGGCGACGCGGCGCAGATCCCAGCCGGTGTCTTTTTGAGCACAATGCAGGAGCAGGAAGGCGTTGGAGACGCAGTGCTGTTTGATCCAGTCGGCGAAGATGTGAATGGAGAGATCCAGGCGCTTGCGCGGCTGGTTGCGGTTGAGATTGCCGACGATGAAAGCATTGCGCGGCACGTTCAGATCGAGCAGGCGACGTGCTTCCGAACGATTCATCGGCTGGAACAACGCGGTGTCGATGCCATGCGGAATGACATGCCGTTTGCCTTTGAATCCAGCTTTCACAGCCTCACGGTGGCCGAAGTTCGTGTACCACACGGCGGCATTCAGTTTATTCAGCTCCTGCATGGCCGCCGGATCAAGGTGGCCACCGTCCACAGGCATGTAACCGATGATGGGAACGCCCTTCGGTGCGATCTTAGCGAACTGGGCCACGTTCCACCAGTCGTTGTTGATGATGACAGCGGCGGGATCGAACTCAGCACAGAGATGCGCAAAACGGTTCATGCCCCACATGTCTCCGCCCTGGCAGGCGGGCATGACTTGATAAGGCAGTTCGTGTTCGGAACCATCATAGTTGATGCCGGAGACGACGACATCCCAGTCATGCTGAAGATGATTCAACACAGCGTGCGTCACGGTGGCGAAGCCGGTGGGCACGAGTGCGTCGCCGATCCAGAGCAGACGTGGCTTCTGACGCGTGACGCCGAAGAACCGCCGGAACCACCCCTTCTTGGTAGGTTCTTTTTCAACCGTGGTGGTGCCGATGGCAAACTCCCCGCTGGCCATCACCGTGAGTGAGCCGGCGCTCGTTTTCCGCGTCGAAGCAGACGCCTTCGACACCGGGTGCTTCAAAGCGTCGCTTTCTTTGATGACTGCAGAACTTGATTTCGCCCTTTTGCGGATCGTCTTCTTGGAAGATACGCTGGCCGCCTTGCTGCTTTGGGACTGCTTTTTCATGGGATGTGCGTGGGTTGAGGTGAATTCTTGGGTCAGTTTTCGTGAATATCACAGTCCGGTAGCAAGAGGCGCAACTCCTCCACAACCGCATGATCCACGGGGAGTCCTGAGTCGCCCACGCGCAGCAGTTTCAACTGCTTGCAGGATGAGAGATAGGGCAGGGCTTCACGAGTGATCACCGGACTTGCGGTGAGATCGAGGTTGCTGAGGTTGCTGAGACTGGAAAGGTGGTTCAGTGCTTTTACAGGCACTTGCAGACCACGCAGATTGAGGTTGGTGACCGTGCCTGCCGCTTTGAGCAGAGCGACGAGTTCCTTCAGGTCGATTTCATTGGAGATCGGCAGACCAGAGACGGCAAAACAGACCCGCCAGACAGTGAAAGGGTCATTCCTCAATCGATCCATCTGCCAGACGTCGGCATTCCCGCCCATGTCCTTCTCCGCTGTGGCAGGAGTGATGACATTGAGAAATCCTTCGTGTGCGAAGACCCACTCGGCCAGCCTCACTTGCTCTGGAGCTGCATGAGCCTGCTCTACGACCGACACGGAGGGTGAAACGAGCCCCGAGGCTGTGGCAGGCCGCACCGCACGCCAACCAAAGGCGGTCAGTGCACTGAGCAGGAGCAAGGCCGCCGCCTTAGCAGGCCACGATGCCAGAGGCTTGCGGGTTTGGATCTGGATTGTGTCAGCGTCGGTGGGAATCCGGCCCAGTTTCTCAGCGGGAGCGGCGACCACACTCTTGGGAAAGCGGCGGAAATTTTTCCAGTTGTCGCTGTTCCTGAGCAACTTCTCCAGCACCTGCGTCATGTCACTGACGTGCTGGTAGCGCTTCTCCGGGTTGCTCTGCATCGCCTTGCTGACGACGACGTCGATGCCCTTGTCAGCACCGGAGCGGACGGAGGGCGGCTCCCATGCGCCCTTGGGCAGGTGCCCGGTGAAGATCTCATAAATCATCACGCCGAGGGAGTAAATGTCCGCGCGGTGGTCGATCTTCCCGTCGTGATCGAGCGCCTCGGGCGCGATGTAGTCCGGCGTGCCAAGCGTCGTGCCGGTGGCGGTATAATCCGCCGACTGCGGGCCGACGACTTTCGCCAAGCCGAAGTCCGCCACTTTCACATTCCCACGCTCGTCGATGAGGATGTTCGCCGGTTTAACATCGCGATGCACGATGCCGCGCTCGTGCGCGAACTGCAGCGCCTCACAGACCTGGGTGATGATTTTGAGGATCTGCCGTGGCTCGGGCGAGTCGCGCTTGAGCAGGTGCTGCAAGTCCATGCCGGAGACGAACTCCATGGTGTAATACATCTGGCCGTCGGCGGTCTCGCCAAAGTCATGCACGGCGACGATGTGCGGATGATTGAGCCGGGCGAGCGCCTCGGCCTCGCGCCGAAAACGCTCGGCGAAGGTGGCTTTATTGCGATGCACCTGGGGCAGCAGCTTCACAGCCACGGTGCGGTTGAGGCTTTTCTGCACCGCCTTGTACACCGCCCCCATGCCGCCACTGTCGATGAATTCGAGGAACTGGTAGCCGGGAATAAGGACATCCAGCTCCGCCGTCGAGGGCGGCGCGAAGGGTTCGAACTTGATGGCGTCACCGCCTTGGTTCTGCGCCGATTGCATGGGAGGCTTTAAGTGCAAGTGGCCCGCTTAGCAAGACCGCCCGCCCGACAATCCCAAAATAAACCTTACAACCCCAGGAGATTTCCCTTTTTGGATCCTTCGCGCTTCAAGCGGCCTGATACGCTGCCAGGAGTTGCTCCACGCTGCGTTCCCAGTTCAGTTCCTGGGTCAAACGCGCATGTCCAGCGGCGGCGAGGGTTTGGCGGCGGGGTTCGTCATCCAGAAGGGCGAGAATGGCATCACCGAGCTGTTCGGCGCTGTTTTCCATGACATAGACGGCGCCGTCTCCGGCGGAGAAACGGCCCTCGACGGTGCCGAACATGACGATCGGTTTCGCGAAGGCCATGTATTCGAGCACCTTGTTCATGGTGCAGTGGTCGTTGTAAGCGTTGATGGGATCGCAGGCGACGCCGAGGTCGATGGTGCGCAGGGCGCGGCATAAAAACTCGTCGCTGACACGCCCAGGCATGCTGATGTGGTCCTGGAGGCCGAGCTGGTCACGCAACTTGAGCAATTCGGAATGCTCGGGGCCGGACCCCATGAGGAGGAACTGCACGTCGGCGTGCTTTCGCGTTTTAACGATGTGATCGGCGGCGCGGACAAGGTAATCGACGCCATCGGCATTGCCCATGACGCCGATGTAGCCGACGAGGTGTTTTTTTCCCACCCGCAGTGATTCATCCGGCTCCGCCGTGGTTTTCATGCGGTTCGGAGCCGTGCGGACGACGAAGGCGCGGTCATCCCGCAGCTTGCCGCGTTCCTTCACGGCGCGGAGCACGCTTTGATTGGTGGCGATGACGACATTGGCGAGGGCGAGCGTGCAGCGCTCGGCGAGTCGCACGGCCCAGTACATGAGGCCGCGTTTGCCGAACTTGGCCTCAAACATCTCCGGCCACAGGTCATGTACGTCAAAGATGACCTTCACGCCGCCGAAGAGTTTGAAGGGCAGGGCGACGAAGAACAGCAGATCGGGCGGATTGCAGAGATGAATCACATCGAAGCCTCCGCGACGCCAAGCCTTGAGCGCACAGCGGAATTCACCCCACAAGGCAGAGGCATACTCGGAAACAAAGCCGCCGACGGAGCTGGCCTCGCCACTGATCCAGTGGCGGTAGATTTGGATGCCTTCGAGCACTTCCTCCGGCTGCGTGTAGCCGCGCATCTGCGGACAGATCACCGTGACCTGATGCCCGGCGTCACGCAGCGCACAGGCTTCCTGCCACACGCGCCGGTCGAAAGGCACCGGAAGGTTTTCGACGAGGATGAGGACGCGCATGGCGGGCGGAAATCAGGCACCTGGGGCGGCCTTGGCAGCGCGCTGTTCCTTGGAAAGCCATTGGATCTTCAGTTCCTTGCCATCTTTGGCACCGCCGCCGAAGAAATCGCCGGTGTCCTTGAGGGTGACGAAGATGATGAAACCAAACAGCATCAAGGCGCAGGCGGTCTGCACGTATTCGAGGATGCGCCCCTGCGCCGGCTTGCGGCGGATGGCCTCGATCGCGGCCATGGTGATGTGACCGCCGTCGAGCACGGGCAGCGGCATCATGTTGAGAATGGCGAGGTTGATGTTGAAGACGACGCTGAACCACAACACGAGACGCCAGCCATCGGGATGCTGGAAGAGCTTGTAATAGAGACGACCGACACCCACAGGACCGCTCATGTGCGCGGGGCTGAGGTCGGACTTTGGCGAGACCAGCTTGGAGACGAGGTTGCCCATGTGACGCACAGCGTCGCTGATCTGCTCCCAGGGCGTGAGAGTGACGGGGGTGCGCTTGCCCTCCACATCCCAGGCCACACCGATCATCGGGTATTCTTTTTTATCCTCAGTGAATTCCTTCAGATTGCTCTCATCTGGAATGCGCGGCAAAACGGGAATTTGAAGGGCTTTGCCATCGCGTTCGACATCAAGCATGATCGTCTTGCCGGGGTTGGCTCTGATGTAATCTCCCAGCTCTCCCATGCTGCGCAGAGGTTTGCCATCGGCCTTGACCACGAGATCGTTGGCTTTGAGTCCCGCTTCTTCTGCCGGGCTGTTTGGGGCGATGCTGCCGACCATGGGAGTCATCTGGCCTTCAAGACCGACGGAGCGCAGGTCAGGGCGCTTGAAAATGGCACTCCACCAGGAGGTGGGCGCAGCGGGCTGGTCGGACTTCGGCCAGGACTTCGGATCAACGTCGAATTTAATCACGCCTTGACCGGGACGTTCCACCTCAAAGGCGATCTTATCTCCCTCGCTGGCCACGACGCTCCAGCGCACGCTGTCCACGAGTCCTTCGAAGCGTTTCACCGGCTGGCCGTCCACGTTAAGCACCTTGTCACCGGGGAGAATGCCTGCCTGCATGGCGGGGCTGCCTTGTTCCACACGACCGACGATGGTGGTGGTGTGCGCCTCGCTTTGAGGTTTGCCGACGAGCCAAACAGCCACGGCAAACACGCAGGCAAGCATGAAGCTGAACAATGGACCGGCGAAGGCGACGATGGCCTTGTCGAGCGGGGTGATGGGCGGAAGCGGTTCCGTGCTGGTCTCACCTTCGAGGCCACCCATGGGTGCCATCTGCGGCAGGGCCACAAATCCACCAGCGGGGATGCTGCCGAGTCCGTATTCCACGCCGTTGATGGTCTTTTTCCAGATCGGCTTGCCGAACCAGATGTAAAACTTGTCGATTTTCAGTCCACGCCAGCGGGCGGCAAGGAAATGACCCCATTCGTGGACCACGATCATGAGGTTGAAGACCAGGATGACCTCCAGGAGGAGGATGAGGAAGCTGAGAATCTCACCGAGAGTGCCGAAAGAGGAAAGCCAGGCCATGGAAAAAGGGGGAAATTACGGTCAGAACGGGGTTCTTCACCAGCAGGAGCGCCAGCAGAGGGGACGGAAAGCTAACATCCTGCGATGATTGGCGCAAATGATGCGCAGATGTTTGTGCCGGGCGGGTGGCAGCCGCCGCCACATGCCGATGAAGATGAAATATTTGCCATCCTGCGCCCTCAGACGTATGAAAGTGCCCTTATTTTTCGATGCTAACCCGCACCACTCTTTGCCTGATCCTGCCCTGGATGCTGCTCTCCTGCCGTTCTGCGAAGAGCGTGGTGGCAGCCGTGGAGGTGAAGCCCTCCAGCTTTCTGCCCAATGCAGCGAAACTGACTGAAGACCGCAAGCGCTCGCCCTTCCTCGGCAACTGGTGGAACCCGGACCCGCGTGTGAAAAAAGCGGCGGAGAACGTGAAAAAAATCTACATCGCCCCAGTGATCTCGGATCACCTGCGGCCGATGCAGCAGCATCTCACCAAACTGGAGTTTAGCCAGGAGCGGCGGACCCAGAAAGTGTCTCAGCTCGCCGACTACGCGCACGAAAAATTCACCCGCGCCTTCAAGTCTGCCAAAACACCGCGATTCACCCTCGTGGATGCTCCTGCCAAGGACGCCATGACCCTGAAGCTCTCCATTCTCGAATGGGAACCCAACACACTGACGGGGCTGGTCGTGCGTGAGGCCGTGGACCTGGTGACCCTGCCCATGGTGGGCGATTTGCTGGCAAAACCGGCCCGTGGGCAGATCGCCATCGAAGGCATGGTCATCGAACCCAAAACACGCAAGTCCTGGTTCGAGTTTGCCGACAAGGAGGAGGCAAAGACCCTGTTTATCTTCTTTCCACAGGAACTGTTTGCTTTGGGACAGGCCAAGTTTGCCATCCGGGAGTGGGCGCGTCAGTTTGTGAAGCTCATGAGCACGCCTTCGGATGTGAAGGTGCGGGACAGCCTGCCCTTCCAGATCATTGGTTTTTGATCAACGCAGCCGTCTGCGGCCATAATCTTCAAAGCCACTCAAGCGAGGCGCAATTTTACCTCGCCAGGAGGAGATTTTCCTGATTGCCAAGGCGGGTGCCGTTGTGCGCTACTGCTCGGAGTAAACATCCTCACACATATGAAAACTCCTTGGCTTCGGCTTTCTGTGATCCTGTCCGTCGGCGCGGTGCTGCTGCTGACTTCGTGCGAATACCCGTATTACCCCACTGGCGGCTACTATGGTGCCAGCAACTATCAACGCAGCGGCACGGTCCTGGGCGGTATGAACCGCGGCCAGTTCTACACGGTGCGCAGCAGCCCGGCCTTCGCCAGCCGCCCCTACTATGGCAGGCCATACTACGCCTCGTCGCATTACCAGCGCCCTTATTACTTCAGCAGCTACCAGCGTCCGGCCTATCGTTACACGCCGTTCCTGACCGGCTACAACCACCATCCTTGGGGCGGTTATCACGGGCGCTGCGCTCCTTACAGCGGCTGGGGCACGAGCGGCCTGGGTTTTGGCTCGCGCTGGTTCTAAGCCACCGGTTTGATGCAACCCGCGCCCGCATCTGCGGCGCGGGTTTTTCATGCTCACGCGTCGTGCAGCTCGAAGATGCCCTCGATCTCCACAGCGATGTTCCCCGGCAGCGAACCCATGCCCACCGCGCTGCGTGCGCCGATGCCATGCTCATCGCCCCAAACCTGACCGAACAGCTCGCTGCATCCGTTGATGACCTTCGGATGGTCAGGGAAATCGGGCGTGCTATTCACCATGCCGAGCAGCTTCACCACGCGCTTTACGCGGTCCAGGCTTCCAAGTTCGCTCTTCAGCGTGGCCAGGAGCGCTAGAGCGGTTTGTTTGGCAGCGGCCTTGCCCGCGTCGAGATCCAGATCCGCGCCGACCCGGCCGCAGATGTATTCGCCATCACCCAGGAAAGGGCCGTGGCCGGAGACGTAGGCCATGTTGCCCACGATGACGACGGGCTTGTAAACACCGCCGCGTGGCGGCGGTGGTGGCAGGGTCAGATTGAGGGATGCGAGAGCTGTTTCGGCGTTCATGGAAAGCGGTGAGTCACGCATCGTCAAACAAGCGCCGGTTCTTCCAGAAATAGCTGAAACCGGACACCAATGTCAGCAGCGTGGTGAAATAAACGATGGCGTAGGACACGAGGCGCTCGGTGTCCGGGTTGGCAATGAACGCGGGCCGTGTGAAGCCGAACAACGGCTCCGTCGAAGCTTGGCGCATCATGAAATAGAGCACGGTGAGGATCTGCCAGAGCATCTTGTGCTTCCCCAGCTTCTCTGCGGACAAAACCGCGCCCTGCCCTGCCGCCACCAGCCGGATGCCCGTCACGAAAAACTCCCGCGCCAGGATGATGATGGTGATCCACGCTGGCATCCGCAGATCCTCCGGGATCGTCTTGTCGGCCGAAAGCATGATGAAGGCAGCGGCGATGAGGATTTTGTCCGCCAGCGGGTCAAACAGCTTGCCAAAATTCGTCACGATGCCCCGTGCCCGCGCGATTTGGCCGTCAAAATAATCCGTGGCCGAGGCGATGCCGAAAATGATCATCGCCACCGAGACCGCGTTCTCCCACGGCAGGTAAAAAACCGCCACAAACACGCCGGTGAGTACCAGGCGGGAGAGTGTGAGCTTGTTGGGCAGGTTCATGAGAGGGCGGCCTTCTGAGTAGCGATGGAATGCCCCCGCTGTCAATGCCGGGACTGGGACAAAAAAAGCCAAAACCTACTGAGCACTGCGCTCAAAAGCATCCGCCTGCCCCTCAATCAACGCGATGGCCTCTCCTGCCAGGTAAAGTGAACCTGCGATGAGCACAGGTTGTGCACCACCCGCCGCATGAAGCGCTTCCGCCACGCTGGCATGCGCGGCCAACGGCCTTGGCTCAAGTCCCAACCCCTCCCAAACACGACAAAGCTCTTCTGCAGGCAGCGCCCGGGGTGATCCAAAGGACGTGAAATGCCAGCCTTCCACGATGGACGCGATCTCTCGCAACACGCCGGAAACATCCTTGCCCGCCACCGCCCCGAAGACGACCTGCGCCCGCTGCTGCGGGAACTGGTCTTGCCACGTCCGCACCAGCACACGGGCGGCGTCCAGATTGTGCGCACCGTCAATGACGACGCCGGGACGGATCTTTTGGAAGCGGGCTGGCCATTCCACCTCACGCAGGCCGCTTAGGATCACGTTTTCGGCAAAATCAAAGCCTGCAGCTTTCAGTGCAGCGACAGCCATCGCTGCATTCCAGCGTTGATGCGGCCCTGGCAGACCTGTTTCGCGGCTCCACGCGGTTTCGAGCACCGTGAGCGGCGCAGCACGCTCCACAGCGGTTGTTTGGATGACCTGCAACGCCTCCGTCTCCTGCGTCATCGTGATCACGGGCACTCCCGGCTTGATGATCCCGGCTTTTTCAGCGGCGATCTTCGCCAGCGTGTCCCCCAACATGTCCATGTGATCCCAGCCAATCGGCGTGATGACGCTCACGGCAGGCAGGAGGGCGTTCGTGGCGTCCAAACGTCCTCCCAAGCCCGTTTCGAGGACCACCCAAGGATTTCCTCGCCGCGCGAACCATTCGAGCGCCAGGGCAAGCGTCAGTTCGAAGAATGTCGGATGCGGATTCCAGCCTGAAACACGCTCACGCAGGCGGTTGATGCCCGCAGAGATCTCATCCGACGAAATCATGCGCTCCGCATCCCGAATGCGCTCGCCGAAGTGAACCAAGTGCGGCGAAGTGAACAAACCAGCATTGATTCCCGCCTGCTTCAAAATCGAGTGCATGAAGGCGCAGGTGGAGCCTTTGCCATTCGTTCCGGCGACGTGGAGGAATTTCTGACCACCGGCAGGCAGCCCCAGCTCGCGCAGCAGTCGTTGCGCATTGTCGAGCCCCAGCTTGATGCCGAAGAGTTGCGTGCTGTAAAGCCAGTCGATTTCCTTTTGCGCCGTGTCGTGAGTCATTCGCGTAGTGCACGGTGCCTGCGCCGCAGCAGGGCGCAAGCGCCGAGCAGCAGCAGGAGGAAACGCGAGGGTTCCGGCACGACGCTGAAATCGATGCCGAACGTTTCCATCTGGTCGAGATAAATCGGGATGAAATTGTCGATGGAATACGGAACGCTGCTGATCGTTCCAACGACCGAATGGGTGCCGACAAGCGCCAGACTCCCATGCCACGGGATGAAGGTCGGACCGCTGGAGTCGCCACCTTCGACGATCGAATCGCCAGCAAGACTGCTGTTGTATCTGTAGCCGATGCCATAGCTATCATCGCCTGTTCCTCCGGGGAAATTGTAGGGCAGCAGGACTTCGACCGTATTGGCCCCGAGGCGCGGCCCATTGGAGCCATGGCCGTAAATGAGCGCTGGCAGCCCAAGGTATGACACCAGCGTGTTCAACTCCAGAATGGGGTAGCTGGTGATGCCATGCGCGGCATTCAAAGACGTGGAAAGCATGCCGACGGCGAAATCGCTCGTCTGGCCATTGAAAGTAAAGTTGTAAGTCGTGCTGCTCACGCCGTAGCTGACGACGGTGTCCAAGGTGGGACTGTAAAAGTTCAAGGTGGAGCCAGCTCCAGGCCCATAATGATTCGCATAGACAAAATGCTGGTCGCTGATCATCGCGAAGCTCTGCGCTGAATTGGTCGCGTTCCAGCCAACGCCGGAGAGGTCGTAACCATTGCCGAGGAAGGACGCCGAGGTGTTTTCAACAGGCGCGGTCGGGTAGCCCGAGGTGAAACGGTCGTTCGTGGCAGAGTCATAGCCTACAATCGTCAGTGCTTTGGCCGAAGTGGCGGCCAGAAGCGCGAAAAAACCGGTGACCTGGAACAAATTCACGTCTTCATCATGCTGCTATTTCGCAGATAGCCAAGAAACAAGTTCATCACGGAGGATTCGTGGTTTCGCAGTCGCTAGGTGCCGCTATCGTGCCGACGCATGTCTTTGACTCCCGACCCTGATTCCCCGACTTGGCTCAAACGCTTCTGGTGGCTGCTGGCCGCCGTTTTCATCGCCCGTGTGGGTGTGATGCTCCTGTTTGTGAATGGCGCGGATCTGGCCGGGGACGAGGCCTACTACTGGGACTGGGGCCGCAGGCCGGACTGGGGCTACTTCAGCAAGCCACCGATGATCGGCTGGATGATGGGCGTGATCGGCTGGCTGACTGGAAACGCCGAGTGGGGCATTCGTTTCGCTGCCTTGCTGCTCGGCACGGCCACGTTAGTCGTCATGCACCGCATCGCGCTCGTGCTCTTTGATGCCAGGACGGCTTTTCTCACCGCTGTGCTCGTCTTGCTGACGATTGCGAACGCCGGGCTGAACTTGCTGCTCACCATCGACGCGCCACTGCTCCTGTGCTGGACGCTGGGACTGCTGCTATTCTGGTTCGCGGCACAAAAACCCTCCTGCAACACCCGCTGGCTCGCGCTGACCCTCGTCATCGGCCTCGGCACGCTCAGCAAGCAGATGATGCTGGCCTTTCCCGTCCTGATGCTCGCCTTCGTCGCCGTTTCTCGCGAGGACCGCCCGCTGCTGCGTAATCCGCGTCTGTGGCTCACGATCTTGGCCGGCATGGCCTTCATCATCCCCGTGCTGAAGTGGAATCAGGAGCACGCCTGGATCACCCTAGAACACACGAAGCATCACTTCGACACGCAGAGCCTCGGTTTTGGCAAATGGATCGGCCGCACGCTCGAAAACGTCGGCCTCCAGGCGCTGATCTACACTCCTGTGACCTTCGCGGCGCTCGTGGCCGCGATGCGAGTGGCCATCAAGCAACGCGCCAAGCTCTCGCGCCCAGCGTTGTTCCTGCTGCTAGCCTCCGCGCCCGCCTTGGCCTGCTTCGCGCTGCTGGCACTGCGCCAGCGCATCAATCCCAACTGGCCTGCCGCCTTCTTCGTGCCCGCCTTTGTGCTGGCGGCGGCCTGGATGCGCGGCTGGCTGCCCTCGACGGCCAATCCCGGCTGGCAGCGCTGGTCTCTGCGTGTCGGGGGCGCATTGGTCATCATCGTTCATCTCGCACTGGTCATTGTTTTCACCACCGACCTGAAAGGCATCGACAAGCTCGCCAGCATCCGTGGCTGGCGTGAGGCGGGCATTGAAGCGCAAAAACATCTCGACCAAGTGCCGCGAGCGGAAAAGACCTTCGTGATGGCGCTCGGCCATCGCTACCACGCAGCGCAGATGGCCTTCTACATGCCCTCGCATCCGCGCTTGTATCGCTGGGAACCCAGCGGCACGCCGCAGTCCCAGTACGAGGTCTGGCCGGGGCCGGAAGAACGCATCGGTTACGATGCCTTGATCCTCGATCCTTCTCCAGGCCGTGCCCTGCTTGAAAACCCGGTCTTCACCGCCGCCTTTGAAAAAATCGAGTATCGTGGAGACATCCGCATCGTGCTCGGTCAGCAGACACGCGAGTTCAGCGTGTATCTGGGCACGAATCTGAAATCTTGGAAACCCGTACGACCCTAAAAATGACGAAGCCAGAATGCCGAATGCCGAATGCCGCCCCTCAGGGTGGCTTTGTCATGTGTGTCGGCGGTATTCGTCCTTCTGAATTCGTCCTTCGTCATTTCCACCCATGACCGCCTGGGATCTCAGCCTGCTGCATCAAATCAACACCACGGGATCGCATCCGGTGCTCGACTGGCTCATGCCCGCGCTCTCCGCCATTGAAGCGTGGCTGCCGCTCATCATCCTGGCGGTCCTGCTCACTGCTTGGCGCGGCGGCAAACAAGCACGAACCATGCTGCTCTGCCTCGCCATCGCCATCGCCATCGGCGACGCCGTGATCTCCAACACGCTGAAGAAAACCATCGGACGCGTGCGCCCTCGCGATGCGATGGAAGGCATGATCGTGCGTGATCTCGGCATCGCCACGCCCGCCTTCATGCGCTTGTTTGAAACACCGGTGGTCAAAGCGAGCGAGCCGCGCGGTGAAACACGCGGCAAGTCGTTTCCCTCCAGCCACACGGTCAATCTGTTCGCCGCCGCCACGGTCATCGCCTGCTTTTATCGCGGTGCCGGCCTCGCGATGTATCTGCTGGCCGCCGCCGTCGCTTATTCTCGCATCTACTGCGGTGCCCACTGGCCCTCTGACATTCCGCCGTCCATGGCGCTCGGTGTCTTGACCGGTCTGGGCGTGGTCTGGGCGATCAACCGGCTCATGAGCCGGTGGAACGCACCGGTTTGACAAAAACCATCAAAACTCCGCACACGAGCAATCCGCCAGCCGCGCATTGAAACAGCGTGCCGACATTGATCTGCGCATCGCGCAAAACACCGCCGATGTACACCGTGAGTCCGCCGACGATGCAGGAGAACATGTTCAGCACGCCGTAGCCGGTGGCGCGGTAGCGGCTGTCGGACACCTGGCAGAGGATGGGCATCAGATTCGCGTCGGAAAAGCAGCGCGTGAATCCGTAGATCGACAGCCCGGCAATGGCGAGCGCGAGCACGCTCGTGTTTGCCACGAGCAGCGTCGCAGGCGCGGCGATGAACAAGCCGATGGCGGGCACGAGGATGCGCGCGCGATCATTCGTGCGGCTCCAGCGATCCGCCCAAGCACCGCCGAAGAGCTTGCCGACAAACATCGCCACCGCCAGGAAGCTCGTGGCCGAGATGCCCGCCGCGCCTTGATCGAGCTTGAACTGCTCTTTGAAGAAGGTGGGCATCCAGCCCATCACCGCCCAGCCCGCCAGCGCTAGCAGGCCCCAGAACGCGAGCAGCAAAAGAAACGAACGGCTGCTGAACAAACTGGTGAGCGCCTGGCAGAGTCGTGGCTGATCCGCATTCGATGTCACCACTCCACTCTCGCGTGGCGGATCACGCAGCACGAAGAACAGCGCCACCGCATACGCGATGCCGAACAGCCCGAACACATCGAACGCCGCCGACCATCCATGCCGTTCCGCCACCCAGCCGCCGATGCCCGCCAGTCCTGTGCCCACGCTCAAGCCGGTCATATGAATGCCCGTGGCGAGCGATCGCGTGCTGCCACGATGGTAGTCGGCGATCAAAGCCAGAGCGGCAGGCAGATACGCTGCCTCGCTCAGCCCCATGAGCGCCCGCACGACGATCAGTTCCTCAAAACTCCGCGCATGACCCGTGAGCCACGTCAGCAGCGACCACACGAGCAGGCTGAAAACGATCAGTCGGCTGCGATTGAAGCGATCAGCCAGGAATCCGGCGAACGGACTCAGCAAGCCATACACCCACAGGAAAACCGAGGTCAGCAGGCCGAACTGCGCATCCGTCATAGGCACCGCCTGCGTGAGCGAGTCCCGCATCGTGGTGATCATGATGCGGTCCAAGTAGTTCAGCGCCGCCACGACCCACAGCACGCCGACGATGAGCCACGAGCGTGGCAGGCGGTCCGCGTTCATCGCACCTTCTCCCAGTCAGAAAGGACGACCAGGATGGTTCGACTTGGGCTGATTGGATGTGACATGATTTGCGACAAGGTAAGACAGTGGATGGAACGCCTTGAATGCTACGTAACTCCGACAAACTATCTGACGATGAAGGACCGCATTCCCAACAACACCGATGCATGGAGCCTGGCTCTCAAACGTCTCGGCCCGGCAGGGAAGCTGCGTGCCGCTCAGCGCCTCTACTTTTCCGCTCGGCGCATCAAAGAGTCAGCCATCCGCGCCAAGCATCCCGCATGGGAAGACTCGCAGGTCAAACAAGCCCTCAACGAAGCCTTCTGGAATGCCCGAGACTGATCTGGTGCTGCTTTTCACTCGTCCGCTGGAGCGTGCCGGACTGAGATACTTCATCACCGGCAGCATCGCTGGGATGATCTACGGCGAGCCGCGCCTGACGATGGATGTCGATCTCGTGCTCGTGTTGCCACAGGCAGGCATCATGACATTGATCCGGTCGTTTGACGAGACGCAGTTTTACTGTCCGCCGAATGAGGTGATCATGGAGGAAGCGGCCCGGAGTGAGAAAGGGCACTTCAATCTCATTCATCACGACACCGGCTTCAAAGCGGATGTCTATCTTGCTGGCAACGACCCGCTGCACGCCTGGGCGTTTACACGAAGACGTGAGATCAAAATGGATGACGACTCCATCTGGGTCGCACCGCCCGAGTATGTCATCCTGCGCAAGCTGCAGTTCTACCAGGAGGGCCGCTCAGAGAAGCATCTGCGTGACATTGATGCGATGATCGAGCGATCCGCGGATGATATAGATGAGCCGCTGCTAATGAATAAAATCGCCGAACTCGGACTGGGCGAGGTCTGGAGAGGCTTTAACGCCTGGCGATCCTTCTGATGCCTGAGCCTGCGTTTGGCCTGGTCTTCACCGCACCTCCTCCCAGTCAAACTCCAACCGGATGATGTCCGGCACTTTCTGCCCGCTTTTATAAGTGATGACGTGGAAGCCCTTGTGCCCCTTCTGCTCGGTCCAATACGGCTGCGCGTAGTAGCCATCGGCCACCGGCTTCTTCTCGGCATTGTCCAAGATCACATGCCGTATGATGTCGAGCGTCTGCGGGTCAAACTTGAACAAGGCGAGCTGCATCAGCCCCGGCGCGGCCCAGTTGCGTCCGAGCAGATACGATGCGCCATCACGCTGAAACAAACGCGGCCTGCCGATGTGCGAGGTGATGACCTGATGCGCGGCAGTGATGTCCTTCTTCTCGATCAACTTGAACTCTGCGTCCATGCGCAGCAGCCACTCGCGATTGTCATAACCACGCGCCGTCACGATGAAGCCATCGCCATGCGCCATGAACGCGCTCTCATTGATCGGCGCACCACCGAGTTCATTCGTGATGCTGCGCACGAAGCGCCATGTCAGGCCGTTGTCATTACTGCGGATCACATCCACGGAGCCCGGCTGACTCTTGGTTTTGTGAACGAGCTTTCCGCCCGTGAGATTCGCAAAGGTCATCACCAGCATCCACGTCGTCTGGCCGCGCGTGATCGAGTCAAACGCATAGCCATACTCCACGCCATCGATCACGCCCGCCCGCTGCACCGGCCCGAAGGTCTTGCCGCCGTTGTTCGACCTCACCACGGCCAATCCCGTCCGCAGCGAACCCTGCGCCTCCTGCGCGTCGATGTAGTTCGCCACGTCCCCGTTCCCAAACCGCACCCACTCGCCCATCTGCATGATCTCTCCCTTCACCGCCGCCAGCGTGCCCGTGGCGAGGACTTTGCCAGATGCCTTGTCCAGCCTCAGCAGCTCCTGTGTCGCTCCCGCATCTGCCGCGTGTGCTTTCCCGCGCTTGAAGCTCACCAGCACCTCATCCTCCAGCTCGATCACCGCCGGAAAGGCCAGATAGTCTCCATCCGAGACCAGTGTGTGAATCTCCTGTGCAGAAAGGAGCGAGGCAAACAGAGCGAGAGCCGAGATGAAGAGACGTGACATGACCGGCCTTCAAACGTCCCCAGTTCGACCGTCCGTGCATCCACGCGGGAGATCAGCTCCCGAGGATTAAAGTCGAACGAGGCAAAGGAACCTGATCCGCGACGGCAGGCAGCCGTTTGTATGCTGCCTGTTGGCCTGGGGGCTTCCAGCAACTCTCAGCCTTCACAACCCCGGTTGGCCGATTTTTATTCCGCGAATGGCCGAAGCGTCGGCGGGCGGTGCCGAAGGAGTTTCTAGGGATCTTGTGGCGGTAACGATTGGCTGTACTCGCGCCTTCGAGCGTTGTTCTCCGTTGTTCCACATTTCATTTGACGGCTTAACGTGACCAAGTTATTCATTGACCGGAACAACGCAGAACAACATTATGAAACAGACATACCAAGCCACTAAAACCCGCTCTAATCGCCCAGGATGGAGCGCCACGTTCAAACATCCCAAGCGCAGTGACAGCCGGGGTAAACCCGGTCTCAAAATTCGCAAAGGACTTGGAACCCAAGATGACGTCGAGGCCGATCGAATGGTCGCACAACTCAATGAGCTGCTCGCCGACGAGAAGTGGTGGAGCATCGACCGCCGAAAGGAAGCCGAGCTAAAGTTTTCACCAGAGATCGTGGCTGCGTTTTTCGACGGAATGGAATCTGGCAAGATAAGTTCGGCAGAACGACGGGAAGCTCGCATACCCCTTCCTGGGCACGACGAGGGCTATTCTCGCGTTCTCTTCACCGGCACCACAGGAGCGGGCAAAACCACCCTCTTGAGGCATGTTATCGGGGTCAGCCATACTGAAGACCGTTTCCCATCTACCTCGACCGCCCGCACGACAACGTCTGAGATCGAAATCGTCACCGGAGATGGGCCTTTCGAAGCTGTAGTGACCTTCATGCCTGAACATGAAGTCCGCGCCCATCTCGATGAATGCCTTGAGGAAGCCTGTCTCCGGGCTGTGCATGGCCACAGTGACGACAAAACGATTGGCGCTCTGCTGGCCCACCGCGAGCAGCGATTCCGCCTTTCTTACATTCTTGGAGGATGGAACCAGCAGCCGACACAGGAATCCGAGGCCGACTTCTCCTTCGACGACGATGCAGTAGTCAAAGTCGCTCTTGCAGATGATGAAGCGGTTGGTGCGGAGGACGTATCCCGCAATAGGGTTCGGCTCGAGTCCTATCTGGGGCGCATTCGGCGAATCGCTGAGGACACATCCGGTGAAACCGCCAACTCACTGGGCGAATTAAATTCACTGGAGAATCTTGAAGAAAAGGCCGCGTGGCTGGAGATTTTTGGGGAGGCGCTTTATGAGCACGACGACTTCGCTGCGCTGGCCCACGACATAATGGATGAGATAGAAGATCGCTTCGGGCGAATCACTGGTGGCGATTTTGAGAGGGAGGCAAGTGGATGGCCAGTGTCTTGGACCATCGAGTCCGAGGATCGGACCGGATTCCTCAAGCAAATTCGCTGGTTCTCTAGCAACCACCACGCCCAATTTGGTCGCCTGCTTACTCCGCTGGTCGATGGTGTCCGTGCCAGCGGTCGCTTCCATCCTATCCCTGATGGCCTGCGAGTCGCCCCCAAACTCGTGCTGCTCGATGGCGAGGGAATCGGGCACTCGGCCAAGGCTGCTTCTAGCATATCGACCCGCGTCACGCGCCGATTCTCTGCGACTGATCTGATTCTGATCGTGGACAACGCTGAGCAGCCGATGCAAACAGCTCCCCTTGAGCTACTCCGGTCTATCGGAAGCAGCGGTCACGCTGGCAAGCTTGCTGTGGCATTTACTCACTTCGACCAAGTGAAGGGGCCCAATCTAAGCAGCCAGAACCTCAAGCGTGACCATGTTCTTGGCTCAGCTCGCGACGCCATAGGCACACTGCGTCAGGCTCTCGGGGCTCCAGTGGCCACTTTGCTCGAAAACCGCCTGGAGAGTCATGCTTTTTTCCTCGGAGGGCTCGACCGTGAGATCGGCCGCATCCCGAAGGGGTTTCAAGATCAAATCCGGGACTTGCTACAGCTCATGCAGGACTCAGGCGTCCCAGCCGTACCCGTCGATGCTGCCCCGATTTACAGCGGTGAGGGGCTTGAAATCGCCCTGCGGGATGCAGTGGAAGGCTTTCAGCAGCCGTGGAAAGCCCGGCTTGGCCTTCGCTACCACGACGGGATTCCCAAGGAGCACTGGACCCGAGTCAAAGCCCTTGCCCGACGCCTCGCCATGGCTTGGTCCAACGAGTATGACGATATGCGCCCTGTGGCTGACCTCGTGGCGCGCCTACAGGAGAGTATCTCCCGCTGGCTCGACAACCCGGCTGGTTGGTCCCGCCCGCCGGTCAGTGATGAGGAACGTCACGCCGCCCTCGCTGGTATTCGCGATGCCGTCTTCACGGCCCTCCACGATCTCGCGGATCAACGTCTCGCTGACCTGCATCGAGCCGATTGGACGACGGCATACGATCACTCAGGAACAGGTTCTAGCTACCGCCGCGCTGACGAAATTCGGAGCATCTACGAGGAAGCCGCCCCGCTGATTAGTTCCGCGATGAGTGAGCCTGCCCGAGCGTTCTTGCATGCCCTTCACTCACTCGTCCGCGAGGCTGTGGATGGAGCAGGAGGAACCTTTCGAGTTTAGTTTGGGATGTGGGCCGGGAGCGATGAAGTGAACATTTGGTCGTAGAGACTCTACGACTTCGCATGAACCTCCGCCCCGGCTTCCACAACTCCTTCGATTTCTTCTCGATCCCGCGCTTCAGCGAGAAGCGGCGGCGATCCATTCGTCGAGCTTCTGCTTCAGCAGCTCCTTCGAGGGCAGGTAGAGCTGATACTCCTTCGCGTGGATGTTGGCGTCTTTCGGCAGGGTGAGTTCGACGACGGTCTTTTTGGCGGATTTGCAGAGGAGGAGGCCGATGGTGGGGTTCTCCTCCGGGAGCTTCACCTCGCGGTCATAGTAGTTCACGCCCACCCCGTGAGATAGCCGCATTCGATGACTGGACGGCTTCAATGGACTGCATCTCATGGGGTGAACCCCGTGAGATAGGCGGCGAGACGCGACTTGATGTAGCGCTTGCCCCAGGCGGTTTTGAGGTATTTCTCCCGTTTGGTAGCGTCTTCCTGACTGCGACATGCCTCGTAATACACGAGTTCGAGAGGCCGGCGATTTCGGGTGGAAGGCACGCGTCCCGCTTCGTGTTCGGCGAAACGACGTTTCAGATCGTTGGTGTAGCCGACGTAGAAGTTTCCGTCGGCGGCGCTGCGCAGGACATAGACGTAGTGGAACATGACGGAGGGAAACGTATCTCACGGGGTTCACCCCATGAGATACAGCGGTCCTCGGCGGCGGGCAAAGGGCACGTTTGGAATATCTCACGGGGTCAATCTGCATCGGGCCGATGTCCTGATGCGTGAGCTTGTCGAGCTTGAGATCGATGATGACGTAGCAGCGGAGGAGGCGGTTGTAGAAGATTGACCCCGTGAGATAAGCACTCGTTTCGCTCTTGGGCTGTCGAAGCTGGTATCTCACGGGGCAGGAATCCACGAAGTAGTGGTCCTCATCGAAGGTGAAGCGCTTCTGGCGGGCCTCGAAGAGGAAGCCTTTGCCGAGTTCGAGGAGGAAGTGCTCCAGGCGGTCGATGATGGCCTGCTCCAGGTCGTTTTCGGAGTAACCAGATTTTTCCTCCAGGCCCAGGAACTCGAGCACGAGCGGCTCCTTCAGCAAATCCTCCGGCCTGACGATGACCTGGCCTTCCTTGGCGAGCTTGCGGATGCCTGCCTTGTCCCGGCTGAGCGCGAGGCGCTCGTAAAGGCAGGAGGCTTTCTGGCGCTTGAGTTCGCGGACATCCCAGTCTGCCTGCCGGGATTCAATTTCATAAAAACTGCGTTCGTCCGGGTCCTTGATGGTCATGAGCACGACGTAGTGCGACCAACTGAGGGTGAAGGGAGATTTGCCAGACGGCGTCTGGCGAATTGAGTTGGGGACCAATTGCCCAGACACCGTCTGGGGAATCTCGGAGACGGCAGATTTTTCAGACAGTGTCTGAAGAATCATGTGCCCGCCCAATCTTTCAGACGCTGTCTGAAAAATCTGAGCCCGGTCCTGCCAAGTGAGGAAGAACCGTCTCATGTGAGACAGATTCACGGCTGAAAACCCTCTCCCAAACTCCTCCGTCAGCCGCACCGAAAGCTCCTTCAACAACTCCGCGCCATACGCCGCACGCTTCGCGCCTTTTTGCTCGTGCTCGACAATGCGGCGGCCGATTTCGAAGTTGGTCATCACCTGGAAGGTGTCCACGACGGTGGCGACACCACGCCGGGCGCTCTGGATGAGCTGGCGGACCTCGGTGAGCAGGCCACTGAGGCTGTCTGGTTTGGTTTTGGCCGTGGAGAGCGATTTCTTGGAGGCGGACGGCTTCTTCATAAGACAGCGCGGACCTTGGTCAGCACCGCAGGGCATTGCAACGGGCAGTTTCACACCACACGGCCTCACCCATACGCTCGCACCTCAACAACTCGCGCATAGTCGAGGCCGTTGGTTGCCATGATGGTGAGGCGCAGGGCGGTGACAGGACCGGCGACGGCCAACAAGTGCCTGCGATGCCGCTGGTGGTTGTTTTGGATGGACTCGACGGTTTGCCAGCCTTGTGGTGTTTCGACGCTCAGCTCGTAGTCGCGCACCGTTTCCGGCTGTGGCTGCCCCCAGAGCATTTTTTGCGTGTAGCCGTCGGCTTGGGAGAGCGTGAGGAGGCGGTGCAAACCGGTGTCGAAGATGAGGACGACCTCGCGGATGCAAACGGGCTCGTTCCAGCGGATTTCGAGAGTGGCAGGAAGTTCGCGGCTCATCCAACGATGCAGACCGGGAGACTGGCGAGCAGGCGGCAGCTTCGTGACGATGCGTGTCTGGCCGCTGCCGATCATCTCAGGACTGCATTCGTTTTGTTGGCAGGAGAATGGGGGCAGGAGAATCTCAGAATCCATTCTTCTGCCCCCATTCTCCTGCCTATTGGATTGGAAAGAAGAGGCCGTAATCTGTGCAGCGGTGCGCACGAGATCGTGAGGGTCTTCGTTCGAGACGCCAATCAAGTAGCAGTCATCGCGCAGGAGTTGCTGCTGGATGGCGTGGACGAGATTCGCATCGGCGGCGATGTCGGCGGGGAGCACGTTTTGCCGCAAAGCGAGCGCCGCTGCGGTGCCGACGCCCTGCCCGATGACGGCGCAGGTGGCCATGACGCGGGTGGAGGCGAAGGCGATGTGCGTGGCGGAGAGGTTGCGGCCGGCGAACATCAGATTGCGCGGACCGGTGGAGACGCAGCAGCGCAGCGGGATGTCGTAGATGAAGGGCAGATGATGCTGCGTGCAGGGCGGCTCGTTCGGCGCATCGACACCCTCCGGCGGATGTGTGTCGATGGGCCAGCCGCCATACGCGATGGCATCAGGGAAGGCGCGGGAGCTGATGAGATCGTTCTCCGTGAGGATGTGCTGGCCGATGAAGCGGCGGCTCTCGCGCTTGCCGGGCAGGAAGCCGACCCACTCCAGCGCCCAGTGCAACGCGTCGATGTCCGATTGGTTTTTGACGAAGTCCCACACGCCGAGCGTGATCGCGAGCAGCTCGTCGCGGATGAGTTCGTTGTCCTTCAGCGTGTCGAGGCAGCCGCCCCACTCGATCCACCAGTAGCCGTATTCAAGACCGAGATCGAAACCGCTTTGTCCATAAGGTCGCAGTTTGAAATCCTCCGCCGTGAAGCGTCTCACCCACGGTGGTGCGGTGAAAGGCATCGGGCGGTCATGTTTGCGCGCCTGGAACATGATTGAGGAGCCGAGCGTCTTCGCGTCCGCCTCATCCTGTGCCAGAGATTCTCCGAACTGCGCCTTGCACTCGCGTCCGCGCATGAATGGCGCTCCGGCTTCAATGCCGAGCCGACCATCGCCCGTGCAATCGACGAAGGTCTTCGCTCGAATGACGAAAGCATCCTCCGTGGATGGCCTCTCGGCACGCACTTCACGAATGAGTCCATCTTCGACCACGGCGCTGACGACAGTGGTATTTAAAAGCAGCGTGAGGTTCGGCTCGCGGCGGCATTTGTCGTAAAGCAGGAGATCCATCAGCGCGGGTGATCGCTGCGGGTTCTGCACGGCTAGATCGAGACGCAGTTCCTCGATGATCCCGCCCTCGCGCAGCTCGTTTTGCAGTTCCTCGCCGCCGCTGAGACCGGTGGCACCGACGATGTGCATGCGTACCTCACTGCTCGCATTGCCACCGAGCACGCTGCGGTCCTGGCAAAGGATGACGCGGGTGCCGAGACGTGCCGCAGCGAGCGCACAGCACACGCCCGCGATGCCACCACCGGCCACGAGCAGGTCGGTTTCGAGGTTGTCGGTGGTTACGGGCATGACTCAGTTTCTTTTTTCCAACAGATTCAGGGAGGCCAGCAGATTGTTATGATTGGTTCATGAACAACCCAATCTGTGGGCCTCCCTGAATCTGCGGGAGAATATTTTCAGGGAAGGTCAACCGCCGCGCGGGCTGCTTTCATGCCAGTGGAGACGCAGCGGAAGTCACTGATCACATTGAAGAAGCGGAAGCCCATGTCGTGATAACCCTTCACCTGCTCCGGCGCGCAGGGAATGGCCGCCACCTTGCCGTGACGGGCACATGCATCGGCCACGCTCTGCAAAATCGCCCGCACCTCGGGATCGTCCGTCTTGCCGAACTCGCCGAGACCCAGCGTGAGATCGGCGGGACCGACAAACAGCACATCGACACCTGGTGTGGCAGCGATTTCATCAATGTGCGGCACGACCTCCGGCTCCTCGATCTGCACGACGAGGTAGTTCTCGTCATTCGCCTTTGCAAGATACTCCGCAGGTGGGATGCGGCCAAAATCCGCCTCCGCATGAATGCCATCGTAGCCACGTTGGCCCAAAGGCGGAAAGTTCATGGTCCGCACCATCTCGTGTACCTCGTCGGGATGCTTCACACGCGGCAGCATGATGCCACGCGCCCCGGCTTCGATGAGATGGAGCACGTCCGTGTAGTTCGACGGCTTCACGCGGATCAGCGCATCCGCGCCACCGAGCCGACAGGCCTGGATGAGCGCGTAAACCATCGATGCATCCATGCGCTTGTGTTCCAGACAAATCCACACCGCGTCGAAGCCCGATGATGCGATCATTTCGACCAGTTCAGGGTCGGTGTAGCAGGACTTCGCCGTGATGACGGTTTCACCGGCACGGATTTTTTGGAGAACGTAGGATGGTTGCATACGCCCGCTCAGAGAGCCTTGAGCGGGCGATCATGTCAAGACAAGCCGTGTCTGGTCAACCGAAGCGCACGCCCGTCATCACGTTAGGGCTTGAACACCGCGATTTCTTTCGCGGATGCAACGTCCCAGGCGCGCACGATTCCGTCTTCATCGCCGCCGAGGATGAGATCACCGGCTCGATTGGTCGCGAGGGATTGCAGGAAGCTGGTCGCGCCGGGAAGTTTTTTCACCTCGCCGCCATCACTGGTGATGAGGCGCAGTTTGGTGTCACCGGCACTGGTGGCGATTTGATCAGCCGCGCCGAGGTAACGGATGCCGGTGACTTCCTTGTCCCAGCCATCGACATTCTTGCGACGGTCGCCGGTGGTCCAGTCCCAGATTTTCACGACGTTGTCCGCTCCGCTGCTAGCGAGCATGCGACCATCTGCGCGCCAGGAAACGCCCAGCACATGATGCGTGTGGCCTTCGAAGACTTTCACGACTTTGCCGGTGCTCAGATCGGTGATGCGCACGGCCTTGTCGGCTCCGCCGGAGGCGAGGAGCTTGCCATCGGGCGTGAAATCGAGCGCCAGGACGCTGTCGAGATGACGCTCGGCATAATCCTTGGTGAGCTTGCCGGTTTCGATGTCCCACAAGGTGATGTCGCCACTGCGCGAAGGCTCACCGCTGCCGATGGCGAGTGTTTTGCCATCGGGGCTGAAGGCGATGCTGTTGGCGCGGTCGGTGATGAGTGATTTGCCATCGCCCGTGCCGAAGGAACGTTCGAGCACCCAGGTGGTGGAAGTGCTGCCGGGCACGATGGGCTTGCCGGTGACGGTGCTCCACGCGAGTTGCGGACCCGCATCGAAGGTGGCGATCAATTCGAGGCCGTTGGGCGAGAATTGCAGCGCCTTGGCCTTCTTCATGGAGGCGGCGAGCGCCTTGGTTGCGAGATCACGCTCGGCGTTCGCCTTCTCGGATTCCTTCTTCACGACTTCGAGACGTGCTTTGGCATCCAGCACGGTCTGTTTGGCCTTCTTCTCGTTTTCGGTGACGAGTTTGATTTCGTTCGCGGTGTCGGTGATGGCGGCCTCGCCTCGTGTGAGGGCTTCCTGGGCCAGCTTGAGGTCCGTGGCGGCTTTGTCGGCCTTTTCCTTGGCTTCGGTCTGCTTTTTCAGCATCGCGTCATCCACCTTCATTTTCGGCGCGGCGGCGATTTGATCGGCGATGGCCTTCAAAGCCTTGTCTGAGGCGGCTTTGGCATCCTCTTTCGGCTTCACGGTCTTCTTTTTCTCTTCGAGGCCCGCTTTGGCGAGTTCGATGAGTTCAGGTGACGTCTTTGGATCGGCAGCAGCGATCACGGCCTCGGCTTTTTTGAGAGCGGCCTGTGCTTGGGCGAGGTCTGCGGTGGCCTTGGCGACAACGGCTTGAGCCTCCGCCTGCTTTTTGGCGAGGGCTTCATCTGGCTTGCCAGCGGAAGCCTGCGCGATTTGCGCGTTGAGGTCTTGCGCGGCCTTGTCGGCTGCGGCGTGGGCATCCTGCTTGGTCTTCATGTCCTTCTTTTTATCCTCAAGACTCTTCTTCGCGAGTTCGGCGAGTTCGTTGGCTTTCTTCAAACGGTTCGTCTGCTCGGTGGCATCGGTCTCCGCCTTTTTGATGGCCTCGTTTTGATAAGCGATCTCCAAAACGGCTCGTGAAGCCGCAAGCGAACGTTGCGCCACGGCTTGCTCGCCGACGAGGTCGGTCTTGATGTGCGAAATGAGCTTTCCACCGGCGGTTTCAGTGATCTTGATCGAGTTGTCAGCCTCCTGGGCGGCGGTGAATTTGGGATGCGTGGGAACAGGCGCGGCAGGCTTGTTTTCGCGTTTCCAGAGCTTCACCTCGCGAAAGCTGCCGGTGGCGAGGCGTGAGCCGTCGGGACTGAAGGCCAAAGATTGCACGACATCGCGATGCGCGACTCCGGGCTGCTTGTAGAGGCCGGATTTGAGCAAGGTCTCGTCGGTGAGCTTGGTGACGAGGCTTTGTGTGGGCAGATGGTAGATGCTGATCTGATTGGCGCGCGCGGCGGCGGCGAAGTCGCCCTGTGATGTGACGGCGATGGCGAAGATGGTCTGCAAACCGACAGGCAGTGGTTCCCAGGAAATGATGACCTCACGTTTCGGCGAGGCTTTCGCGCCTTCATCGATCCATGCTTTGAAAAGCGCGAGCTGCTGGGTGGTGAGGTTCACCGCGCCTACTTTGTTGCCCTTCGGCGGCATCTCGGAGTCCCAGGTGTGCGCCGCAGCCTGGTACATGATGCTTTCCGCGCCTTTGCCTGGGATGATGCCCACGTCGCTCTCACCGCCCTTGGTCATCAACTCCGGCGTCTCCATGTTGAGGCCGCCTTTGGTCGTGGTCTTGTTGTGGCAGGCGATGCAGTTGTCCTTCAAGAACGGACGGACCTGTGTGTCGTAATCAATCGGCGCCGCAGATGCGGCGATGATGCACGACGAATAAAAAATGACGGATGGAATGATGGCTTTCATTTTTTGGCGACCTCCTTCACGCGGATGCGGATGGGATTGGAATAGACGATGAATGTGGCCTCTTTGGGCGCGGCTTTGGCGGTGAGGTCTTTGACGAGCTTGTCGGCGTCTGTTTTGGTCGCGTCAGCGGCATTGACCGCAGCAGTGGCAGCTTTGACGAGTTCGGCTTTCTTCGGAGTGATGTCGGCGTTGGCGGCTTTGAGTTTTTCTTGTGCAATTTTTTGCTCTCCGAGGGCTTTTTTGGCGTCGGACTCGGCCTGGGCGAGTTCTTCGAGGTTGCGGCGAACTTTCATCTTCGCCGGGCCTTGGAGGATGAAGCCGTAGTCGCCGGGGGCGAGCTTGAGGGTCTTCACATCGAGCGTGAATTTGCCTGCGACGGCTTTGGCGGCAATGTCGGCCTCGGGAGCTTTGGTGGCGTCCGCGATGAGGCCGAGGGCTTTCAATTTGAGAGCGTCGGTGAACTCGGCGTGGCGGGTGACTTTGAGGGCGATGTCGAGTTTGGCGTCGGCAGCGACTTCGAGGATGTCGGTTTTCTCGGTCTGGACGAAGGCGGGGGCGGTTTGCGTGCTGACGCCAAGCGCGGGAGCGCCGGTGATGCGGTAGAGCGGGCTTTCCTTGGTCATGTCGGCCACGTTGTAGCTGACGAACTGGCTCTTCGAGATGTCGCTGAGCACGCTGGCACCTGCGGGAGCATCGGCGGCCGCTTGAAACGCGATGTAGCCGAGGGACTGGCCTTTGCCGATGAAGCCGCCGAGGCAGGTGACGCCTGCGGGGAGATTCTCGGCCTTCAATTCGATGGCTTCGCTCAAAGCGTTGCGATTGGGCGCGACGACTTCGAGTGCGGCGATGCCGTTGCGCGGGACATTCGAGCTGCCGGACTCGGCGGTCTTGGTTTTGGCTCCGGGCAGAATGGGATTGATGGCGATGAGCGCCGGAGGTTTGGGCGCTTCCTTGAGGATGCGCAGTTCAAACGGATGCGTGGAGCCAAAGGCGTCGTTCAGCGTTAGGCGGAAGGTGCCGTCGGCCTTGGCCTCGTAGGCGTAGGAGGGATCGCGGTTGAGAACGGCGAGACTCGGCGCGGGTGTGATGGCGGGTGCGTCGGCCACTTCAGCCTGCGCGGTGAGCGTGCCATCGGCTTTTAGGTTTTCGATGACGAGATGCGGATCGGTGGGATGGCCGAGTTGATGCGAATGGACCTCAATGATGAACTTCTCGCCGGTTTTGAAAGCGAGATCGAAGCTGTGCGCAGCACCGAGCGGGAGGAATGCATCTTGAATGGTCTGACCGATTTGAACGGGACGCACGGGGCCTGCTTTGCTGGCGAGACGGGCCGGTGGCGGCGTGGTGCTGAGCGTGACGCGATAGCTGTAGTCTTCGCCGGGGCGGAACATGAGTTCGTTCAAGCGGAGGCGGTAGGTGGCGTCGGCCTTAGCGGTAAAGCTGAGTACGCCATCGCGCATGCGGGCGAGTTCGCGGCCGGTGGGAGCACTGACGGCGGCGAGCAGCTCCGTGCGCGTGTCAAAACGACGGCCATTGAAGGTAGCGGTGATGGTCTGGCCGTTTTTTGCATCGAAGGTGAACCAGTGCGGCGCGGCGGACTTGAAAACGCCTTGGATGACGGAATTCAGCGCGACTTTGTGTGCTTTGTCGGCCTTGGTGTTCGTGCCGGGTGATTCGACGGTGTCGAGCGTGCTGATTTCAAACACGCGCGGATTGGAGACGCCGTAACGACCGACGAAACGAAAATCGTAAAGCGCGGGCTTCAGATCGGCGGGCAACGCGAGGCTGACGACGTTGGGCTTCGGGCTTTTGACGGGGATGGAGCGCTCATTGAGCAGAATGGCGCTGGGCGCGTCGAGATCCGTGCCGCGAAGCGTGAGTTCGACGGTCGCGCCGGCTTTGGAGCCGAGTGGAGCGATGCCGGTAAGCGCGGGCGTGGGGAATGTGGCCTGCGAGAACGCTGAAGCAGCGCAAGCGACAAGGATGAACGGAACGATATGAAATGCAGAATGGCGGCGAGACATGGAACGAGTGTTCATGGGCGTTTGGCAGGTCCTGAGTTGGATTTTGGAATGCGGATGAGGGCATCCGCGCTCCGCATGAAGCGGCGCTCTCGATCAATGATTGAAGAGGAACTCCTTCGTGTTCAGTAGCGCCCACAAGATGTCCTCATAAGCCTCTTTTTTGCCTTTGAAGGCTTCGTCGCCAGTTTTGCCAGTGGTTTTCTTGTTGAGGTGGGCGTGAGCAAATTTTACTTCATCAGCGTTGGGTTCGCGGCTGAGGGCGATGTGGTAGAGATCCGTGATCTTGTCGTCATCGGGGCGGGCGTCCTTGGTCAGCATATCGGCGCGGCCATTGCCACGGGAGAGCTGGGTCTGGATGTCGGCGGCGTTCAGCAGATGCAGGCTCTGCGCGAGGCTGGCCTCCTGCGTGCGCTCGCATTCGCAGGCGCTGGAGGAATCCGGACGACCGAAGACGCTGAGGAAGTAGGTGCTTTGGTTGTAGCTGTTGTCCGGCAGCGCGACGGCGCGGGTGCCGGGTGCCTGACCGGCAAAATTGCTTTCAACATCAAGCAGTGTGTTCACGGCGTCGTAGAGCACTTCGGCATTGAGGCGCTTTGGATAGTAGCGGCTGAAATTCTGGCGGTCCTTGGCGTTGTGCGTGTTTGGCACGGCGCTGAGCTGATACGTCGTGCTCGTGACGATGGTGCGGATGAGCTTCTTCATGTCGTAGCCGCTTTTCACGAAGTCGGCGGCGAGGGCGCTGAGCAGCTCGGGATTCACGGGCGGGTTGGTCTCACGCATGTCGTCCTCGGGCTCGACGAGGCCGCGATTGAAGAAGTGCTTCCAGTAACGATTCACGAGCGTGTGGGCGAAGAAGGGATTGTCCTTCGCGCTCATCCATTCGGCGAGGGCGTGACGCGGATCTTGCTCGGGCTTCAGCTTCAAAGCGCTGCCGCCGAGACTGGTGGGCATGACGTTCTCCTTCGTGCGGATGTTCTGCGTCTGCGCGACACCGCGTTTGTGGAAGATGGTCTCTTCACCAATGAAGGTGGACGGTTTGCGGCTCACATTGCTGAAGAAGGCGGCAAAGCCGTAGTAGTCCTGCTGGCTCCATTTTTCGAAAGGGTGATGATGGCACTGTGCGCACTGCATGCGCGTGCCGAGGAAGAGCTGCGCCACGTCCTCCATCTGCTGTTTCTGCTCCTTCACCTGACGATACCACGCGACGGGCGGGTTTTGTTCGAGATCGCCTGCGGCGGCGACGACTTCGCGCACGAACTGGTCGTAGGGTTTGTTGTCCGCGATGCTGTCGCGAATCCACGAGTAGAAGAGGTAACTGCCACGAGCGAAGGTGGGCTGCGTGCGCTGGTTGCGCAGCAAGGCGCTCCATTTGTTGGCGAAGTATTCGGCGTATTCCGGGCTATCGAGCAGGCGGTCGGTCAGCGCGGCGCGCTTGTTGGCATCTTTGGAGGCCATGAAGTCCTTCATTTCAGCGGCGGTGGGCAGGCGACCAGTGAGATCGAGCGTGAGGCGGCGGACAAAGGTGCCGTCATCAGCGATGTCGGACGGCGGCATGCCGATGGTCTTCAGCTTCGCGAAGACGAGATCGTCCACGAAGTTGCTGACTGCGGGAAGTTTATCGACAGGAGCCCCCAGCGGCACCGTCGCGCGGAACGTGCTCACTTTGCCCTGATAGCGCACCATCACAGCGACATCGCCCGGCAGATCAAAGAGCTGCACGCGGCCGGTTTCGGTCGTTTCTGCCATCGCTTTTTCGTTCGCCTCATAAAGAGCGCGTTTGGTGACATCGCGTGTGCTGCCATCGGTGTAATGCGCGGTCACTTTGAGCTGCTGCGCACCTTTCAGCGGCATGGTGAGCTTCGAGGGCTCCACGCTGATGCTGGCCATCTTCGGATCGGTGTCCTTGCCATACGGCATGCCTTCGCGAATCCAGCGGGTGATGTCGGCGTAGTCCTCAGAGTTCGGATCGAGCTTCTTGCCGCCGCCGTGGGGCAACTGCGCGGTGCCTTTGGTCAAAAGCAGGCTCTGCTCCGGCGATCCCGGAAACACACGACGGCCGCGCGCTTCCTTCACGATGTGCTCATAGTCTTCCTGCGGCTCAAAGCCGAGCAGCGAGAGCTTGAAGCCATTCTGCCCACCCGACTTGCCATGACAGCCGCCGGAGTTGCAACTGCCCTTCGTGAGGATGGGCACGATGTCGTTCGCAAAGTTCAGCGGACGCGGTGCATCTGCGGCAAAAGCCGAAGAAGACGCGAGGGCGGCGAGGAGGGTAAGGCGTGGCAGGTTCATAACGGCGAGAACCTACGGGCTGAGAATGGGAATCTTGTCGGCGGAAGAACAGTCCTGTGTTCAGTCTGAGGAATGTTTGAGTTTGTTTGGACGGCTCAAACTGGTCACGAGTCGAATGCAGCCGTGCGCTCCCAAGACAACGCGGCAAGGAAGGTCTCCACGGAATCTGCCAGGATCACGATTTGTTCTGGCTCCTCGGGGTCCGCCATGAGCACCTGATTTGTCTCGTTCTCACCCGGTTTCAGGAATACCCAGCTTTCATCATCGGCGGTGGCAAAAGGCACAATGTCGTAAGGCAGGTCACTCTCCCCGGCTGGCACCAGGTAGTCGCGTTGCAAAGGTTCGAAGCATTGGAGCTCCGCGACGGCATCCTTCACCGGAAAATCAGCAATAGCCTGCACCCTCTGCTCATCCTGGTAGAGCTTTTTCAGTGCGTCTGGAACCGGGCGACGCAGATGCTCCGCGTAAAACGCCCAGTCTGGATGCAGCAGCGCTTCTTTACGGGCCTGCTCGGCTTTCTCGATTTCACGCCTCGTCTGTCCCTCGCCCATCAGCGCCTGTCGCAGGACGAACACTCCAAAAGTGGTCATTCCCGCAAAGACCAGCAGTCCCGGCACATTCTTGAGCATGGCGAAGTCCGCTTTCACCACGGCTGACCAGACAGCCAGCGCGATCACAGCCAAGCCGGTGACCATGCAGATAATGCCAAAACAACCCAGAGGCGAGACCACCAGCACGCGCAGCACCATGCCGATGATGCCACGCGGATTTTCAAAATGG
>JBIKYB010000378.1:0-4602 GCA_044355475.1 Prosthecobacter sp.
CCGAAGAGCGCTTCGCGTGATGCCTGGCTCGCCAAGATGGCTCGTGATGGCGCGAGCGGGAAGTGGATGAGCGCTGCCGTGCTGGGTGACGCGGGAAGCGGACTATTTGAGCAGCTTCGTAGCGATTTGAGCAAGCTGGAGCCTTCGTTTGCGGAGTCGCTCATCACGCTCGCTGCGGCAGAAGCCAAAGATGCGACCGATTTGATCGCCGTGGTGACCACTGAGCCCGTCAAACCGGCCTGGGTGAAGGCCCTTGGCGATGGTTTACGCCGTGGAGGTTCAAATCTCACGAAGGCGGACAAAGAGGGCAAACTGGCTGCTGTCTTCGCCAAAGCCGTCGCCACGATCACCGATACTTTTGGCCCTAATGACGCACGTGCAGAAGCAATAGAGTTGCTTGGATTCTCGTCATCCAAAGAAGCAACGCACGCCTTGGCTTCATGCCTTGCACAAGGTCAGGTAGAAGTCGTTCAAACTGCTGCAATCCGCGTGCTAGCCCAAAGCAGCTCCACAGCCACCACGAAGGCTTTGATCGAAAACTGGGCACATTACGGCGCAAAAGCCAAGACTGTGGCTTTGGAGGCGCTTTTGAGTCGCGAGGACCGTGCGGTGGCCTTGCTGGAGGCGAAGGTGGTCAAGGCGGAGGAATTTTCGGCATCGCAGGTGCAGGACTTGATCAAACACAAATCGCCGAAGGTGGCGGCTGCGGCGAAGACGGCGCTGGCCTCGGTGATTCCGCCTTCACGCGAAGAAGTCACCGCGAAGTTCAAGCCAGCCATCGCGGCGAAAGGCGATGCCAAAAAGGGACAGGTTCAATACATGACGCGTTGCGTGGCCTGCCATAAAGCCGGAGCGCTTGGGCTGGCGGTGGGACCGGATTTGATCACGGTGAAGACGAAGGGCCGTGAGGCGTTGCTGACGGCGATCTTGGAGCCGCACAAGGAGGTGGCGTCGCAGTTCATCGCCTACACGGTGAACACGAAGGACGGACAGACGCTGGCGGGCATCATCACGAACGACACGGCCTCTAGCATGACGATTCGGATGATGGGCGGCATCGAAAAGACGCTGCAACGCGCCGAGATCAAAGGCAGCAGCTCCAGCGGCCAGAGTTTGATGCCGGAAGGCCTCGAAACCGGCATGAACGTCGAGGACATGGCCGATTTGATCAGTTACATCGAAAGCCTGTAATCCCTGCCCGCAAACTGAGCCGCTTTTTCTTTGCAGCCGCCGCGCTCCGCGCTCCTGTGCCCCATCCATGAAAACCACCCCCGTTACTTTCGAAGACCTGCAATCCTCCGTCATCGCCGTACCGCCACTGTGCCGGAACAAGGATCTGTCCCTGGCAAAATCACAGAACAGCCGCCTCATCAAGCACATGTACAAAGGCGGCATCCGCACGCTGCTTTACGGAGGCAATGCCAATCTCTACAACATCGCCCCGAGCGAATACCACTCGCTGCTGAAGATGCTCGTGGACATCTCTCCCGAGGACATGTGGGTCGTACCCTCCGTCGGGCCGATGTATGGCACCGCGATGGACCAGGCAAAGATTCTCCGCGAGTTCGCCTTCCCCACCGCGATGCTGCTGCCGACGCTGTTCCCGTCGAAGCCCGCCGGTGTCGCCACGGCCATCCGCCATTTCGTGGAGAAGTCTGGCATGAAGGCCGTGCTCTACATCAAAGACGGTGCCTACATCACCCCCGAGCTAGCTGCCGAACTCGTCAATGACGGCCTCATTTCCTGGATCAAGTATGCCATCGTCGAGCCAGATCCGAAGAAAGACCCTTACCTCAAGAAGCTCATCAAGCTGGTGGACACCAAGCTCATCGTCAGCGGCATCGGCGAGCAGCCTTCCATCATCCACCTGCGCGACTTCGGCGTCACCGGTTTCACCGCTGGCTGTGTCTGCATCGCCCCCTCCCGCTCCACCGCTTTGCTGAATGCCATTCTGAAAAAAGATTGGGCCACTGCCGAAGCCATCCGCGAGGAATTCGTCGCCCTCGAAGACCTGCGCAACGCCCACAGCCCGATCCTCGTGCTGCATCACGCCGTCGAACTCGCCGGAATCGCCCAGACCGGCCCCGTGCTGCCTTTGCTCACCGCGTTGCCTGACAAACTGCTGCCAAAGATCGAAAAAGCCGCCAAGGCGCTGCTCGCGAAAAACGGCTGACGCCAAGGCGTGGGGGACTCTGTCCCCCACTCACCTCAGAGCGGGCGGAGTCCTCCGCTCCTTGACCCGCGGCATTCGTCATTCTGATTTCGACATTCGTCATTTCTCTCCCCATGCCCTCCGCCCTCGCCATCTTCGCCCATCCTGACGACATCGAATTCGTCGCCGCAGGAACCATGCTGCTGCTTCAAGAACGCGGCTGGGATCTCCACTACATCAACCTCTGCACCGGCAACGGCGGCTCCGTGCAGATGGACGGGCCGACCACGACAAAAAAACGTCTCGAAGAAGGCAAGGAAGCCGCACGCATCCTCGGGGCCACGTTTTACCCGCCTATTTGCGACGACCTAGAGCTGACCTACGACGTGAAATACCTGCGCCAGGTCGCCGCCGTGGTGCGCATGGCGCAGCCCAGCATCGTGCTGACCCACTCGCCCCAGGATTACATGGAAGATCACATGGCGGCCTCACGCCTCGCCGCCACCGCTGCCTTCGCGCACTGTATTCCGAACTTCCAGACTGAGCCGCATCTTCCGTCCTACTCGCATGACGTGACCGTCTATCACGCCATGCCTCACGGTCTGTGCGATCCGTTGCGTCAGAAGCTATTGGCGGGATCTTTCGTCAACACCGCCAGCGTTCACGAGCGCAAGCGAGAGTCCCTCGCAGCGCACGAGAGCCAGAAGCACTGGCTTGATGTCAGCCAGGGCATGGACTCCTACCTCATCAGCATGGACGAGGCCTCCCGCGCCGTCGGCAGGCTCTCCGGCCAGTTTGAGTTCGCCGAAGGCTGGCGCAGGCATCTGCACCTTGGCTTCAGCGCGAAGGAGATCGACCCGCTCAAGGACGCGCTCGGCGATCTCTGCCTCATCAACGAGGAGTACGAGAAAGCACGGGCCATTCCGGCTTAAGCATGAGTTCCAAGTCTCATGTTTAAAGTTTCAAGTTGGCCCAGATGCCGCACAGAACTTGAAACTTGGAACCTTAAACTTGAAACTGCGCTCCGATGCCCCCGCCGCTCACCTACCTGCTCATCGACGGCCACAGCGTCATCCACGCGTGGCCGGAGTTGCTACGAGAGCACCGGGCGGCCTCACGCCGGCATCTGGCGCGGATCGAACTGCTCAAACGTCTGCGCAATCTCCAAGACATGAGCGGCATGCAGGTCGTCGTCGTGTTTGATGGCGCGAAACAGGGCACCAACGAGGAGCGGGAACCCCAGGGCCTGCAAATCATCTACGCCGACCCCGGCACGACGGCGGACACCATCATCGAGCGCCTCGTGGCCCGTTACGCCAAGGAGCGGCCCATGCGCGTCGTTTCTGCCGACAGCATGGTGCGTGAAACGATTCTGTCACTTGGAGCCGAGTGGATCAGCCCTGAAATCCTCCGCAGCCAGTGCGACGGCGCAGAAACCCAGATGCGCAGCCGCCTTGCCTGATTCACCAACCCGCTTTAGCCTCACGCCATGCACCTTCGACCTTTGCTCGCCTGTCTCACGCTCGGTTTGTCCTCCACGCTCGCTCAAGAGCCTGCCGCCCCCGCCACTCCTGCTGCTGCTGCGGCACCCGTTTCCGACGAGGTCAAAAAACTGCTCCTCGCAGCGCGTGACCTGCGGGTGAAGCATCAATACACCGACGCGCTGGAAAAGCTGGACGAGGCTGAAAAGCTCGCGCCGAACCTGCCGGACATCTACGCCCTTCGTGGCGACATCTACCTCGCCCCACGCCGTCGCGACTTCGATCTCGCCCTGCCGCAGTTTGAAAAGGCAGCGCAACTCCAGCCAGACAGCCCGCTGCCGAAGTTCAACCTCGCCGAGTACTATTTCGTGAAGCACGACTTCGACACCTCGCTGAAATTGTTCTCCAAAATGATCACTGACTACCCGAAGCTGCCGATGGTCATCCGTCATCTCGTTCACTACAAACGCATGCTCTGTGAGCTGAAGCTCGGCCACCGCCAGCAAGCAGAGCAGATCGTAGCAGACCAATTCACCTTCATGGACGACACTCCCGCCTACTACTTCAGCAAGTCCGCGATGGCGTTTGAATTGGGCGACACAGCCAAGGCCAACGAGTGGGTACAACGCGGCGTGGCCGTGTTCAAAGGACCGAACTGCGAGCCATATTACGACGCCTTCAAGGAACTGCGCTGGGTGCCGGACATGGACTTCAACGCTCCCAAGGAGCAGCCCAAGCAGCCGTGACGTGGCGCATCGCAGCCGACACGGGTGGCACCTTCACCGACTGCCACGCCCTCGACCCGCAGGGTTGTGAGTCGCGCTGCAAGGTTCTCTCAACCGGCCATCTGCGTGCCGTCTGGGACCGTAAAGCGAGTTTGCCAATTCGGTTGTCCGGCCTCCCACCACTGCCAGCAGGCTTTCTAGTCGGCTTCCAAATCAAAGCCGTCGGCGATGCCTCACACCGCAT
>JBIKYB010000379.1:0-4595 GCA_044355475.1 Prosthecobacter sp.
CCGAGGGCCGTTCCTGCCCCGCATCTGAAATCAGGCCGCCAATGCGCTGAAAATCAGCTTTTCACCCCCGAAAAAGCCCAAGGCGGGGTTTGCTCAATTTTTTATGGTGTTTATAGTTTATCTAAATGCCTGCGATCCGCATCGCTCTTCCAGCCAGTCTTCGCTCACTGCTCGCCAGAGGGGCTGGTTCGGCCATGGTTTCGGGATTCCTGCTCGTCGCCATCCTGACCATGGTCGGGAAGATCGTCGCCTTTGCCAAAGACGCGGTCGTGGCCGCCAAAATGGGCACGGCGGACGACCTCGACGCCTTCATGCTCGTGTTCGGCTTCTTCTCCTTTGCCGCCACGGTACTGGCGGGCGGTCTGCCGGAGTCCTTCATGCCCGCTTACGCGGAACTGCGTGAGCGCCGGGGGCTGCGCAGCGCCGACCGGCTTGGCGTTCAATGCGCGGCCTGGCACTTCGCCACCCTGCTGCTCTGCGGCCTCGTCATCACGCTGGCCGCACCGTTCCTGGTGGACTGGGTCACGCACGGCTTCTCGCCGCAGAAACAGGAACTCGCGGTCAGCCTGCTGCGCGGCCTACTGCCCTTTCTGCTCTGCTTTGGGCTCGCCTATCTGCTCTCCGCGTGGCTGCGCGTAGGGAAATCCTTCCTTCTACCCGCCGCCACGCCGCTCCTCGTGCCGCTGGGCATCGTGATCGCCCTGCTGCTGGCAGGACACCAGGTCAGCGCGTGGACGCTCGTGACCGGCACCGTGTGGGGCGCAGTGGCGCATGTACTGGTGCTTCTTTTCGCTGTGATCCGCCGCCTGCCGCGCTCCAGGGGCTGGTGGCGGGGCACCGTGCGCCGCTGGGAACCCGCCATGCGCACCGTGCTGCGCAACGCGCTGCCGTTTCTCGTGGGAGGCGTCGCCTTCGGCAGCGCCGCCGTGGTAGATCAAACGATGGCCGCTTGGCTGCCCTCCGGCTCCGTGGCCGTTCTCGGTTACGCGGACAAACTTTGCGCCGTCGTCCTCGCCGTCACCGCCAGCCCGGCGGCGGACGTGCTGTTCCCGCATTTTGTCGAGCTCGTCGCCAAACGTGACTGGCCGGGTCTGCGCAAGCGCCTCTTTGCCAGCGCCGGACTCATCATCAGCGCCGCGCTGCCCATGACGCTGCTGCTTAGCTTCATGGCCCCGTGGATCGTCAGCACCTTGTTCGAGCGCGGTGCCTTCGACCCGGATGACACCCGACGCGTGGCCGAGGTACTGCGCTTTGCCGCCTTCCAGATTCCCTTTTACATCCTCGGCACGGTGGCCGCCCGGGTAGTCGTTTCGCTGCAAGCCTCGCGCTTCATGCTCACCATGTCGTTCTGCGCGCTCGTGCTCAATGCCTCGCTAAACTGGCTGCTCATGCGCCACCTCGGCGCGGCAGGCATCGCGCTTTCCACGGTGATCGTGCATGGCCTCTGCGCCGCTGCAACCTGCGCCGCCTGCCTCGTGCTGATTCGGAGAAAGGAGGCCGCATGAACTTCGCCTTCATCATCCGTGATCTCGGCCACGGCGGTGCCCAGCGCCAGCTCGTCACCCTGGCCGCTGGTTTGGTGCGTGAAGGCCATGAAGTCACCGTCCTGCACTTCTACGGCGGCCCGTTTGAGCCAAACCTCCGCGAATCCGGCGCACACACGATCTGCATCGGCAAAAAAAGCCGCTGGGATCTGCTCAGCTTCTTCTCCCGCCTCGTGAAAGCCGCTCGCAGTGTGCGTCCTGAGGTTCTGCACGGCTACCTTGCCGAATCCAATCTCATGACGCTTTTCTTGAAGCCGTTTTGCGGCTTCCCACGCGTCGTTTGGGGCGTGCGTGATTCGCAAACCGACGCGCATCTCTGGGGCATACTCGGCAGGCTCAGTTTCCGGCTCAACTGCCTCCTCGCGCGCTTTGCCGATGTCATCATCTGCAACTCGAAGGCCGGACGCGACTACTACCTCGCACGCGGCTATCCCGCGCACAAAACACACGTCGTGCCGAACGGCATCGACGTGGAGCGCTTCAAGCCTTCGCACCACGAGCATCCGCTCACCTTCGGTCTCGTCGGTCGCCTCAGCCCGATGAAGGATCTCGCGACCTTCATCAAAGCCGCCGCGCTCGTGCCCGAGGCTCGTTTTGTCATCGTCGGCAGCGGTGATGAAGCCTACGCACGCCAAATGCGCGACCTCGCCGCACAGCTCGGAGTTGCCGTGACATGGCTCCCGGCACAAAGCGACATGCCATCCGTGTATGCCACCTTTGACTGCTTGGTGAACTCCAGCGCCTTTGGCGAAGGCTTTTCCAATGTCATCGGCGAGGCAATGGCCTGCGGCGTCCCTTGCATCGCCAGCGATGTCGGTGACAGCGCATGGATCATCAACAATCCCGCCCAAATCTTTCCCGCAGGCGATTATGAAGCCCTCGCGAAGTGCATGCGTGAGTTCAAGCCAAGTGAAACGCGTTCACGCATCGTCGAGGAGTTCAGCGTCGAGCGCCTCATCGAGCGCACGAGCCAATTGCTCGGCAAAAAAGTCATGTGGATCACCACCGGCCTCGGCAGTGGCGGCGCGGAGATGATGCTGGCGCAGCTTGTGAAGGGGCTTCCACGCCTCCAGCACGTCGTCGTCAGTCTCACGGCAGGTGGAAAATACGCGGCGTCGCTTCCAAACGTCCACAGCCTCGACATGCCCGCGGGCAAACCCACGCTTTCCGCCTTGTGGAAGCTCTTCCGCATCATCCGCCGCGAAAAACCAGATGTGCTCATGGGCTGGATGTACCATGGCTGCCTCGTCGCCACACTTGCCAAATTCATGCGGCTCAAACCGTTGCCGATGATCTGGAACATCCGCCAGAGCCTCTACGACCTCAAACTCGAGAAGCGCGGCTCCGCGCTGGTCATTCGTGCTCTCGCCAAGCTCTCGTGGCTACCACAACGCATCACCTACAACTCACAGCTCAGCGCGCAGCAGCACGAGGCCGTCGGTTACTCTAAAAAGAGTACACAGCTCATCGCGAACGGCTTTGATCTAGCCAAATGGCAGCCTGGAACGCCCACACGCGCCCTCATCGGCCGCTTCGGGCGCAACGCGCCGATGAAGGACTACCCAACCTTCATCGCAGCCGCGAAACTCATTCACGCGAAGCACCCCGAAGCCAAATTCATCATCGTCGGCGCTGAAACCGAAACACTCGACGTTCCGTCCTTCATCGAAGTCCTCGGCGAACGCCACGATCTGCCGCAACTCACCGCTTCTCTCAACATCGCCGTGTCATCCTCCGCTTTCGGCGAAGGCTTTCCCAACGTCATCGGAGAGGCTATGGCCTGCGCCGTGCCTGTCGTCGCCACCGACATCGGAGACACCCGCTGGGTCATGGGCGAAACCGGCCGCGTCGTCCCGCCTCGTGATCCCCAAGCCCTCGCCAACGCCTGCCTCGAAATCCTCGATAAAGGCTTCACCAAAGACCTCGCCGCACGCGAGCGCATTGAGCGGCATTTTTCGCTCACGAGTGTGCTCGGCCAGTTCGAGAGCCTCATCACCTGCGAAGGAACCCAAGCGACGGAAACGCCCGAAGGCACACCGCTCACGTCTCACATCTCACCCCTTACCTCTCACTGACCATGTGCGGCATCGCTGGCTTCTTCACCCCCTCCAAATCGCGCCCCTCGCACGAGATGCATGCCATCGTCACCGCGATGACCGATGCCATCATCCTGCGCGGCCCGGATGACTCAGGCGCGTGGGTGGATTCTGAAAGCGGCCTCGCCCTGGGGCATCGACGCCTCTCCATCCTCGATCTCTCGCCGCTCGGTCATCAGCCAATGACCAGCGCGGACGGACGTTTCATCATCGTGTTCAACGGCGAGATCTATAACTTCCAAGACCTCCGTGCCGAACTCGAACCTCTCGGCCACTCGTGGCGCGGACACTCGGACACCGAGATCATGCTGGCCGCGTTTCGGCAGTGGGGCGTCGTTGAGGCAACGAAACGCTTCAACGGCATGTTTGCCTTCGCTGTTTGGGACAAGCAGGAGCGCGTGTTGCACCTCGGTCGTGACCGTCTCGGCGAAAAACCGCTCTACTACGGCTGGGTGGGCGAGACGTTCGTGTTCGCCTCCGAATTGAAGGCCATCCAGCGCTTCCCCGGCTTCAACGCCTCGATTGATCGAGAGGCGCTGACCGCGCTGCTGCGTTTCAATTACATTCCTGACCCGCTCTGCATCTACCAGGGCTTCAGGAAGCTGCCCCCCGCCGCGATGATCACGCTGCGCTCTCCAGCCGAGCGTCCGCAACCCGGCTGGTATTGGAGTTTGCCGCAAGTCGTCGAGCGCGGACTCGACAACCCGTTTACCGGCACCGAAACCGAAGCCATCGACACCTTTGAGGCGATGCTCAAGAAGGCCGTGGGCATGCGCATGGTCTCGGATGTGCCGCTGGGCGCGTTTTTGAGCGGCGGCATCGATTCCTCGCTCATCGTGGCGATGATGCAGAAGCAAAGCACGCGGCCCGTGCGCACCTTCACCATCGGCTTTCACGAAAAGGAGCACAACGAGGCCGAGTTTGCCAAAGATGTCGCCAAGCACCTCGGCACCGA
>JBIKYB010000380.1:0-4593 GCA_044355475.1 Prosthecobacter sp.
CCACAGCTCACGCGGCTCGCCGCTGAAGACATAGTCGGTGCTGAAGTGAATCAGCCGTGCGCCACGTTCATGACAGCACTGTGCGAGCATCTGCGGGCCGAGGACGTTGGCGAGTCGTGCTTTCTCTGGTTGAGCTTCACACACGTCAGGGTTGGTCATTCCCGCAGGATTGAGCAGGACGTCAAACTCGCAGCCAGCCAGCTTACTGGCGATGGCTTCCGGCTGATCGAAGTCGAGTTCGGCACGCGTCCAGGCCGTCACTTCATGGTTTGTGGCCAGTTGGCGCACCAAGGCACGCCCCAAGCCGCCGTTGGAGCCGAGGATGAGGATGTGTGGAGCTGGCATGCCGCATGCTGCCTCCGGCTCCCGCGCTTGCAAAGGCAAAAGCCATGTCCATGATGCAGGCACGAAATTTGGGATGAATGATCAGGCGTCCAGGATTGTGATTGTCGGTGCCGGCCTCGCGGGGCTGGCGTGCGCTCGTGTCCTGGCGGCGGCGGGCAAGCAGTTCACGCTGCTGGAGGCATCGAACGCCGTCGGCGGGCGTGTGCGCACCGACGTGGTCGATGGATTCCTGCTGGATCGCGGCTTTCAGGTATTTCTGCCAGCCTATCCCGAGGCGCGCCGGGTGCTGGACTATGATGAGCTAGATCTGCGCCCGATTTACCGAGGGGCGGATGTGTTTGTGAAGAACCGCTTTCATCGCATGGCCGATCCGCTGGCACATCCGCTGACGGCGATGAAGAATTTCCGCGATGAGATCGTGACCCTCCGCGATAAATGGACCACGCTGCTACTGCGCAAGGAGGTCTTTGGCCTGCAAGAGCCGCCGCGCGACTTGGGGGATACCGAAAGCGAGGATTACCTTCGCGATTTTGGCTTTTCCGAGGTCATGATCGACCGCTTTTTCCGTCCCTTCTTCGGCGGCATCTTTTTGGAGAAAGACCTCCGCACCAGCGCGGCGATGCTGCATTTTTTGTTCGCCATGTTTGACCGTGGCGGCAGCGCCCTGCCCGCGCACGGCATGCAGTCCATCCCCAATCAGCTCGCCGTGGCTCTGCCGCCCGGCAGCCTGCGGCTGAACGCCCCTGTGTCAGGTGTACGTGCTGGCGAGGTCACGCTGGATAGCGGCGAGGTGCTGCACGCGGACCACGTCATCATCGCCGTGAGCGAGGAGGTGGCACACCGGCTGCTGCCGCAAACGGGCGCGCCTGCCCCGCTGCCGAGCCGTTCGACGACGAGCCTCTACTTCGCCACGGACGATCTGCCGCCGGGTGATCCCATCCTGCATCTCGACGGCGACGGACGCGGCCCGGTGAACAGCGTGACGGTGCTCTCGCGTATCTCGCCACACTACGCGCCGCCAGGGCAGCATCTCATCTCGACCGCGATCATCGGATCTCCCTGCAGCACGGAGTTGGAGCAAGTCGTGCGCGAGCAAATGCGGCGCTGGTTTGGCGAAACAGTCGTGGCCAAGTGGCGGCATCTGCGCACCTACCAGATCCGCCATGCGCAGCCGGAGGGACGGCAGCTCAAGCTCGGTGCCGGACCGCTGAATGCCATGATCGAGCCTGGATTATACCGCTGCGGCGACTGGTGCGAGGATGTCTCCATCAACGGAGCGCTGCTCAGCGGCCGTCGAGCTGGAGAGGCGGTAATGAGAGCGTTGGGAGAGCCGAGCCCGGATTGACGAGGCCCGGACCGCCCTCGGTGGGCAGTACGAACGGGCTGATGGTGGGCGCGACGTTGTTGAGGTTGATCTCGACCTTGGTGGGGCCGTATTTTTCTGGATTTTTCTCCGCGTAGTCGCGCAATCCTTGAGCCACGCTCTCGGCATCGGCACGGTTCTTCAATTCGCGAATGATGATGGTGGTGAGGCCGGGACCGGCCTTGACCTCGATTTTACGCGACGGCACCCCCATCTGGAGATGAATGAGCTTCTCCCATTCACCGGCACGCTCCAGGTCGGAGACCAACACCAGGCCTGCTTGATGCAGCCTCGCCTCCTCTTTTAAATCACGCGCCGAACTCGCGCTGTCCGGTTTGTTCTGACAGGCAGTGATGAATACGAGGGCGGAAAGAAAAAAACGCGGGATCACAATTTGAGGAAGGCTTTTTGCCGATACAGCCAGAAACACACAAGCCAAAGTACAAACAAAACACCGCAGCGCTCAATCACAGGCTCCCAGCCTGGGACAAAAGCAGAAGAGGGCAGATGCTTGTGCAGATTGTCGCGAATCCACCCGCCACAGAGGTTGTGGAGTAAATACATCGCGATGCTGTTCATGCCGACGACGGCCAGTGGCCAAACCAGCCGCCGCAGACCGACGATCTCGACCAGCCAATAGAAGATCGAGAGCAGAATGAGCACCCAGCCTCCGCTGAGGATGGCCCAGGACGGCGTCCAGATGCGTTTCACCGCCGGGAGCACGGTGATGTCCAGAATGGTGCCGATGAGCAGCAAGACAACACCGGCGATGATCAGCGTGGCACACTTGCGCTTCTCCGTCTTCAGACTGCGCATGAGGAAATCGCCCGTGAGAGCGCCGCCCAGCATGGTGGCGAGCGCAGGGATGAAGTTCAGCGTCTGATAGCCACCGTTGGTAAAGGTGTAAGGCTCCGCACGTGGCAGCAGGTTGAGGAACCAGCGGTCAAAACCCGCCGCCGCGTTGACATGAATGCTCCAGTGGCCAGAAAAGCCCTGCAGCACCGCTTTCTCTGCATCCTTCATGCCAGCGATGGCCGCGAGATCCTGCGCTGAAGGCAACGGATGCTGAATGAAAAACCAAGTGTAACCCGCAAGCACCAGAATGATGCCTGCCACTAGATATTCCCAACCAAGACGCGAGAGGATGAAGAGGAAAAAATAACCGAGGCCTATCTGCGCCAGCACGTTGGTGAAGAGAAACATTGTCTGCTTGTCTGCCGCACGCGTCGCCAACATCACGCCCAGCGCCACCAGCAATACCGAACGTGTCAGTGCATGCCAAGCCATCCCGAGGAAGGTTTGCCCGTTCTCACGCCTCTTCGCGCATGATAGCGGCACCGCTACTCCCACCATGAACATGAAGCTCGGCTGAATGAGATCCCACAAGGAGCAGCCCTGCCAAGCCTTGTGCTCGAACTGCGGCTTGATCACCTCCCAGAATGTACCCGGATGAGCCGCCGCCATTTGCGCGACACCAAAGCCCGAGGAGGCCATGAGCAACATGATGAAACCTCGAAACGCGTCGAGGGAAAGAAGGCGGTGGCTGGTGGTGGTTGGTTCCATGGCGGGAACCAGAACGTCGAGGGCGAGGCCTGACTATCCATGCTGAAAATGACGAATGAAGCCCGAACGCTCAAAGTTGCCGAAAGGGCATCCCTTCGTCATTCCTCATTGTGGTTTCTTCATTGCCCCTTTATGCGGCCAGCACCTCATGCGTGTGGATCGCCGGATTCACGATGTCACGCACGAACTGCTCTGGCTCGGCACCTTGACCAAACACATAAATGCGGGTTCGCAGGGTGAGTTTTTTGAGCTCAAAGCCCGGATTCAGCGTGCTGCGGTAGTAATTGAGGATCATTTCCTTCTCCAGATCAAGCGCCGCGCCTTTCATGCCGTATTCCAGCACAAAGGAGGCTTTTTCAAAGGCTGGCTGTCCGCCGGTACGGGCCTCTTGGCTGATAGAATCGATCAAAACGCGCTGCACAAATGCGTTTAACGCGGTCTCATCCCCCTCGAACTCGATCTTGTACACCCGACCCTCGCGATACTTCAGTGGCAGAGGATGCGGGGCGTAGAGCAGCTTGTGGCAGTCGCTCTCAGTGTCAAACTTGCCGAGGATTTCAAAAACTTGTGTCACGGGGTGGGAGGGGTTGGTTTACAGTCTCCCTAGCGAGAACCCCCGCCCGCGCAAGCCCGCCCGCCCAAGAACTCGCTCTTGCCACTTTTGCCCCGGCCTGCTAGAACTTGCCCATTATGCCCCGAATTCAATTCACTACTCCTGCTGGTGCCTCCGGCGTCCTCGAACTCGATGCCGAACGTATGTCCCTGGGCCGTGCCGATGACAACATGCTCATCATTGCGGACGACTCCGTCTCCAGCCATCACGGAGAAGTGGCCTTCGACGGCAATTCCTGGACTTTCACCGATCTCGGCTCCACCAACGGCACCAAAGTCGGTGGCTCGCGCGTGGAAAACGTCTCCCTGGTTTCCGGCAGCCCATTCCAACTTGGCAACGTGGATTGCCTGTTCTTCGGCGATGGCGAGGAGGAAGTCTATTCTGCTCCAAGTATCTCCGTATCGACCCCTTCCGCTGCTGGCTACGGCGGACAACCCTATGACCGCAGTCTCCGCCGCGGCTTTGGCCCTAAGGTGAAGGAAAAAAGTTCTGGAGGCGGCCTGCTCATCCTTCTGGGCGTTGTAGCCTTGGCAGCTTGCGGCGCGGCTGTTTACTTCGCCATGCAAATGGGAGTCTCCTGAACACCGCCCCGCTCGCGTCTCGCGGCACCCGGCTTCGTTTTGACGAGGCCATCCTGCGGCCCTGACAGGCTGTAATGGTGTTTCTTTCGCTTCTTCAAATCAACCCCCTGCGGCTAAACACCGCCCCC
>JBIKYB010000381.1:0-4592 GCA_044355475.1 Prosthecobacter sp.
CGTGCCCGCAGCAGCAACACTGCACGCCTAACCCTCGGTGTCATCACTTCTGAGGCAACGTTCCCTTCCTCCCGCACCCTCTCCGGTGTCATTTACTTTTGAGGCAACAAGTTGATCCGCACCTGCCACGATGGGAGCATCCGCCCATGCCAGAAGCGGAAATCTCCTTGCATGCGGTGTTCAACCACGCCGAGGCAGCACTCTGGTTCCTCATCGCCCTCATTCTGGCGTTTCGTGGGCGCAGGAGGCGGCCATGGAGTTGGCTGCTGCCAGTGGCGTTTCTAGTGTTCGGTATTTCGGATCTCGTTGAGGCGCAAACCGGCGCCTGGTGGGAGCCATGGTGGCTGTTCGTCATGAAAGCGGCCTGCGTGCTCGTGTTTGTGCTGGCATGGCGGGCGCATCGAAGGCAGGGAAGGCCGCATGGCTGAGTCCCCTTTCAAATTTTGCAGCAACTGCGGCGGCAGCACCATGACCACGCAAAGCTTGCGCGAGTTTACCTGCTCCGCCTGCGGCCACCGCCATTTCATCACGCCCATTCCCGCCGCCTGCGCTCTCATCCTTGATGCCCAGAACCGCATCCTCATCATCCGGCGTGCGCATCAGCCCGGCCTCGGCAAACTCGGCCTGCCCGGCGGCGTCATCGAGCCTGAGGAAAGCGGCGAGATCGGAGCCGCCCGCGAGACACGCGAGGAAGTGGGCCTCGACCTGCCTGCGAGCTCCTTCACTTATCTGAGTTCGCTCAACAACACCTACCCCTTTCAGGGCTTCCCCTGGCCGACGATCGACCTCTTCTACGTCGCCCGCGTGCCGGACTTCAGTGGCGTCAAAGCCGATCCCGCCGAGGTCCTGGAGTTCATGGCCTGCGAACTCGATGCCGTGGCCTTCGAAGACTTCGCCTTTGCATCCAACGCCGAGGCGATCAGGCAGCTACGGGCGCGTCAAACCAGCGGTCGTGCTCTTTGATGAGGTCGATGAGACGCTCGACGGCTTCTTCCTCGGGGATGTTGAACTTCACGGCGGTCTTACCGACGTAGAGATTGATCTTATCCGGTGCGCCACCGACGTAGCCGAAGTCGGCGTCGGCCATCTCGCCGGGGCCGTTGACGATGCAGCCCATGACGGCGATGCGCACGCCTTTGAGATGACCCGTTGCGGCGCGGATTTTCTGCGTGGTGGTCTGTAGATTGAAGAGCGTACGACCGCAGCTCGGACAGGCGACGTAGTCGGTCTTGAAAATGCGCACACCGGCGGCTTGCAAGATGTTGTAGCTGATGCGCAGCGCCTGGCCGGGTGCTTCTTCGCCGTTTACGATCACAGCGTCGCCGATGCCGTCGCAGAGCAACGAGCCGATGTTCGTGGCGGCAGTGAGCAGGTTCTCCGTAAAATCTGATGCTTGATCCTGGATGCTGGATGCTGGATTCAGCGTGTCCTTGAGGAGAATCGGATGCTTCTTGTCGATCCTGGCCGCGAGCAGCCGATACGCGGCGATCAAGGGCAGCTTGAGACCGTCTTTGATCGAAACGAGCTTCGCTTCGGCGGATGCGTTGAGGCTGGCAATCGCCGCATCGTCACGGGGGTCGATTTCGAGCACACCGCTGTCCTCAATCACGATCTCCGGTTTGTAGTCGCCGAGCTTGTCGATCTTGTGGGCGACAGCGTCCCATTTCTTCCGTGTGGTGAACACCGGAACGGTTTCATGGCCGCCGGTTTTGACGCCGTTGATGGTGAGCACCTGTGATTCGCGGCGCACGTAGTCGAAGGGATCGTAGCTGACTGCTGGCGCGTTTTCGATGCGCTCGAAGTGTGCTGGAAGACCTTCGTTGTAAGGCTTCACGAGCTGCTGGGCCACGGGGATCTCGAAGATGGCGTCTTCGGTCAAGGAAACGCGCACCGTGTCGCCAATGCCATCTGCAAGCAGCGAACCGATGCCGATGGCGCTCTTGATGCGGCCATCTTCACCATCACCGGCTTCGGTGACGCCGAGGTGGATCGGATAATTCCAGTCGGAGCCGAGTTGATTCAAATGAGCGACGAGCAATCGATAGGCCTCGATCATGACCTTCGGATTGCTGGCCTTCATCGAGAAGAGGAAGTTGTGATAACCCTGGGCACGGGCGATGCGGGCGAATTCGAGGGCGCTTTCGACCATGCCGAGCGGCGTGTCGCCGTGGCGGTTCATGATGCGGTCGCTCAGACTACCGTGGTTCGTGCCGATGCGCATGGCGCGGCCCAGCCGTATGCATTCTTTGACCAGCGGGACGAACTGCTCCTCCATGTAGGCCACCTCGGCAGCGTACTCGTCATCCGCGTATTCTTTGACGGCGAACTTCTTCTTGTCGGCGTAGTTGCCGGGATTCACGCGGACTTTTTCCACCCACTTCACGGCTTCCATTGCGGCGTCAGGCTTGAAATGGATATCGGCAACGAGCGGGACATCACAGCCCGCCTTGCGCAGACCGTCGCGGATGTGTTGAAGGTTTTCGGCGATGACACGCGTCTGCGCCGTCACGCGGACGATCTGACAACCCGCCTCAGCCAGTCCGAGTGCCTCTTTCACACAGGCATCTGCATCACGCGTGTCACTGGTGAGCATGCTCTGCACCACTACCGGTGCTCCGCCGCCGATTTGGACCTTGCCGACCATGACCGGACGCGTTTCACGGCGCTGGTAGTTGTAAAGGTCGGGACAGTAGCGAAGCAGGGGTGAGGTCATGGCGGGGCGCTAGAATGCCAAAGTAGCTTCGATTGGCAATCGAAGCCTCTGGGAAGCCGGATTCTGCCAGACCGAACTCTGACACTGCCGAAGATCAAGGTTGCTGAACCAAGTGAAACATGGCAAAATCAATGATCATGGTAAATATCATAGTTATTGAAGATCACCCGCCCGTTTTGAAGCTGATTTCCACGCTTTGCCGGGCTGAAGGGCATGAGGTGATGGCCTTTGACAACGGACGCGCCGGGCTTGACGCCATTCGGGAGCTGAACCCCGACGTGGCGCTGGTGGACCGCCGTCTTGGCGAAACAGACGGCCTGGATGTCATCCGTGATGCGCGTGAGGCCTCCCCCAAGACCCGCTGCGTGATGGTCTCTGCCTGCTCCGAGACGCGCGACATCGTGACGGCCATCCGCCGCGGTGCCTGCGACTATGTGACGAAGCCCTTTCAGCCCGACGAAATCACCAACGCCGTCAACCGCGCCCTGGAAGACCCCGGCACCGTGCCCGTGCCACGCCAAAAACTGGTGATCATCTGCCCTAAACAGGCGGCCTGAGGCCCGGGTGTGGACTGAAGTTTGACCTTGGAAATTTTCCACCCGTGACGCATTGATACGCATGGAATTATTTCGCCGTCTGCTCTTCGCCACCCTGATGTTCGTGCTCGCCGCGATCCTGTTCTCCTGGTGGCGGAAGGACCAAGAAGGCTATGGCGCGATCAATCTTCTGAAAGGCGAAAAGCCCTCCACTTTCACCCCGCCGGACAAGCCCAAGCTGAACCTGAATGACCTGACTGTGCTAGGCCGGTTGAACGAGGAATTCGCCAAACTTTCCGAGGCCGTGCTGCCCACCGTCGTCAGCATCAACACCAAGACCTTGCGCCAGGGCCAAGTGAAGTGGCATCCGTTCTTCGGCCTCGTCGGTGAAAGAGCACAAGTCATCCCCGGCCTCGGCTCCGGTGCCATCATCAGCAAGGAAGGGCACGTCGTGACAAACTTCCACGTCATTGAGGGCGTGGCGGAGGTGCAGATCATCACCAACGACAACAAAAAATACCCCGCTACGATCCTCGGCGCGAGTCCTGACCGTGACATCGCGCTGCTGAAGATCGAAAGCCATCGCACCGACTTCCCCGCGCTCAAATTCGCCAACTCCGACGAGGTGCGCGTCGGCCAGATCGTCTTCGCCGTGGGCAACCCCTTCGGCTTGAGCGGCACGGTGACGCAGGGCATCATCAGCGCCCGAGATCGTCATCTCAGCGACAGCCAGATGGACTACCTGCAAACCGACACGGTCATCAATCCCGGCAACTCCGGCGGTCCGCTGGTGAACATTCGCGGCGAGATCGTCGGCATCAACGTCGCCATTTATCGCGGGGATGAAAGCGTGCGTGCCTGGCAGGGCGTGGGCCTCGCCGTGCCGGCCAACAGTGTGAAGACCGTGGTGGATGGCCTGAATGAAAAAATCAAGGCAAACGCCGCCAAGGCCGCTAGCCCCAGCACCACAGGGCGCGGCTTTCTCGGCCTGGAGGTCAGCGGCGAGCCGGTGGACATCGACCCAGTGTGGGGAACAGCTCGCAGAGGTGCCCTCATCACTGACATCAGTCCTCAATCTCCTGCTGCCGAGGCTGGCCTAAAGCCCGGCGATGTGGTCACCAAATTCCAAGGCATGGCCTTTCGCTCCCCTCGCGACCTGCTGGACATCATCCGCACCCAGCCCCCCGGCAGCGAAGTGAAGCTCGAAGTCATCCGCCACAACAAGATGGGCGACATCATCGCCCGGCTCGGTGAGCGGCCTGATGCTGGACTGTAGCCGTGGCAGCCGACGAGGGGCGCCGCTCTTAACGACGGACATTCGTGAAAAAATTGTCCGTCATGAA
>JBIKYB010000383.1:0-4590 GCA_044355475.1 Prosthecobacter sp.
GGCCAGCCAGCCTGCTCCCCAGTCGGCTCCGATGACTTCCAGCAAGTAAGCAGTCAATTGATCAGCGGCGTTTCAGACGAGTCGCCTGAAACGCCGCTTTTTTGTTTTCAAATGCCAGCGCTGTCACTCATACAGGCGGAACAGGCCGCTGTGGTCGAGATCACCGAGGCCTTTCTCGTGAACAAACTTCTCCCACTGCGCGAGCGAGTTCTTCAAGGTGGGTGAGTCGAGGCCGACGGAGTCGGCGAGCTGGGACATGAGGCGCACATCCTTGAGCTGAAGCGTGGCGCGGCCACCAGGGGCGAAGTCGCGACGCACCATGCGGTCGCCGTGCAAATCGAGGATCCGGCTTTCGGCGAAGCCGCCGAGCAGGGCTTTGCGGACAAGGGCGGGATCGACACCGGAGAGTTCAGCCATGCGCAGAGCCTGGGCCACGGCGTCGATGGTTTGGGCGACGATGAGCTGATTCGCGAGCTTCGTCACCTGCCCTGCCCCGCTGGGACCGAGATGGGTGATGTTTTTGCCGACGGCTTGGAAGATCGGCAAAGCACGCTGGAAATTCGCCTCACTGCCGCCTGCCATGATGGTGAGCGTGGCGGCCTCGGCTCCGACCTGGCCGCCGGACACGGGCGCATCGACCCAGTTCACGCGTTCCGCCCATTTTTTCGTCTCGGGGACGCCCGTAGTGCCGAAGTCGATGATCAGCGCATCCGGGTGCAGGCCTTCAATCAAGCCTCCAGGGCCAAAGACGACGTTTTCGACGACGTCGGTCATGGTGAGATTGATGCAAATGACGCCGGGGCCGACTTCGCGGGAGAGTTCAGGCAAACCAGCGGCGCGGCGCATCCCAAGTGCCACGGCGGCCTCGGCAGGCGCATCACTGCGATTCCAGACGACGACATCCGCCCCCGCCTCGTGCAAATGACGCGCATTGGCCCGGCCCATGTTGCCGAGTCCGACGAATCCGATCTTGTGTCCTGTGAGTGGTGTGTGTCCGGTCATGCTTCCAATCCACACCATCAGGCTGCCGCTGGCGAGGACTCAAGCACAATAAAATAGGGAGAGGCTGGTCGCGACCGCATCGGCTGCAACACGCCGGGCCTGCGAGCGTTTGCATGCGACCATGAAACGCCTGCTTTTCTGCCTCTTTGCCCTGAGTCCTTGGCTCTTGGCCGCCACGCCGCCGAACATCGTCATCATGCTCGTCGATGACATGGGCGTGATGGACACCTCACTGCCATTTTTGACAGACGCGGAGGGCAAACCTAAGCGCTACCCGCTCAACGACTTCTACCGCACGCCGAACATGGAGCGTCTGGCCGCGCGTGGTGTGCGCTTCAATCATTTCTGCGCCATGAGCGTCTGCTCGCCCACGCGTATCTCGATCATGACCGGGCAGAATGCCGCGCGGCATCGCACCACCAACTGGATCAATCCCGACAGCGACAACGCCGGTCCACAAGGGCCGCCAGAGTGGAACTGGAAAGGCATCAAACCTGGCGATGCCACACTGCCAGGACTTCTCCAAGGCGCTGGCTATCGCACCATCCATGTGGGAAAAGGCCACTTCGCTCCGCGTGCCTTTGACGCCGCAGACCCCTCGAAGATCGGTTTCGACATCAATGTCGCCGGAGGCTCCATCGGCGCTCCGGGCAGCTATTACGGAAAGCAACATTTTGATCGGCCCGCGAAAGCCAACGCCAAGGTCAAACGCGGCAGCCATGCCGTCCAGGGCCTCGAAAAATACCATGGCCAGGACATCTTCCTCACCCAGGCGCTCACGCTCGAAGCCAAAGCCCACCTCAGCGACGCAGTGGATGATAAGAAGCCCTTTTTCCTCTACTTCGCACAGTATGCGGTGCATGCGCCCTTCGACTCTGATCCCCGCTTTGCCGCGCACTACAAAGACAGCGGCAAGCCTGCCAACGCCCAGGCATTTGCGACTCTCATCGAAGGCATGGATAAGTCCCTCGGCGATGTCCTCGATCATCTCGACTCGCTCGGTGTGGCTGATAACACGCTGATCTTCTTCCTCGGCGACAACGGCAGCGACGCACCACTCGGCCATCAGCACGATGTCGCCTGCGCCGCACCGCTGCGGGGCAAAAAAGGCTCGCATTACGAAGGTGGAATGCGCGTCCCCTTCATCGCCGCGTGGGCAAAGCCAAATGCAGCCAACGAGCATCAAAAGCGCCTGCCCATCGCTCAAAACGCCATCCAAAGTCAGCAGGCTGCCGTGTATGACATGTTCCCAACGATCCTTGGACTCACCAGCGTGCAGGCACCCGCCTCACACGCCCTTGATGGCAAAAAACTCGACACGCTTCTCACCGCGAATCCCGACAGCAGCCGCGATGAAAAGTTCCTGATGCACTATCCGCATGCGCCGCATCGCACCGATTACTTCACCACCTTCCGCGATGGCGAATGGAAGGTGATCTACCACTACTTCCCCACGGGGGTCAGCGGCGGCAGCCACTATCAGCTCTACCACCTCAAAGCCGATCCCTTTGAGCAAAACGACCTCGCCAAAACGCATCCCGTCGAGTTGAAAAAGATGATGCAGGGCCTCATCGCGGGGTTGGAGGCGCAAAACGCCGTCTATCCTGTCGATAAGGAAAGCAAAGCACCTTTGAAGCCGAAGCTGCCATGACACGGTTTTTCCTGCTACTCCTACTCTGCGCCCTTTGCCCTTCGCTCTTCGCGGCGCAGCCAAACATCCTCTTCGTCCTCGCTGAGGACCATGGGGCTCACTTCGGAGCCATGGGGCGCACGGATGTGAAAACACCGCGCATGGACGCCCTCGCTGCCAGTGGCGCTTTGTTTCGCCGTGCCTACGTCGCCTATCCCGTCTGCTCCGCATCGAAGGCCTGCCTTATGACCGGCCTGCACGGCCATACGAATGGACTCATCAACAACACGAACAACTTCTTCAAGCACGCCGCCAAGCTCACCGAGGCTGAGAAAAAATCCCCGCCTTACCTGCACACCCGCATCCGCACCACCGCGCCCACCTTGATCGAGACGCTCGTGCAATACGGCTATCACACCGCCGTCAGTGGCAAGCTCCACCTCTCGCCGAACGAGCGCTTCCCCTACCACGACTTCATCCCAAAAGTCCCCGCCAAGCAGGCCCTCACCGGCATCATCAAGCGAGCCGCAGGCAAACCCTGGTTCTTCCTCCACAACAGCATCACCAGCACGCACCGACCCTTCGTAAATAGCGAAAAGCAGCCAATCAGCGTCGATCCGGCCAAAGTCATACTTCCCCCGCATCTCCCCGACACACCCACCATCCGCCGCGATTGGGCCGAATACCTCGATGGCATCCAAAAGGCCGACCAACAGCTCGGTAGCGTCCTCGACGCCCTTCGCGACTCCGGCGCTGAATCCAACACCCTCATCATCTACATGGGCGACCACGGTCCCGCATATCCACACGGCAAAATGACGCCTTATCATCTCGGGCTGCACATGTCGCTCATCATCCGCCTCCCCGGTGCGAAAGCTATCATCAGCGACGCCTTGGTCAGCGAACTCGATTTGCTGCCCACGCTGCTCGATCTGCTCAACATCGACTCCAGCGCCAAAACACACGGCAAGAGCCTCAAACCCATCCTTGAAGCTCAAAGCGACGCCAAAGGCCACGACTTCATCTTCGCCGAAGTCTCCGGCCGCTCGCTTAATCAAAAACGCGGCATGGAAGAACGCGCCGTGCTCGATGCCACGCATCACCTCATCCTACGCAGTCGCCTCGACGAACCCAAAGTCATCAACGCCGACCTCCGCGATATGAAACCGTGGATCAACCGCATCTACGGCGAGCTCGTCCTCCGCCAGAAAGAGTTCCCCGATGCCTTCCGCATGCTCCAAACCATGGATCCGCATGCCCTCAAGGGTTCACCACCTCTCATCGAACTCTACGACCTCCAAAACGACCCCGGCCAACTCCACAACCTCGCCGCCGATCCTGCTCAAAAGCCCCACCTTGATCGTTTGATGTCCGCCTTCAAAAAATGGCACACAGACACCGCTGACAGCGCCATGATCCTTCCCGATGCTCCGTGATCTATTCATTCCCCAAAGCTGGCCGAAGACCGTGCAGATGTTCTTCGGCATCTCAGTGGAAAACTGGCTGCGCTACGCGCTGGTGGCAGCGGTGGCATGGGTGCTTGCCTATGTGATCTTCAAGAAGCGCTGGTGGCGGCGGAAGATCATCCAGCGTGAGCCAGCGGCAGCCGATGTACGGCGGGAAATGAAATGGTCCGTCCTCACCGCGTTCGTTTACGGCTTTGTCGGTGTCGCGACGATCCTGTTCGGCAAAACCTACGGCTGGCAGATGTATCGGAAAATCGACTCGCATGGCTGGGCGTGGTTCGTGGCCAGCATTGGCATCGCCATCGTCGTGCATGACACTTGGTTCTACTGGACGCACCGGCTCATGCATCACCGGCGTTTGTTTAAGGTCTTCCACCGCGTGCATCACGAGAGCACGAATCCCAGCCCCTGGGCCGCCTATTCCTTCGCCCCGCTGGAGGCCTTCATGCAGGCCTGCATCTTCCCGCTGCTCGTCTTCAGCGTGCCTATGCA
>JBIKYB010000384.1:0-4584 GCA_044355475.1 Prosthecobacter sp.
CAGCGTTTTGGCGATGCCCTTGAGCAGCGCCTGGTCGCCGTTGCCGCGCACCTGGAGGAACTGCTTCGCCAGGGGCGTCGCCATGCCGAGCACGCCTTTGAACTGCTGCGGGTGCATGAAACCCGTCAGCCCGGCCTCCTTCATCGGGTTCACCGCGATGATTTCCGCGCCGTTTTCCACCGCCCGTTGCAGGGAGCTGAGCATGCGCGGGTGGTTCGTGCCCGGGTTCTGCCCGATGATCAGGATCGTTTCCGCCGTCTCCAGATCCTTCAATGTAACGGTACCTTTGCCCACGCCCACGCTCTGGTTCATCGCCGCACCGCTGCTCTCGTGGCACATGTTCGAGCAGTCCGGCAGGTTGTTCGTGCCGAACTCGCGCACAAAGAGCTGGTAGAGAAAGGCCGCCTCATTCGTAGCCCGACCACTGGTGTAAAACACCGCCTCATCGGGAAAATGTAACGCATTGAGCGTGTCTGCAATCACGCCAAACGCTTCGTCCCACGAGATCGGCTCGTAGTGCTGAGCTCCGGGACGCAGGATGACCGGTTGGGTGATTCGTCCGGCCTGATCCATCTCGAAGTCGCTCATTTTGGCGATCTCTGACAGGTTGAACTGAGCGAAAAACTCCGGCGTCACCCGTTTCTTCGTCGTTTCAGAGGCGATGGCCTTGGCCCCATTCTCGCAGAACTCAAACGCGCTGCGGTGGTCCTCTGGGTCCGGCCAGGCGCAGCTAGGGCAATCAAAACCCTCCCACTGGTTCAGGTTCAGCATCGCCGAGGTGCCGCGCATCAGCCCGCTGCTGCCATAGACATGCTTCAAGGAATTCGTCACCGCCGGCACCCCGGCGGCGGCAGCCTTCGGATCATCCAGCTCGATCCCGGTGAAGGCTTCAGGCGGCTGGGACGGAATGACGGGGTGGTAATCAAGGGCGGGGGCATCGGGGAAGTTTTACGTCAGCCATGCCATTCCAGACGGCCCAAGCAAGTAGATCGAACTTCCAAGTTCGGTCTCAAAGCGCACCACCCATCCGCAGCTCTTTCTCGGGCCAGCCAAGTCACCGATGAATTGCCTGGAATTGGTTGTGTGTTCGGTTCAAGAAATCAAAACCGTCAGCAACGGCCTTCCGAAAGAAGAACCCTGGATTCTCGCGGTTTGTTTGCTGCGTGAAAGTAACAGTGTTGGAATGACTGGCTTTTTTGTTTGTGGTAGCCGCAGTCGTCCGTCAGGCCAGATGACAAGGCATTTCCAACCCTCAAAGCCCAGCCTAATTAACTACAAACAATCAATGTAAAGTAAAGTTACGGGGTTGAATTTGTTGAAGTGGTGCTGCAAAGTGAATACCTGTTAAAATCCCTCCGCTGGCATGCCTGAGATTTCTCGCTTCCGTAACATCAAAATACGAATGCACTTCGGAGATCGAGAGCATCCACCTCCGCACTTCCACGCCAAATCTCCCAACGGTCATGCCATGGTTTCCGTGGATGGCATTTTACTCGAAGGTTTTCTACCATCGGCGGAGTTTTTGGCGGTTCGTGAGTGGGCCGTCCTGCACGCGACTGAGCTGCTCAGCAATTGGGAGCGCTGCCAGCGGAATGAATCTCCTTTCAAAATCGAACCTTTGAAATAATCTGCTTCCATGCCTGCCGCTCTCACGAACCTTGCTGCCTGCGAAATCACGCGTGCCAGAGTCACTGGTGATCATCAGATTGCCATTCGCTTTCGTGATGGCTTGGTGGCCGAGTTAAATTTAGCAGCCTGGATAAGCGGGCAAACCGGCCCCATGATCGCCCCATTGCATTCCCCCGCCTTCTTTGCCGACATGGACATCGAAGATGGTGTTTTGACTTGGCCGAATAGCTACGATTTGGATCCTCTCACCGTGCGCCATTGGGCTGAGCACGGTTTTTGCGATTGATCAGTTTCTCACTGAATCAGCTCCTCCAATTCCCCTTCACTCAGGCCTTCCATCATCGGCGCTTGGTCATTGAGAGCGGCTTCGACGAGGCCGCGTTTTTGGGCTTGGAGTTTGAGGATGCGCTCCTCGACGGTGCCACGAATGGCCAGGCGGTAGGCGTTGACGACCTTTTGCTGGCCGATGCGGTGGGCGCGGTCGATGGCCTGGGATTCGACGGCGGGATTCCACCACGGGTCGGCCAGGATGACGCTGTCGGCGGCGGTGAGGTTCAGGCCGTAGCCGCCGGCTTTGAGGCTGATGAGGAAGATGCGGCAGTTCGGGTCTTTCTGGAAGCGCTCCACTTGGGCGGAGCGGTCCTGGCTACTGCCGTCCAGGTAGGCGTGGTCGAGTTTTTGGGCCTGAAGCCTTTCACGCATGAGGCGTAAGAACTGCACGAACTGGCTGAACACGAGTATTTTACCGCCAGATTCGAGTGCGGACTCGACTTGGTCGTGCAAGGCGGCCCATTTGCCGGACAAATCGTCTGGTTCCAGCCCAGCCAGCGCCTCCGGTCGGATGCCGGTGAGGCGCAGATCGCAGCAAACCTGGCGTAGGCGAAGCAGGACGGTGAACATGGTCATCTTGGCCCCGTTCTGCCCGGAGCGGCGACGGGCGGCCTTGATCTCCTCCCGGCCCTCCTCCAGGATTTTGCGGTAAAACTCGGCCTGGGCGGCGCTGGGCACGCACCAGAGCACCTGCTCGATCTTCTCCGGCAGATCCTTCAACACCTGCCGCTTCATGCGGCGCAGGAAGTACGGCTGGGTCAGCTTTTGCAGTCGCTGAGCCGCCTCTTGACCAGCGGGCAGGTCCAGACCGGACTGGATCGGGCTTTCAAACCGCTCCTTGAAGGATTTCTGGTTCCCGAGGTAACCCGGCAGCGCGAAGTGGAAAATGGACCACAAATCCCGCACCCCGTTCTCCAACGGCGTCCCGGTGAGGGCGATCCGGCCCGTGGCCTTAAGGCTGCGCAGTGTTTTGGCGGCATCCGTGTCGGGATTGCGGATGAAGCTGGCCTCATCAAGCAGAATCAGCCCGAACTTGATATTTAAGTAATGTTGATTATCTCTGATGATCAATTGATAAGAGGTCAATATCACGTCATGGGCGGCAATCTGCCCCAGCGCCTTTTCCCGGTTCGAACCCTGCACCTGGAGCACTTTCATCTCCGGCGCGAAGCGCTCAAACTCCGCCTGCCAGTTCCCCAGCAGCGATTTCGGGCACACGACCAGCACCGGCCCCGAATTCCCGCCCTGGCGCTTCAAAAACAGCGCCAACGCGATGCTCTGCACAGTCTTCCCCAGGCCCATCTCATCCGCCAGGATGCCGCCGCGTCCTTGCAGGATGCGGGAGGTCATCCAGCAGACGCCTTCCATTTGATAAGGCCGCAGCAGGCCAGCCAGCTCGCCGATCTGGGCGCGGATTTCCTGGTCTGAAACGGTCTTTGGTCCCCCTGCTCCGCTGTCCTCGCCGCCAAAGTAAGCCGCATGCGCCCCGTGCATCCGCGCCCCCTCCGGGGTCAGTTCCAGCGGCACGTCGCGCAGAGATTCTTCCAGATCGTCCACCGCTGCGAGGTCGAGGACGTAGCGCTTGCCGTTGCCCTGGACCGAGCGCTGGCCGGAGCGTACCAGCCGCAGCACCTCCGCGCGTGGTAGCCGGAAGCCGTCCGCCGACTCGTAGGCGAACTCCATGTTCATCCAATCACCACCGCCCGAGCGGCCTGTGTCTGGCACAAACCGGGTCGTGGGAGCGATGCGCTGCACGCCCCGAGTGGCCGTGCGCCAGCGCTCGCCCTCGACAATGGTGGCCAGTTCGCGCAGGCGACTCAGTTCCGAGGCGTAGAACCGCAGAACGTTCTCCCCGCCTTGCAGACGCCAGCTTTGAACCGTGTCCGGCTGGAATCCGAGCGCCTCCAAGCGCCGCGAGAGGCGGGATTCGCTATCTATGTTGCGAACGTAAAATATAAACTCATGTGAATCATCTTGAAGCGGAAATGGCGAGGTTTTGCCGCTGACCTGCCCCCCTTCTGGCACCACCGGCCAGCGATGCGGGCCGTGGCGGGCGATGATCCGCGCCTCGACACTCTGAAGCGAGCCTTCGAGGTGAATTTCGAACTCACAGGGCACCGGCGAGACATGAAAACGCTCCAGACCTCCCCGCAGCTCCATTTGAAAGCATTCCCCCAAACGTTCCCCCTGCTCCGCCAGCCAGCGCAGCGGCCGGGTGGCGGCGGCGCGGCCCAATTCGGCCGCCAGGGTGGCGAGTTCGGGATGGTCCGAGGCATGACGAAAAAGCGCCCCAGTTTCCTGGCAGACCCACCAAGCGCCCCACACCGGGCGCTGAGCGCCACCCGCCAGTTGCAACCGCACGGTCTGACCGGCGGTCGATTCCACCACAAGCGGCAGCCGCACTGGCTCAGGGGCGACTTGGAGCAGGCGCTCCTTGCCATTCGGCTTCCCGGCAAAGACGCGGGGATGATCCGCCAGCGTCTTGAGAAAGGTGTTCAACCCTTCCCCCCGCAGCGTGATCGGCAGGCTCTGCGGCTGCTTGATCCCCTGCCCCGCCAGCCAGGCCGCGAAGGCGGAGGTTTCACCCTCGCCCCCGGCCTCATACTTCACAAACACCCCAAACGG
>JBIKYB010000386.1:0-4569 GCA_044355475.1 Prosthecobacter sp.
GGGGCCCGGCGGCGGCCCCCCCACAACACCCCCCCGCTCCAGCTATCGTCTCTGCCGCACCGCTTCGAACAAGATCGCGGCTCCGGCGGCGGCGACGTTGAGGGATTCCACCGGCTCATGCAGTGGGATGCGGACGCGATGATCGCAGGCGCTCATGATTTCGGCGCTGACTCCACGGCCTTCGTTGCCGAGGATGAGCAGCGTGGGCTGACGCCAGTCGTAGTCGTAGTGCGAAAGCTCTGTTTCGCCGGTGGCGACGACAGTTTTGAGGCCACGACTGCGGCAGGTGTCGAGCGTGCCAAGGCCGGAGACATCGGGCAGGATGGGCAGGCGGAAGGCGGAACCCATGGAACTGCGCAGGGTCTTGGGTGAAAAAGCATCGGCTGAGCCTGCGAAGGCGAACAGGCCACTCACACCGGCGGCTTCGGCAGTCCGGACAAGAGTGCCGAGATTGCCGGGGTCTTGGATGCGGTCGAGACCGAGGATGAGAGGCCCTTTAGCGTCGAACATGCGATCCAGCGTCGGCCACGGGCGTTCGGCGATGACGATGATGCCCTGGGTAGAGGTGGTGTCGCTCAACGATTCGAGCACCGATTCGGAAAGGTGGAAAACGGGGCAGGTGAGGCGCTCCAGCAGCTTTTGCTGCGATGCGTCAGGCTCAGCAGCGGTGAAACAGGCGTGCAGCTTGAGTTCTGAAGCCACGCATTCGGCCACAAGGCGCTCGCCTTCGATGAAAATGAGATCGCGCTCCCGCCCCTCGCGCACACGGCGGGCGTGTTTGACACGTTCGTTGGAGGAACTGGTGATGAGCATGCGGGCGCGGGATGGGAAGCGCCCGATGTTTCAGCGGCAGTGTGGCTGCTGGCAAGTGTTGATCTGCTTGATCAGCCCAGTTGCGGCGCGACTGGGCAACTTTATGCAAAAACTTCCATCACCGGCTTGCCTTTGTCGCCGACGGTAAACGGACGATTGGAAGGCGACATGACGACTTCATCAACCGGCAGCCCGAGGCTCCAGCCGATGGTGCTGAGGAAGTCTTGCGGGCTGACCTGCTTGTCGGCCACGGCCATGCCTTCTTTGTCGCTGGCTCCATGGATGAAGCCTCCTTTGACGCCACCACCGGCAAGCAAAGTGGAGAAGACCTTCGGGTGGTGGTCGCGACCACCATTGCCGTTGATCTTCGGTCCACGGCCAAACTCGGAGCAGAGCACGATGAGGGTGCTTTCGAGTAGGCCGCGTGACTGGAGGTCTTCGAGCAGGGCAGCGAGCGCCACATCGAGCTCGGCACCGTGCTCTTCGAGCTCTTCGTCAATGTTGTTGTGCATGTCCCAGCCGCCCTTGGCGACCTCGATGTAACGAATGCCTTTTTCGACGAGACGACGTGCGAGCAGGCAGCCTTGGCCGAACTTGTTTCGACCGTATTTTTCCTTCAAGGCATCGGGCTCGTCGTCGAGACGGAATGCCTCAAGATCGGTGCTGGACATGATGCTGACCGTCTTGTCGTAGAACTGCGTGTAGCTCTTCACCTCGGCGGTTTGGAAACGCTCGCGGAAGCTGGCGTCGAGCTGGTCGAGCAGCACGAGACGCTTGATCATGTTTTCGGGGGAGGCATCGCTGCTGGAGTATTGCAGGCCGACATCGGGGTCGAGGATGGGCAGTGGTGCGAAGCTGGAGGGGAAGAAGCCGTTGCCATTCTGCGGCTGGCGATTGATGCAGACATTCGAGGGCAGTGTCTTGTGGCTTTCTCCTTTGAAGTGCTGCGCCCAGGCACCGATGTTGGGATGCTTGATGGTGCCACGCTCTTCGTAACCACTGCGGATCATGTATTGACCAGCCGCATGCACGCCGGTCTTGGAACTCATGCTACGGATGATGCTGATCTTGTCGGCTTGCTTGGCGAGATTTTCCATCGTGCCGCCAAGCTGGAAGTCGGCCTTCGTTTTGATCGGTGCCTTCGGTCCCTGAGTCGGCCCATCCTTGGGGTCGAGCGTGTCGATGTGCGTCATGCCACCGATCATCTGCAAAAAGATGATGTTCTTGGCCTTGCCGAAACCTGGGCCGGTGGCGGGAGTGGCTGCGGCGGCTGTTTCAGCCGCGAGCATGCTGCCTGCCGTGCCGTGCAACACGGTGACACCGAGCGCGGTTTTGGCCCAGCGTTCGCAAAAAGCGCGGCGGGAGACGGAATCGAGTTTGTTCTGGAGATTCATGGCGTTGCTGATTTAAAGGCTGGGTTATTCCACAAAGACAAACTCACGGGTGTTAAACAGCACCCAGGTCAGATCCCGCATGCCGAGGCCGCTGTTGAGTGCGGCGACGGCGTTGCCCAGCTCAGCGGCGTGGGGTTTGCGGCTGAAGAAGCTGAGGTAGAGGCTTTCGACCTGCTGCTCGACCGAGCTTTGCGCAGCGGCGGTTTTGACCACGAGGGAGTCGTCCTGACCGATGACTTTTTGCGCTTCGCCATTCATGAGCATGAGCACCTGCGGGATGCTGCCTTCCTCAGAACTGCTGTCGGCGATCTGGCGGTCGCTCTGGCCGAACATGCGGAGGAAATGCTGATCGCGCTCGGGTTGGTTGAGCTCAGAGGCGCGGGCGAGCACGAGGCCGTTGCGCGTTGGAGGGCTGAGCGTGAGGTCTTCCTCCTCGTTCATCGTCTCCTGCCGCATCATGCGCTTTTTCTTTTTGGCGTTGTTCTTGGGGTTACCGCCTTTGCCTGCGTATTGGCGCATGCCGGAGATGGCGTTTTCGATCTGCGTCTTGATGGTTTCAGGCGTCGCGTCTTTGCCAAACTCTAGGTTCATGACCTTGGCATAGTCGGTGCCGCGGTGGGATTTGAATTTGTCCACATCCGCGCCGACGACGAGGGTCGCGCAGGAATCCCAGGCCTGCTCGGCGGTCATGCGGCGCAGAATCGGGCCGGGGAAAAGGTAGGAAGAGTTGTCGCTAAGTTCGCGGCTGGTGGCCTCGCGCTGGTAGGTCTGCGTGTTGTAAAGCAGACGCATGAACTGCCTGAGGTCGAATTTCACGCGCACCATTTCAGCGGCGAGATGGCGCAGCAGCGCGGGATTCGCAGCAGATTCAGGATCATCCAGGTCGGTCACAGGCTCGCGGACACCGAGGCCGAAGGCCCGCTTCCAGAGGCGGTTGGCGATGGTCATGGCAAAGCGCGGGTTGTCCGGCGAGGTCATCCATTTGGCAAATTGCTCGCGCAGATCCTCTTCATTCTTGGTCTGCACGCCCTGGTAGGCTTTCTTCGTTTTGTCGTCGCTCCAGGTGATGAGTTTGGGGGCGACGTGCTCACCAGGCTTGGCGTCTGGGTATTTGTAGTCGTCCGGCAGTTTCAGATCGTTGGTGCCGGTTTCTTCCACGGCCATGCCGTTCACACGCAGGACGTTTTTGGCCTGCTGCTGGAGACGTTTGTCATCCAGGGAGTTCACTGCCTTGCGCATCATCGCCGCGTTCTCGCTTTTACCGGAGCGTCTGGCCCCGAGGGTTTCCGTGGCTCCGAAGAAGGAGGCCATTTCAAAGAACTGGCGCTGCGTCCAGTCGGCGAAAGGATGGTCATGGCATTGGGCGCAGGAGACGTTCGCGCCGATGAAGGTACTGAGCGTGAGGCTCAGGTTGTCCAGCCGCATGCCTGCATCGCGCAGGAGGTAACCGGTGGCACCGTTTTCTAGCAGCTTGCCATCAGCCGTCATCATGGAATACACGATCTTGTCCCAGGGCACATTGTCGGCGATCTGCCGCTTCAGCCAATCCTGGTAGGTGTGGTAGCGCACCTTGTTGGCTTGGTCAGCCATGCGCATCATGTCGGCGAAGTAGTTGAACAGGTGGCTGTTGTAGCCATCCGAGTTCAGCAGCTTGTCGATGACCTTGGCGCGCTTGGAGAGGCTGGTGTCATTGATGAACTCCAGGGCTTCTTCGCGAGTGGGAATGCGGCCAGCGATGTCGAGATAAGCGCGGCGGACGAACTGCTCGTCGGAGGCGAGTGGGTTGGGCTTCTGCTCTGCTTTTTTCAGCCCTGCCTCGACCAGCATGTCGATGCGCGCAGCGGCCTGGGCGAGATTCGGGTCGGCGGGGATGCCGAGACCTTCGGGTTTGAGCGTCTTCGCGGCCTGCTGGTCGGCGGCGGAGAGTTTGTCGAGTGGAAGGCGATAGACGTAGCCGTTGCGGACTTGGAGGAAGACCTGGCCGTTTTCGATGCCGCGGAAGGTGGCCTCCAGCTTGCGGCCCTGGGAGTCGGTCCAGGTTCGATAGACCTCATTGTCAGCCAGCAGGCTGGTGGCAAGCAAGGTGCAGGCAAGGGGCAGAAGAAGGCGCGTTTTCATAAGCTGATCGTCCGGTTTTCTGGGCGGACGGGCGATGAAACGATGGGCTAGCGGGGAAGTTGCGGCTCATTTTGAGGATCCCCCCTCTGCAACGAAAGATCAGAAGCCTTTCCCGGCTGACTCCTGGGCGGCAAGGCATTCACGCACCAGTCGCAGGCATTCGTCAGCACTGGCAGGCATGGGCAAAGTCATCGGTTGGCCGCAGACGCGTAGGTGGCGCAGTTCACCTTCGCGGCGTACATGT
>JBIKYB010000387.1:0-4566 GCA_044355475.1 Prosthecobacter sp.
GTTGGGAGCCTGACTTCAACCCGCCGGCCTTCTTGATCGAAAGCACAGGAGCCATGGGCAATGTGTCATCCGTGCAAGGTCGAGAAACCCGCACAGTGACCATCAACGGTCAGACCGTCCAAGTCACCGTCGATCCAGGTTCTGCAGTGGGAGCAGGCACAAGTGAGTCTCAAGCTACGGTTACAGTGCAGGTTCTTGGTGCAGGTGGAGAGGTTGTGTCCTCGGTAACTTATCAAGGCGCGGGTGTCACAGGTGTGGATCTGTCTGGTGGCTCTGTGCAGATCTTGACGGGTAATAACCCCAACAGTGCTCCGAATGATGCGCCGCCGCCACCGGTGGCAGTCGTCAGTATCGACGCTGGCGGTAATGTGACCACCCAACCGACTGCTGTAGGATTTGTCTTGGGCGTTCAGCCCACCGCTACCTCGGGTTCAGTTACCCCCGTGGCAGCCCCGCCAGCTACAGGTGACACCACATCCACCAATTCCAATGCACAGGAAATTGTCGCAGCGGTTCTTGGCATTACTCCAGAGGCTGCGGCAGGGATCATTTCTGATGTCGCGTCTTCTGGCGGCAATGCCCAAACTGCTGCTGCTGCGGTGATTACCGGCGTGACCAATGCAGGTGGTGATGCCACGCAAGCGACCGCCGCACAGACTGGCGCAACAGGCTCAACGCTCTCAGAAGTTAATCAAAACAACGCCAACAACATTCTCAACGGTGCGCTCAATCAAGCAGTCGCTGGTGGTGGATTGCAAAATCAAGTGAATCCTCCCCAGGTTTCTCCTTGATCTAATTGATCTCAGTTTTACTCACACATCAGCCCTCTTGAGGTTTCCTCAAGAGGGCTCTTTTTTTAGGGGAAACGCTGATCCATATCGTGGTGCGGAGATTGGCATGCCGCGAAGAATGATCTCCAATGCTTTTCTACCGAATAACGTCCCCTTCGCACGGGGAAATCAATGGCAGCAGGCTGGGGCAGTAGAATGTTGTGACTCAAAGCCGTGCTGTTGCCCTTATTCTATAGGCATGAAGAAAAATGGGGCTGAAACAATGCACGGCTTCAGCCTACGTCAGTCTGAGAGGAGTTGCTCCCTGCTCCACGCTCCAGCCCCGAAGGGTTCCGGTGCATCAATCCGTGGTTCCTTACAGTGTTTGGCGCTTCCCCAAGAAAACTGGGATCATCCGCATTTTGGGCAGAGGCCGTAGAATTCTAGCTCGTGGTAGAGCTTGCGGAAGCCGGATTGCTTCTCGATCTGTTTCTCCAGCACCTCCACCGGGCAGGAGATGTCCAGCCTCTGGATGCGACCGCATTGCGTGCAGATGAGGTAGTCGTCGTGGTGCCCTGGCTGAACCAGGGTGTAGTAGGTGCTGCGGTCGTGGAGACCCAGTTGGCGGATGAACCCCAGTTCCTCCAGTTTGATGAGAACCCGATAAACGGTGGCTTTGTCCGCTCCGCTGGTGAGCTGCGGCGAGTCTGCGATGTCTGCCAGCGAGAGGGGCTGATGGGCATGCACCAGGATGGATAGGATGTTCTCCAGCGCTTTGGTGCGCCGCAGCCCCGCCTCACGCGCACGTTCCAAGAGCGCGGCGGAAAGCTGCTGGGCAGAGTCCGCGTCGTGGTGGCGGCAGGTGGCGGAATGGTGATGGTGAAGCATCAGTTGGAGGTCAGGCTGGCTTTATTCTGCTTGAATAGCCACTCGTGCAAGTCACTGCGCGGGTAAACGACCCCGGTGATGCCATGGCCCTCACCGGCAAGCTCAGAGTAGTTGATCAGTTCTCCTCCCGCTTTCTTCACCGCCTCTACCATGGTGCGTGAGCGTTCGACGGGTACCATGTCGTCTTTATCGCCATGGAACACCCAGAAGGGGATGTTCTTCAAAATCTCCGCGTTTTTGGCATCCCCACCACCGCATAACGGCACGGCGGCGGCGAAGACCTGCGGGTATTTAGCCGCGATATACCAGGTACCAGAGCCTCCCATCGACGAACCCGTCAGGTAAATCCGCGTGTCATCAACCGGCAGGTGATCCGCCACGTCAGCAATGAGCGCCAGCAGCTTGTCCGCCACTTCGTTCTTCCACCCGATGTCACGTGAGGGACACTGCGGTGCCAGCATGAAACACGGCCCCTGCTTTTGGTGGGCCTCGTCCACCCACAGCTTGGGTGCGCCTCCCATCTGCGCCTCATTGTCATCGCCGCTCTGTCCTGCGCCGTGCAGCCAGATGACCAGCGGGTAGCGTTCGGTGGCCTCAAATTTAGGATTGCCCCAAATCTGGTAGTTCATGCCCTGCTTGGAGACGCCTTTGGTGAACTGGCCGGTGATCTTGGTCGCATAAGCGCCATCCTTGAGTCCGGCATCACGCCGTTTCTCACGCAAGAGGCTGTGAATGTAATCTTGATCCTCTTTGGAGAGCCGGTCCAAAGGCAAACGGAACTGGTTAAAATCACTCCTGCGGCGAATTTTCACCTCTTTGTCGGAGAACTCGATCAAATCCCCCTGAAACTTCGATTTTCCATCGCTGGAGGTCCAATCCCGGGTCGGGTTGGCTGCCTGGGCGCTGGAGATCAGCAGCCCTGTGGCGAGGAGGCGGAGAATGACGTTCATGCCTTTATGCTAAACCCCGGTCACGCTTGCGGGCAAGGATTTTGATCTCCTTCGGCTCAGGGCGTGATGCGCGCACCGTCCTTTTTCATCTCCTCCACGAGTTTCTTCGAGTTGTCGTCGATGGCGTTGCCTTCGATGAAGATTTGGCAATAGGGTGCCCATTCACGCGCACCGTCGTTGTCCTTCTTCCACATTCGGTGCAGCGGGGTCAGATCAGTGATCTTGTTGCCTTCCAAAAACAGGAACTGCAGCTCGGTCAGCGGCTCCAGTGCCGAGATGTCCGTCACGCCGTTGCCTTTGAGGGAGAGCATGGACAGCCACTTCATGCTGCCGATGCCTTGCAGACTGGTCACTTGATTTCCTTCCAGGTAAAGTGTCCACACCTTTGGTAGTTTGAACAGCGGTGTCGCGTCCTTGATCTGGTTGCCGGCCAGATAGAGAGAGGTCAGCGCCTGGATGCCACCGAGGGCGGAAACATCCGTCACCTTGTTGCCGGTCAACTCGATGTATTGCAGCGCCTTGCAGGCTGCCAGCGGCGTGAGGTCGCTGATTTGATTGTGAGACACATCCAGGAATTGCAGCCGCTCCAAGCCTTTGATCGGCCCCAGATTTGTGATCTGGTTGTTCGGCAGGGTCAGCGAGGCCAGCGCGACGCATTTTTCCAAGCCTGCGAGGTCTTTGATGCCAGCCTTCTTGCCCTCGATAATTGAAACCGTCGCGACATCCTCCGCCGTCAGCACCTCCTGGTTGTCACGCTTGGCGAAGACCTGCTTCCGCACCGCTGCCTCGAGAGCCTTGTCAGTAAAAATCGCGACTGGCTTTGGTGGCGGTGGTTTGGCGGCCACAGCAGGCGCGGGTGTCGCAGGTTTGGGTGTTGGAGCCGCAGGTTTGGCAGGAGGCGTGGCTGGTTTCGTGGCGACGGGTGTTGGCGCTGGCGTGGTTGGTTTGGCGGCGGCGGGCGCGGGTGGCGGTGTTGCAGGCTTGGTCGGAGTTGCGGCAGGCTTTGTTTCTGGTTTTGCCGGAGGAGTGGCTGGCGCAGCGGCCGGTTTGGTTTCCACTTTGGCCGGTGCTGCTGGACCAGGGTTGACCTCCGGTTTGGGTGCCGCAGCAGGTGCCGGTGTGGCGGGCTTAGCGGCAGCAGCCGCAGGTTTGGTATCCTGGGCGTGAATGCTGAGGGCGAGCAACGCTGAAAGGATGAGGCAGTGTTTCATGATGAGTGGATGTTACGGCCATCATACGCAGAACGCAGGTTGCATGTTTAGCAAAAATCGCCTCTCTCTTGCGCCATGGTCAACGTCATCGTCATCCTCGAAATCGAAACGCAAAAAATCGACGAGTTCCTCGCCGTCATCCTCGAAAACGCCGCTGCTTCACGTTTGGAGCCCGGATGCTTGCGCTTTGAAGTCAGCCGTGATGCGAACCAGCCCAATCTTTTTGCCCTCAGCGAAAGCTATCGTGACGTGGCCGCCATGGAGGCTCATTACACCACTCCCCACGTCGCAAAATGGCGTGAGAAATCACCGGCCTTTGTTCTCAAGCGCTGGGCTGTGAAGGGGCCGGTGCTCTGATCCTGACGGGTCGGGCGGAAAATTGTGCTTTTCGCATGCCGTGCCGGAGTGATACACCAGCACCATGCTTATCCGCTGGTTCTTCCTCTCTCTGATCCTGTTGCCGCCGACTGTTTTCGCTGCGCCAGAGGACTATTTTGGCATTCGTGTCATTGATGAGGCCACCGGGCGCGGTGTGCCGCTGATCACTCTGAAAACGACCAACCACATCGCGCATACCACGGACAGCGCGGGCTGGATTGCCTTCCAAGAGCCGGGTTTGATGAAGTTGCCGGTCTATTTCAGTGTCGAAGGGCCGGGCTATGCGCTGCCGAAGGACGGCTTTGGCTTTTCGGGGGTAAAACTGACGCCACTGGCCGAAAAAACGGCCGAAGTAAAAGTGCTGCGCAC
>JBIKYB010000388.1:0-4557 GCA_044355475.1 Prosthecobacter sp.
GTGCTAGGCGGGACGAGTCCACCGTGGCCGAGGCTTCCAGCAAACTTTTGGATTGGTTCTTGAGCGACGCACCCAGCGGTGCACGCGTCAGAATGGGATCGCCCCCCAGTTCGGTTCGCGGCTCAATGCGTGTCCAGGTATTCGCCGACCAGTAGTCCCCTTTCCAGGCGCGATTGGCGCTCACCGGCACATAGATGGCAAAACGGTCAAACAGAACCTCCGGCACGTAGCGGCTTCCCACGCGGCTGGCCAAAGGAGGGTCAGTCGGGTCTGGACGACTTTCCGTGGATTCGATGAGGTATTCCTTGTCATCAATCTTCACCACGCACCAGGCGTGGCCGCCCAAATCGCCATATCGACCCAGCGCTACTCGTACCTGAAAGCCGCGGGACATGAGCCAGTCGGCCAGAAAGATCGAAGAATCCTCGCAATCGCCCCGCTGAAGCCGCTGCGTCTCGTCCGCGAACTGCCAACTGTCCATCTGGTCTTTTTTGGCAAAACTGCTGCCCGCTTTCGCCCCTGGATCGTTCGCATAGCGGCAGTTCGCGTTCACCGCAGACCAGATGGTGAAAAGTTGCTGCACCCGGGACTGATTTTTTGGAAAAACCGAGGGCGGCGCATAGCCGGTGAGAAACTCGTTCACATAGCGAAATTTCCCACTGCTGTCAGCCGCGATCACGGCGTATTTGCGACGGCATTTCGGGCACTCAAGCGCCATGCTGCGCTGGGCATTGGACAGTTTCATGAAATGCGGCTGCCGGCAGTGTGCACAAGTGCTGAAGAACGGCTCGTCGCCCGATTTTGACAGCTCCTCCGGTGTGAACTCCCGCAGCCGCTGCCCCATGACCAAAAGCGCCTCGTGCATCAGCCCGCTCGCGCGCGGACGAAGCGCCACGGCCATGTGTGTCATCTCCGGCTGGGCTCGATGCGTGTATTCGTGGAAGCGCTGAAGAAGTTCCCGCAGGCTGGGGCTGCTGGCAGAGCAGACAGACACCCGGTAGTAGCGCGGCATGCCGCTTTGCACCTGCTCCGTAACCTTGTTCAAGTCAGCGGTGTCGATCTTCGGAAACTCTCGTTCCAGCCAAGCCTCCATCTCGGGGTCCACTCGCAGCATGGGCGTTTTGGCCGCGATACGGGCGTAATTAAACTGGTCCACGAGGTCGATGCGGAATCTTGGCACCGAATACTGCGAGGCCGGGCTGGCCGTCATTTCCGCAAGACGCATTTTCCAGCCATCCAACCAGCCTTCTTTCACCGCCGCCAGCCCTCCTGCCAGCAGGATGGCAGAAGCGAGTGACCAGATGATGAGACGGCGATTCATGCAGCCTAAATTATAGTTTTTATAAAACACCGCGCAACAAAAACCCCAGACAAGACAAAGTCCTTACGTTTTACCAAATCCTCACCTCGTCTGGGGTCTGAGGTGTTATTTTTTGGTCGTGTACGGAATGCGCGGTTTGTAAGGCCAAAGTTTCGGTGCGCTCAGACCAATCGCCCCAAACAAGGTGCCGGGACTTTCATCCACCTCGTCCTTGGGATCGCCAAACCACGCCGCCTGTAGATTCCCAGCAGCACTGGAGACAAAAATACCGCCATCCTCCGCGCGTCCGATCAGAACGCCCAACGTGCGCAGGCGCTTCGGCGACTTGTAATAAGTGCCCTCGGCGGAAGCCACCTCGGCCTTGTACTCACCTGCAGGGAACAAAATCCTCCCCTGGCCGCATTCGCGCTCCTCAGCCTGCGCCACCACAATGCTCGGGGCATCAGAAGAGGCTATTTCAACGGAACCACAGGCTGCAAGCAGCAGTGGCATGAGAATGGCAGGCACAGAGTAGGAGAGTTTCATGAGTTAGTTCTGAACTTAAAGAATTAGCAGGCTGCAAGCCAGTATGGAACTATAAAATGCTTCCTTTCCATCTTGAGGCGTGCGTCTTACCAGTACCCGTGCATTTCGCGCGTGAATTTAAGGCATTCCTTCTGTCTTTTGCATCAACTGGACAATCACTTCATGCCCCTTGTTCTGTAGCTACTTGGCCTTCGCTCATCAAGCCGGAGAACACGGCACAAGCCCGCTAGGCCATCTGCCAACAAAAAAGGCCGTCGCGCTTGCACGCGACGGCCTCAGGAAAAGTTGCTCGTTTACTTAATACTACTCGGCGGCATCGTCGCCTTCGGCTGACGAGGAATCACCGGCAGCGGTGACACTCAGCTTAATCGTAGCCGATACATCGTGGCCAAGTTTGACGTCGATTTCGAAATTTCCAGTGCTCTTGATGGGACGCTCCAAAGAGATCTGATGACGGTCAATCTCCAGTCCGGCCTGCTCGGCAATCGCCTTGGCAATGTCCATGGTGGTGATGGCTCCGAAAGCTTTGCCACCCTGACCAGTGGCCAGTGTGAGCTTGAGCTTGGTTTTCTTGAGCTTAGCAGCGAGCTTTTCAGCCTCGGCCATTTCTTTGGCTTCACGCTCGGCCCGGACAGCCTTGAGACGCTCCGTGTAGCGAAGATTGCCTTTGGATGCCTCATAGGCCTTGCCTTGAGGCAGAAGGAAGTTACGGGCGAAGCCGCGCTTCACCTTGACGACATCAGCCTCGGCTCCGAGACCTTTGATTTTTTCTTTGAGAATGACTTGTGTGGTTGCCATGGTGACGTTTCCCCGGGGAAAAGGGGGGCGAGAATACATGCCTGCCCCCCCCTGTCAAAGGAGGAATATGGAGTTTTTACGAGACCTAGTTTCTTTCGGGCATTCAAAGCAGCAGAGAACTCTTCAGCGTGGCACGGTCGGCCTAGGACTGCTCGAACGCATGAGCCACCCGCAGGACGGTGGCCTCATCCAAGGCTTTGCCGACAATTTGGAGACCGACAGGCAGTGCTTTACCATCTACCTCAACCGTGCCGCAGGGCACGCTGATGCCCGGAAGACCGGCTAGGTTCACCGGAATGGTAAAGACGTCCTCCAGGTAGGCCGCGAGCGGGTTATCCTTCATCTCACCGAGCTTGTGCGCAGGGGTGGGGCTGGTAGGAGAAAGAATGACATCGACCTTTTTGAAGGCTTCGGTGAAGTCGTCGCGGATCAATGTGCGGGCCTTCTGAGCACGAATGTAATAGGCATCGTAATACCCGGAGCTGAGAACGTAGGTTCCCAGCAGAATGCGGCGCTTGACCTCGGGGCCGAAACCTTCGGAGCGAGAACGCGTGTAATGCTCCATCAAATCCGTCGCACTGGCACTGCGGTGACCGTAACGAACGCCATCAAAGCGGGCGAGGTTTGCGGATGCCTCCGCCGGAGCAAGCACATAGTAGGTGGCAACGCCGAGCTCGGTGTGAGGCAGGCTGATTTCCTCAATGATTGCCCCCAGGGATTCCAGCCGGCGTATGGCAGCCTGCACACTGACCGAAACACCAGGGTGAATGCCGTTGATATAATATTCCTTGGGCAGGCCGATGCGCAGGCCTTTGATGTCCTGGCCGAGTGCCGCAGTGAAGTCAGGCGTCTCGACATCCAGCGAGGTGGAGTCACGCGAATCATGACCACAAAGGTGGTTCAGCAGCAGGGCGGAATCTGCGACGGTTTTGGTAAGCGGACCGATCTGATCGAGCGAGGAGGCGAAAGCGACCAAGCCGTAGCGAGAGATGCGTCCGTAGGTCGGCTTGATACCCACACAGCCGCACAGAGCGGCGGGCTGGCGGATCGAGCCGCCAGTGTCGGACCCGAGGGCTGCGATGGCAAGATCACCGGCCACAGCCGAGGCGCTACCGCCGCTGGAACCACCTGGGACACGTTCCAGATCGCGCGGATTGCGCGTAACGCCGAGCGCAGAGTTCTCCGTGCTCGATCCCATGGCAAACTCGTCCATGTTCAAACGGCCAAACGGCATGGCCCCGCCAGCACGCAGCCGCTGAATCACGCCCGCATCGTAAGGCGCGGTGTAATTTTCCGCCAGAATACGCGAGCCACAGGTGCAGGGCTGGCCGGTGACGTTGATGTTATCTTTGATGGCAATCGGGATGCCGCCGAGCGGGCGGGAGGTGTCGGCGTTGTCTGCTTCTGCCAGCGCCGTGTCGATGTCCCAGGACAGGTAGGCCCCCAGGGTTGGGTTGCGAGATTCGATCTCCTTGGCGAGGTCAAGAACGATGTCTCGCGGAGTGATTTCACCAGCGACGAGTTGCTGGCGGAGCTGGGTGATCGTGGAGGAGGAAAGCATGAAACGGCAGGCAGTGAAAAAAGCGGAATTATTCGATCACTTTGGGGATTTGAATCTGGTCGCCAGAGCGCTTCGGGGCATTGGCAAGAGCCTGATCCTGAGTGAAGCCCGGACGTGACTCGTCAACGCGAAGCACATCGTAAACCGGCATGGCATGAGCCGTCGGCTCCGCTGCGCCAAGGTCATGCTGCGCCAAGGTGTCGATGTAGGTCAGGATACCGTCCAACTGGGCCGCGAAACGTGCCGCTTCCTCCTCGGTAAGCGAAAGCCTCGCCAGTTTGGCGACGTGGTGGATGTCGATCGGATGTGCTGCAGGCATGGGTGAGGCGGCTTTCTTGCCAGCAGGCTGCCA
>JBIKYB010000389.1:0-4552 GCA_044355475.1 Prosthecobacter sp.
GATTACGGCACGAACTCCTGCCGCTCCCTCCTCATCGACCTCGACAACGGCGCGGAGGTCGGCTCGACCGTGTTCAACTACCCCAGTGGCGAGATGGGCATTTTGCTCGATGCGCGTGACCCGCATGTGGCGCGGCAGAATCCGCAGGACTACCTCGACGGCCTCGAAAGCGTCACGCGGGGTGCTCTTGAGCAGGCGAAGGCCAAGGTGGCGGGCTTTGAAGCCGCGCAGGTCGTCGGTATCGGCATCGATACCACGGGCTCGACGCCCATCCCTGTGAATCAGGACGGCACGCCGCTAGGTTTGCTGCCAGAATGGAAGAACAACCTCAACGCCATGGTCTGGCTGTGGAAGGATCACACAGGCCATGCCGAGGCCGCCGAGATCACGAAACTCGGTCACGAGATGCGGCCCAACATCATCGCCAAGTGCGGCGGCATTTACTCCAGTGAGTGGTTTTGGAGCAAAATCCTCCGCCTCAGCCGCGTGGACACTCAGGTCTTCGAGGCCGCCTTCAGCTTCGTCGAGCACTGCGACTGGATTCCCGCCGTTTTGACCGGAAACACGAATCCGCTGACCTTGAAGCGCAGCGTGTGTGCTGCCGGGCACAAAGCCATGTTCAGCGCCGAATGGGGCGGCCTGCCGGACAAGGAATTCCTCGCCAAGCTCGATCCGAAGCTCGCCGATCTGCGTGATCGTCTTTACTCCGAGGCTCACACCGCCGATACGAAGGCCGGAGGCCTCTGCGCCGAATGGGCGCAGCGTCTTGGGCTCCAAGAAGGCACGGCCATCTGTGTCGGAGCTTTCGATGCGCACACCGGAGCCGTCGGCGCGGGCATCAAAGAGGGCACACTGGTGAAAATCCTCGGCACCAGCACCTGCGATCTGATGATTTCACCCACCAGCAAGCCGCTGGCGGACATCCCCGGCGTGTGCGGCATCGTGAATGGCAGCGTGCTGCCCGGCTACTACGGCATTGAGGCCGGACAGAGCGCCGTGGGCGATCTTTTCCTCTGGCTGGTGAATCACCTCGTGCCCGACAGCTACGGCAAAACGGTGGGCGAGAAGTTTGTGGCCATGGAAAAAGCCATGGAAGGCCAGAAACCCGGCGCGACGGGCCTGCTCGCGCTCGATTGGAACAACGGCAACCGCACCATCCTCGTTGATGTGCGTCTCACCGGCCTGCTGCTCGGCCAGACGCTGCACACCGAAGCCCACGAGATCTACCGCGCCTACATCGAGGCAACGGCGTTCGGTGCGCTGACCATCATCAAACGCGTCGAGGAATACGGCGTGAAAATCGAGGAGGTCATCAACACCGGCGGTCTCTCCATCAAGAATGCCACGCTCATGCAGATCTACGCCGACATCATCGGCAAGCCGATGAAAGTCAGCCAAAGCGAGCAGACCTGCGCCCTCGGTGCCGCCATCTTCGGTGCGGTCGCCGCCGGTGCTGGCACCTGGCAGGAACTCCAGAGCAAAGTCACCGCCATCCGCGAGAAGGTGTATCACCCGATCCCTGAGAACGTGGCGGTGTATCGCGAGCTGTATGCGCTTTATCGTGACGTGCATGACGCCTTCGGCATGGCCGACTGGAGCGGGAAGCTCAGTCATGTGATGAAGCAGCTCCTCGATATTCGGGCGCAGCAGAGCTAGTTCCATTCTATATCCTAGATGCCCCGGTCTTTCGTCACAATCGCCGCTGAAAATTCAAACTCCTTATTTGGCAAGGCGGTTGCCGTCCTCTTGGTAAGTTTGTTGCTGCTTTTGGGCCTCACTGGGGTCATTGGAGTTTGCTTCTATTGGCCTTGGATGAAGAAGCGCTGGGGCTGGTATATGAAGTGGAAGACCTTTCTTGGAAACCAATTCCCCATGTCGCGCATGGGTGCGTTCTCGATGTTCTTTTTTGCGCTGAATGTTGGGTTAGCCGTGTTTCTTAGCCGTGATTTGCGCGACTATCACAACGTGGTTGTTGTTCTTGCATTGCTATTCATGTTTGGCATGTGGTTTAAGGACTATCTCAATCGTCATGATGACAAAAAAGTCTAACAGCACACTGAGCATAATCTCAGCCCGCGCAGCTAGTACAGCTCGCTGAATCTACGACCTTCTTATGCCGCTCGGCCATCGAAGGCCAGTTCACTTCATCCCCAGCTTCGCGACTTCCTCCGCGCTCAGCGCACGATCAAACACCGCGATCTCATCGAGACGGCCTTCCCAGTTGTTTTCGTTGTCGCTGCGACCGCCGAAGAAGATGGCGGGGATGCTCACTCGCGCAGCTTTCATTTCGATTTCCAGGACACCATTGAGGTACACACGCGCCATGTCGGCCTCACGCACGAGGACGACATGCTGCCAAGTCCAGCGAGGAAGCTCAGTCTTGCCTGCAACGGGGCCGCTGCTGGCCTGAAACAGGAGCTTGCCGGTGTTGCCACTCTTGCCACCGATGCCGAGATGCTCGCCGTAAGCACTGACGCCGTGGTTGTGATCGCGGGAGTAGAACCAGCCGCAGAAATCGCGGCCATCGTTTGGCATGCCGTTCCAGATCCACATCGAAACGGAGTAACTTTCGCCGATTCCGGTCATCTGGGAGCACAAACGCCCTCCAACTAAGTGTGGTGAGCGATTCACCTCGCCTGAGCAGAACTTGTCCGAATGCGGACCGTCGAGGTAGTAGGCCACCCCGCCTTCATAAGCGGCATCACGGTGATTGTTCGTCTCGTCGGCGGCCACGGGACCGGTGAACTCGTTCAAACGCCAGTAGGACACCGGTTTCAGATCAATCACGGCCTTCGTCGTGGGACCAGCACCGAGCACCCAGGGCTTGCGCGGGGCCTGGCTCACGGTTTCGAGCAAACCGATGGCTGCCTGCGTGATCTTCGGCTCGGCATTCACCTCCAGACCGGCGGAACGTGCCGCCCAGGTGTTGTAGCCGCCCCAGGCGTGCATCTCCGGCGGCGGGATGTAGCCGTCTCCGCCATTAGCGAGCTCGATGACCATGTTATGAGGCAGCGGGCTGGCAGCTTTGATTTTGAGACCGGTGATCGCATAGGTTTCGTTCGGCGTGGTGGCGATGCCGATGTCGCCAATGCGCAGCGCCTGCACCACGATCTCGGTCTGCTGCTTCTCATGTAGGAGGATCTGCTCGCGCGCATAGACCTCCGACGTCGTCTTCGGAAGGCGGTCGCCCACCTCGGCCATGATGCGCTGCGCCCATTCGAGGTGCTGTTTGTCCGGCACGCGATATTTCAAAGTCATGCGCTTTTCCGCCATCACCACATCCACATTGTCACGATACTGGATGCCTGCGTAGGCCTTCATCGCGATGTCGAGCAATCCCTGCGTGTATTCGTTGATGGTGGGTTTGGGGCGCTGATCCGCAGGCACCTTGTAATCCACGCGGTAGATGTCACCGCTGCAACCATGCGACATGATGCCCACCATCTTGCCCTGCGGGTCAATGCGCTGCTGCAAACCTTCCGAGAACAGGCCGAAGTAGTCGGCGCTGATGTCCTTGTCGCCAAAGTAGTGCATGGAGAAATTCGCCAGCACGGCCAGCGGCTTGCCGTCCTTGGTTTGAATCGAGATCAGCGACAAATCCGGGTCTTCCGGGCCGGATTCGCCCACCGCATCATCCCATTTCGCCCCCGCATGCATGTTGGCCCGCACGCTCAAATTGCCGAAGGGGTCTTCGGCCATCTTGTCTGGCCGCCTAATCCACTGCCGCAGCGCGGTGAACTCCGCCGCGTCCGCTTTGGCAAAGCCGATGCGTGCAGGCTTCAGCTCCGCCTGGGCCGCAGCAATCGCCTCGACCAGTTTCTCCTTCAAAAACGGCACATAGGCCGGATCAGCATCGGTGCCGAGGCATCCCATCGACGCGGGGGCCGAATGCGCATGCGTGGCGGAGATCAGCATGCGGTCTGCCGGGATGCCCGTCTTGACCGAGGCCATCTTCTTCGCGTCATCCAGCACGTCACGACTCATCATGCAGCTATCCGCCACGACGATGGCCATTTGAGTCTTCCCATCCGTCGCCACGATGGCTCGGGCGTTCACGCGTGTGTTGATCTTGTCCACATAGCGGCTCAGCATGCCGCCATTGACCAGCACGGGCAGCTTCGGCGGCGTGATGTCGATGACAGCGGCTCCGGCCTTGAATTCAGCGTGAAGGGAGGTCGCCGCGAGCGCGGCGATAACGGAGAGAATGATCAAGCGAGGCATGTGAAGCCATACGGAGGTAATCGGGGCATTCCTGCCCCGATTAGAATGGGAGGCGCATCACGGGAAGTTCGTGCGGGTACGCTGGCTAAAGCATAGACGACCGACCGCGCCAACGGAGCGCGGGACTCAGCCCAGGGCCAAGGAGCATTGGCGACTGCCGCCCTGGGTCGGTGGAACCATGGAACGCATGGACCACAGGTCGCGCTCTGAAAGAGCGCGGGAACGGCTGCGGCAGCTCTCCCGCGCTCTTTCAGAGCGCCATGACCTTGAACTGGATGGCCGCACGTTTCCCCAGGGCTTTCGCCCTGGGCTGGAATCCTTCGGCCCTTCA
>JBIKYB010000390.1:0-4545 GCA_044355475.1 Prosthecobacter sp.
AGAGTCCGGAAAGAAAGGGAAACAAGTCTATGAGATGCTCTGCATCGCCTGCCACGGGCCGGATGGTGAAGGCGTGCGCACGCCGGACAAAATCCTGGCACCATCGCTGGCGAAATCGACGTGGTTCGCCGCTGGTGGCGATGTGCAGGCACTTGCCCGCATCACGCTCAAAGGCCTCGCCGGACCGATCAACGGCCAAAGCTATGGCGAAGGAGTCATGGTGCCCTTGGAGGCCACACACACCGATGCCCAGATCGCCGATGTCCTCACCTACATCGGTCAGCGCTGGCATGGCTGGTCTGCCCCGGCGGACCCGCTCCAGATCACGCGTGTGCGGCATGAACTCGCCGACCGCAAACAACCCTGGAGCCACGATGAACTGCTCACCTGGGCCAAACAGCGTGCGAAAAGCTTTCACCCCATCGCCTTTGCCAACGCCGCCACCGCTGATGGTCGTCAGGGCGTCTATCTCAGCAAAGAGGTCGCCATGGATCGTGTCTCGCTGAAGCAACATGGCCGCATCCGCGTGAATGACGTGCCTTTTGTGCTGCCGAATCCATCGAAAATCGACGGCGGCAAAAACGTCATCGTCCTCAAGGGCGGGGCCACCGCCAGCGCCCTCAGCCGCACCCTACCGCAGAGTGTGGAACTGCCCGTGAATCAGCCCGGCGGCCGCCTTCACCTGATCGGTGCTGTCGCAGGCTGGGGCTGGCCAGCGATGAAGGAGCAGGAGCCGCTCCTCACCATCACTGTCCACTACAGCGGCGGCTCCACCGAGATCATCACCCTCACCAATGGCATCGACATCGCCGATCATGCAGGACCGGTGGAGGTTCCCGGCTCCGCAGCCACCGGCCTCGTTGCCAAAGGGCAGATGCGTTACCTCTGGCGTGATCTCACGAAGCCTGGTCAAAAGATCGACAAGCTCACCCTCACTAGCTTTGGCAAAAAGGCCGCCCCACTCATCGCCGCCATCACCCTTGAGGCACCTGCCGCAAATGGGAAACTCGCACCGCCACCACCCATCGGTGGTCCGGCACAAGCGACCGCCAAAAAAACCAACACCTCCAGCTCGGAGCCCCTGCCAAAAGAACCCGTGCCCGGCAAGCAGCGCATCCTCCTCATCGGCGGCGGTGTGTCCCATGATTACACCCACCTCTTCGACACCCACGACCGCAGCCTCATCCACGCCGCGCTTCCCGCCGTCACGAGCTACACCAGCGATCCCATGACCGCCGTCGGGCAACTCCCCTGCGCCGACATCGTCGTGCTCAGCGCCAACGACGCCGCTTATTCCGGCCAATTGCGATTCCGCGAGGCCTTGATGCAGTTCGTCCAGCGTGGCGGCGGCCTCGTCCTGCTGCATCCAGCGACTTGGTATAACTGGCGCGGCTGGCCCGCCTACAACCAAGACCTCGTCGGCGGCGGAGCCAGCAAGCATGAGCCTCATCGCAGCTTCCAAGTCCACGTCCTCAAACCCCAGCACCCCGTCCTGCAAGGCGTCAGCACGCCCTTCACCCTTCAGGATGAACTCTACCTCGTGAAACTCGACGCCCGTTGCGAAGTGCTCGCCGAAGCCGTCTCCACCGTCACCGGAGCCAAATACCCCAGCGTCTGGCTAACCCCACACCCCACCGCACGCATCATTTCCATCGCCCTCGGTCACGGCAAAGAAGCCCACGAGCACCCTGACTTCGCCAAACTCCTCGGCAATGCCGTGAAGTGGACTGCGGAGAAGGCCAAGTGAAACGAGACCGATAGCAGTAGGCTGCCCAAAAGGAAGCGAAGAGCATCAATGGGGACAAGAGAATCAGAGTCTGATTTTTCTCCGATTCTTCTGTCCCCATTCTCTTGTCGAAGATCTTCAAAACCGTCTCCCATCTGGCGTATTGGCAAGATGCTTCGTTTTTGCTTTCTCATCGCTTTCTTGATTTCGCCGTTGGCTGCGCTTGATGCCGCGGAAGAATCAGCCATCCAGATCACCGACCGCACGGTCATCTTCAAACACACCAGCACCGATCCGAAGGACCCGGCAAATACCTCGGGCTACAATCTCGGGCCGAGCCTCGCACTGCTGTCGGATGGGCGGTTGATGGCCGCGTGGTTCTCGTCGCCAGCGGAGGGGGCGGAGTCGCAGCGCATCGTGCAGGCGTTTTCATCAGATCAAGGCCGCACTTGGGGCGAGGCGACCGTCTTGCAGGACATCGCGGGCAGGGCCGACTTTGATCCCTCGCTGTTCGTCGCCGGGAAAGAGACGTTTTTGTTCTTCTCCTGCTTCGATCCGCAGATCGACATCTACTTCCGCCGCAGCAGTGACTCGGCCCAGACGTGGACCGAGCCGATGAAGCTCTACCAGCCGAACCACACCACACGCTCCAATGGCATCGCGTTGTCCACCGGTGAACTGCTCGTGCCGCTGCACACACGCGGCACCAAGGCCGGCGGCGTCATGCAATCACGCGATGGTGGCCAAACGTGGACACGCTTTGGTGCAGTGGCCAATCCCGAAGGCCAAGGCGGCGAGCCGACCATCGCGGAGGTGAAGTCCGGCAAGGTCCACATGATCCTGCGCACGAAGGACGGCCAGCTCTGGCGCTCCATCAGTGCCGACAAAGGTGAAACGTGGAGCGCGGCTGAAAAGACCGGCCTCACCGCCACCTCGTGCGCCTCGCACCTGCTTTGCACCCGCGATGGCACACTCGTCCTCACCTACAATCCCGGCCCCACGCCGCTGCGCTTTCCACTGCACCTTCGCACCTCCCGCGACGAAGGCGTGACCTGGAGCGAGCCCACACTCCTCGCTGATCGCCCCGCGAAAGTCGGAGGCTGGTCCATCTGCTATCCCACCCTGACCGAACTCCCCGACGGCACGCTTGGCGCCATCTGGGCCCAGATCAAAAATTCGACCGGTGAGCTGTATGGGGATATTCACGCGGCACGGATCGTCTTGAAGAAATAAACATCCGCCCACCCTAAGCACGCCCTGCTAGTGAGGTGGCAGCGAGCAAGGCCAAGGCGAAATAAGCAACCTCTACCCTGGCTCATGAGAGAGGCATCAGATGGAAGTTGATCGGCAGGATCAAAGGCGGTTTCATCTTCCCGACGACAGCTGAGTCCAGCAAGCTTCACCTTCGCGATTTCCCCCATAGGCGTGCCTTTTCTGTCTGTGTCGATGGCCGTGTGTGCGTTTGAGGATGCGGCGAACCGGTGAGATGATCCCCTCAACTGCGCCAGCATTGCACCTGGCAGGGCGCTTCGGAGTGGTCATCCTCACGCCTCCGCCCGCAGCCCCTTCATGACCATCTCGCGAAAGGCGCGGACGTGGGCGAGTTCGTGGCGGCCTTTGGGGTGGAGGAGGGCGACTTGGTCGTGGCCGAGGAAGCTGGAGACATTGCGGTGGATGAAGCGGGCTTTCACATCGGCGGGCACGGGCAGCGCCTCGGTCGCGGGGCGGGATAGGATGGCCACGCCCATACCGAGAGCCACGTAGTTGAGGATGGAAGTGACATTGCCCGCCGTCATGATGACGTTCACCTGGGCGCTCAGGCCGGCTTTGGCGACGAGGTGGTCAAACTGGATGCGTGAGCTGGAGTTTTCCCCGGCGAGGATGAGCGGCTGCTTGACGATGTCGCGCAGCTTGGGGGCTTTGATCTGGGCAAAGGGATGGCTGGCAAGGCATACGACCTCGAAGGGGTAGCGCACGAGCGGTGTAGCCTCGAAGCGTGTGGGCAGCGTCACTCCTTGCGGCGTGCCGACGATGGCGAGGTCGGCTTTTTCGGCCTCCAGGAGCTGCCACGCGATGCGCGATGGTGCGTCGATGAGCGAGAGGCGCACCTGCGGATGGGACTCGCGGTATCGGGCGATGACATGGCGCAGGGAGCTGTTGAGCACGGTGGCGGGCGCAGCCATGCGGAGATGTCGCTCGGCCTTGCCGTGTTGGTCGTGGAAGACCTTCTTCAGCGAGTCAAAGCCCTCCACCAGCGGCGCGGCGAGGTCCAGCAGCCGCTCGCCGTCCTCGGTGAGGCGCACGTCATGGCCTTTGGCGGTGACGAGTTGCACGCCGTAGTCGTCCTCCAGCGCCCGCACCTGCCGCCAGACGGAGGGCGTGGCCATACCGAGACTCCGTGACGCGGCGGCAAAGGTGCCGTGCCTGGCGATTTCAAACAAGGCGCGGATCTGGCGAAACCGCACTTCCTTGAAGTAACGGCGGTCATCGGAGGGCTTGGCGGAGCGTTTGGGTTTCATTGCTCTGAGAGTAACGGCCATTAGGAAAATAGTCTCGCAAGCTCATGAAGAAGAAGGGTGGTGGCACTGTATTTTCAAGGGTGCTTACGCCGTCGTCGAGCGCGCCAAGTCTTTCCGAATCCCGAATGAAACTCACCGCCCTGTTATTGATTCCACTCGCCGCTTCTGCGGCGGAGGGAGATGCTTTTTTCCGCGAGCGTGTGGAGCCATTGCTCAAGCAGCGATGCTTCGAATGCCATTCGCACGCAGGCAAGATCAAGGGCGGGCTGGTGCTGGACTCGCGCTCAGGCTGGCAGGCGG
>JBIKYB010000391.1:0-4515 GCA_044355475.1 Prosthecobacter sp.
TGATTCGGGTCGATCTCGGCGGTGATGAAGTCTTCTTGATGGCGGCGGCTTTGGACGAGGATCTCGCCGTGCGGGTCCATGACGTAGCTGTCGCCGTAGCCGATGCCGGGACTGCGGGTGATGCCGGATTTGGCGGGATCGAGGACGACGTTGTTGCCGCGGACGAAATAGACGCTGTTTTCGCGGGCGCGGGCGGCGTGGTCGGCGCGGACTTTCATGAAGTGGGAGATGAGGCCCTTGTCGCTGATGTAGTTGAAGTGCGGGGCGAAGATGACGCGCGCGCCTTTGAGCGCGAGGATGCGTGCGGGCTCGATGTAGCCACCGTCAGCGCAGATGAGGACGCCGAACTTGAGCCCGTCGATCTCCCAGACGGGGAAGTCGCGGCCCTGCTTGTGAAACTTCATGTAGGCGGCGCATTTGCTATAAAGGCCGAGCTTCTGACCGTGGTGGGCGACGACGACGGTGTTGTAGAGATCGTTTCCGCGCAGCTCGTTGAAGCCAGCGATGGCCACAGCGGCGTGACGGGCGGTGACATTGAGGATGCGCTGCATTTGCGGCGAATCGGCAGCGAAGGCACCTTTGCGGGCGAGTTCCTCGGTGTCGGGGTAGCCGGTGAAAAAGCACTCGGGAAAGGAGACGATCTTCGCGCCCTCGGCGTCGGCACGTTTGAGGCCCTCTTCAAAGTGGGCGAGGTTGTGGTCGAAGTCGCCGACCCAGGGCTCGAACTGGCAGTGCGCGATTTTCATGCGTCGTTAACGCCTTGAGCGCGTGAGATTTGGCACAATGGAGAAAGTTCGCGCTTGGCGGATGGAAGGCGGTTTGATAGCGTCGCGGTCTTTCCAAAAAATGAACCGCGAACTTATCATCCGTCTGTGTTTTGTAGCGCTCGCCCTACTCGTTGCTTCTCTGATCTGGGAGGCGATCAAGGAAGCGGATGATGGCATGAAGCTGGTGTCGGTGATTCTGCTGGGGGTGACGGGCGGCATCCTGATGGTGAAATTTGTGATCCCATGGATCGGGGATGCAATGGGTGAGGCGGTGTTTTCCTCCGGTGAGCAGTTGGAGCAGGATGAGATGACGAAGGCGGCCGTCTGCATCTCCCAGGGCGACTACCCAGGGGCCATCAGCCACTACGAAAAAATGCTGGAGGAAAAGCCAGACGATCCCTTCCCGGTGGCGGAAATCGCGAAGGTGCATGCGGAGCGGCTGCATGATCCGCACTCAGCGCTGCAAGTGCTCAGCGACCATTTGCAGAGCAAGGACTGGCCGGTGGATGACGCGGCCTTCATCATGTTCCGGATCGCGGATGTGCAACAGAGGCACTTACACGACTTTGAGGCCGCGCGTGACATGCTGCAGCAGGTCATCGGCAACTTCCCGAACACGCGTCATAGCGCGAACGCCCACCACAAGATGAGCGAAATCGAGCAGGCCGAATACAAGGCGCTGATGGATCAGCGTCTGAAAGCGGGAGCCTCTGGCGGAGCGACGGCCTAAACTTTCTTTCCATGGCGGACGATGCTCGCGAAGCTCCAGTGCTGGACCCGGGCTAATCCGCTGATGGTGCTGGCGCTGGCTGCGACGGCTGGCATTCTCAGTGCGGAGTTTGGCGGGCTGCAAGGCGGTGAGATGGGACTCATGGGTGCTGCGGCGTTGCTGCTTGCCGCCGCCTTCTGCTGGAAGCGCGCTTGGCTGCTGCTGACGGGCTGCGCACTGGTGTTCGCGTTCATCCATGAGACGCGGATGGATGAAACGTTCCGCCACCCGCTGCGCCAGGTGCTGCTAGGCGCGGACAAACCACTGCAAGCCACGATTTATGGCAGCTTGCTGCCGGATTTCGACACCACGGCGGATGGGCGTGACCACGCGCTGTGCAAGGCGTGGATGATCGAGATTCCGGCTGCGGGCGCTGTCATCAAACAGGAGGCGACGTTGCTGGTGCGGCTGCCAACAGGCGTGCGCTTTCCAGGCGCGGGTGTGTTTGAAATCAGCGGACGTGTTTACCTGCCGCGAGCCTCTTCGAATCCGGGTGCGTTTGATGCCCAGGAATACGCGCTGCGAAACGGGCGAGTGGCACGGTTGGATGCCGAAGGGTTGCATCGCATCCACGGCAAGGGTGAACCGCTGTGGTGCATGTTCTTGGAGACGGCGGAACTTTGCAGGCGGTGGATCAGCGAGCAGCTCACGAAGGATCTGGAGGATGATGCTGAAACGGCGGCGGTGATTCGCGCGATGGCGCTTGGTGTTTCCGCCGAGGCGGATGATGAGATCGAAGACGCGTTCCGCAACAGCGGCACGCTGCATGTTTTCGCCGTCAGTGGATTGCATGTCGGACTGCTGGGCGTGATCGCGCTAGCTCTGATGCGGCAGCTTGGGCTGCGGCGCGGTGTTTCGCTGTGGGTGACGGTGGGACTCGTGTTTGTGTATGCCTTCATCACCGGCTGGCGGCCTTCCTCGGCACGGGCCGCGCTGATGGTGGCCGTTTTTATGGGCGCACCGCTGGCGGACCGCGAATCGTCTCTGCAAAACAGCCTGGGGCTTGCCGCGCTGCTCCTGCTGGGATCAGACACGCATCAGCTTTTCATGCCGGGGTTCCAGCTTTCGTTTGTGGTGCTGTGGCTGAGCGTGATCGGCTCGGCACCAATGGTGCAGCGCTTGCTGCCGCTCACAGAGCTTGATCCGTTCCTGCCGCCGCAGCTTGCGAACTGGCGGCAGCGCACATCAAGCCAGGCACGGCGGTGGTTGGTGGCGACGCTGAGTGTTTCGACCGCCGCATGGCTCGGCAGTCTGCCGTTCATCCTCGGCCATTTTCAATCCGTCACGCCGGTGGCGGTCATTGCGAACTGCGTGCTCGTGCCGCTGTCCTTTTTGTGTCTGGGGGCCACTTGTTTGAGCCTGTGCGCTTCAGCGCTGCATCTCTCCGGAGCACAAATCATCTTCAACAACCTCAACTGGGCTCTGGCGAAGGCGATGGTGGCCAGCGCGGCTTGGTTTGCCGGTTTGCCTGGAGCCAATTTTCATTTTCAGCCGAATTCGGCCATGGCGAAGGCTCCCGCCATGTGGCGCGTGCTGGAACTGCCCCATGGCGCGGCGGCGAATCATCTGCGCCTTGGAGACAGGCACTGGTTGTTCGACGTGGGCGATGAAACGAGCTTCCGCCGTGTGTTGCGGCCCTATTTGCGCTCCAGTGGCATCAATGCGGTCACCGGCGTGTTTCTCAGCCACAACGATGCGGATCATGTCGGCGGGATTGAAAAGGTGATCACGGAGTTTGACCAGCCGCGTCTGTTTTGCAGCACGCAGGAGCCGGGAGCGCAGGATTCCTCGCTCACCACACTGCGCCGACTCTCGGATGCCCCGGACGGCAGCAACCTGCGACGCCTGCGTGTGGATGAGCGCCTCGCCTTGTCCGACGACCCGCTTTTCAAAGCCGAGGCGCGGGTGCTTTACCCGTCCCAGCAGGTTCAAAACGCGCGTGGGGACGATCGTGCGATGGTGGTCATGCTCCATCTCGGCCCGTGGCGTGTGCTATGGATGAGCGACGCGGGATGGAACGCGGAAAAAACGCTCAGCACGAGCGCCGCTGATATTCGCTGCGACCTGCTGATCCGCAGCCAGCACGAGCAGGATCGCGAGGTGAGTGCAGAATTCCTGCTCAAAGCTGCGCCGCGTGTCATCGTCTGCGGCAGCGATGCGCGCGAGCCGGAGGTGATGCTGCCAGAATCGGTGATCCAACATGCAAAAGCGCAAAACATTCTGCTGCTCGATACTTGGAGTCATGGCAGCATCGAACTGCGCATGTCAGCGGATGAGTTACACATTCTCCCAGCAAAAAATCAGCCGCAGGTGGTTTTAAAACCGCGTGAATGAAAAACGGGCGTTTCCGCACACATCGCGCCTGCGATCATCATGATTGAAGCTATGGGCGGAGCATTTTCGCCCATGCACGTCACCGATGTGCCGCCTAACGAAGGGTTTTGAGGCCTTCGAGCCGGGCCAGCTTGGTGGCTTTTTTGTCGAAGCCTTGAGCTGTCTCCGGGCGTTCGAGATAGAGCCTAGTGATGAAGTTGGTGTCTGCTAGATGCTCATCATTCGCCTGCGATGAGTTTGTCGAGTTGCTCGCTCTGCGTCTTTGTCATCATCGGCATCTTGAGAGCACGGCGGCGGGCGGCGAAGTCGGGGTATTCAGCCTTCGGCGCAGTGGTGGGCGGCGGCTCGGGGCGCAACTCGTAGGTCGTGCCTTTGCAGCTGCGGATTAGTCCCAGGCGATCACAAGCCTCCGGCACTTTGGCGAACTGGCGGTTGAGGTCGCGCACGCTAAAATCAGTGGTGGATTGATTCATGACGGACAATTTTTTCACGAATGTCCGTCGTTAAGAGCGGCGCCCCTCGTCGGCTGCCACGGCTACAGTCCAGCATCAGGCCGCTCACCGAGCCGGGCGATGATGTCGCCCATCTTGTTGTTGCGGATGACTTCGAGCTTCACTTCGCTGCCGGGGGGCTGGGTGCGGATGA
>JBIKYB010000111.1:0-15008 GCA_044355475.1 Prosthecobacter sp.
CCGGAGGACATCTGCGGCACCGGCGCGATCTGAGGGGCGTCCGAAATGCCGAGCGACTGGGCCGCTTCCTCGGTGATTTCGAGCGTGCCGAGCGTTGAACCGACGGCGTAGCTGGTCTGCGGCACGGCGAGGATCTGGCTGACCCTCCCGCCACATGGCGCGGTAACGGCCATGGTGGCCTTGTTGGTCTCGACCTCGAAGATGTCACCGCCCGCCTCGACGGTGCCGCCGGCTTCGATCAAGATGCGAATGATGGTGGCTTCGGCGATGGATTCGCCGAGCTGGGGCATCAGGATGGGGATGGAGGGCATGGCGGGAGGCTAGATGCTCGATACTTGATGCTGGATTAATACCGCAGCAGACGGCGGAGGGCGGCGGCGATGGTGGCGACGGTGGGGCGGTGCGCCTTCCACAGATTCGGGTGGTAAGGAATGGGCGTGTCCTTGGAGTTCAGGCGCATCGGTGGCGCGTCCAGCAGGTGGAAGGCTTCGCTGGCGACGCGGGAGACGATTTCAGCCGTGACTCCGCCCCAGGGGAAAGCCTCGCCGAGGGCGAGCAGACGACCGGTGCGGGCGACGGAGGCGAGGATGGTGTCGGTGTCCATCGGCTTCACGGAACGAAGATCGACGACCTCGATTTGATAACCGTCGAGCTGCAGTTCCTCAGCGGCGCGCAGAGCCTCATGAACCATGGCGCTGTAGGTGACGATGGTGGCGTGGCGACCGGGCCGTGCGATGCGCGCCTTGCCGATGGGCAGCTCACGGTCGCCGATTTGATCCGCCTTGAGATGGTAATAGAGGAACTTGTGCTCGCAGTAGATGACGGGGTCGTTGATGGCGACGCTGTCCAGCAGCATCCAGTAGGCGTCTTCGACCGTGGCGGGCGTGACGATGACCAGTCCGGGATAGTGCGCGTAGATCGCCTCCATCGACTGGCTGTGGAAGGGACCGCTGCCAGCGGTGCCGCCGGAAGGCAGGCGAATGGTGATGGGACAGGGCGTGTTCGTGCGCCAGTAGAGCGTGGCGGCCTGGTTCACGATCTGGTTGAAGCCGACGGAGGAAAAATCCGCAAACTGCATCTCAACGATCGGGCGCGCGCCTTCCACGGCGGCACCGATGGCCATGCCGACCATCGCATCCTCGCTGATGGGCGCGTCAAACACGCGCCCAGGAAACTCCTTGTCGAGATTCTTGGTGGCCTTGAAGGCTCCGCCAAAGGTACTGATGTCCTGGCCGTAAAGAAACACGGCGGGATCGTGGCGCAGGGCCTCGTATTGCGCTTCTCGAATGGCCTCCAAGTAAGTGATGCTCATGCCTCGTGCTGTCCCTCCACTAAATCCGCGCTGGAGAGCGCCTGCCAATTTTCTTTGAAGGGATCAGGCAGCGGTTCTTTGGACACTTTCGAGACGGCCTGATCGACTTTGCGACGGGCCTCGGCATGCATCTCTTTGACCTCGGCGGCGTTGAGCCAGCCTTCGTCCAGCAACCGCTGCTCGGCCACGGCTAGGCAGTCGCGCGCGCCGAGTCCTTTCTTGGCCGTATCTGGAATGTAGGAGGCATCATCATGCTCACCGTGTCCGGCCAGACGCAGCAGTCTGCCCACGATCATCTGCGGTCCAGCCCCAGCGCGTGCCCGCTTGACGGCCTGCTGAAAGACTTCCAGACAGGCGCCGAGATCCGTGGCATCGACCGTCACACCCTCGACGCCGTAGCCTGCGGCCCGGTCCACAAGATTTTCACAGGCAAACTGTCGATTGTTGGGCGTGGAGTAGGCAAATTGGTTGTTCGCTACACTGACGATGATCGGCAGCTTTTCGACCGCCGCCATGTTCATCGCTTCATGAAAAGAGCCCGTAGAGGTGCCGCCATCGCCGATGCTGGTAGCACCAATGGCATCGCCCAGCCTCCCGGCCAGCCGCCGGGCAAAAAGCGCCCCCGCCACCACGGACAGCATGCTGCCCAAGTGGCTGATCATCGCCATCAGCCCTTCCTGCGGGCGTCCGCGGTGGATGTTGCCATCCCTTCCCCGCATCGGCCCGGTAAGTGCGCCCAGGTAAGTGCGGACCGCGTCCAAAATCGGCTCGCCGTAAGCGATGCGGCCCGCCTGATCGCGAATCAGCGGGCCGTAAATGTCTTTTCCCTTCTGAAGCTGCACCCCGAGGGCTGCACTGAAGGCTTCCTGGCCTTTGCCGACGTAAACCCCGCCCACAATGCGGCCGCCAGCGCGATAAAGCGCGCCCAGTTTTTCCTCAAGCACCCGCGCCAGCAACATATGCTGGTAGGCACTCAGGAATCGGGGGCGGAAATCGGCCTCCAGGCCGGTTCCGCTGTGTTGGATCGTTTCAGCGAGTGACACGGGGTGTAGTTGGTATCGTGCGCGGCAGATTCGTCAACAACGTCGCCACAATCAATTCATTCATTCAACAGGATTTTAGCATGAGTCATGGCATCTGATCCGCTCAGTTAAAAAGCGGTTTTTTGAGAAAAGCATCGCCAACGGCAAAAACTTTATGATAAAATAATTGAAATTATAATTAACCAGTCGAATTTTCATAAAGTAACCTGAATTTTTTAGAATACTATGGAATCGCTTCTTGCTGCCGCTGCCACCGATCCCGCGTTCGCGGATTTTCAAGTCATGAGCTATGGCAGCCTACTGCTGCCAGACCATCCCATTCGTTTTGGCTTCCAGGTGGACATTGTGCCCTCCAACTGCCCCTCCAGTATTCTGTTTGGCCTCATCAGCCGTGATCCCGTCAACAGTGGGTGCGCCAAAACCACCGGCTTCGCCGTGCGGCTGGAATTGGAAATGCGCGAGGTCTGGGACGCGCTGAATGGCAGCGGCCTCGTCGGCTGGGTGGAGCATCCGCTCGGCCTTGCCGGTTTCACCGACGAGGAACCCCTCCTGCTCGGCTGGGAGATCGAATTCCACGGTCAGGCGCTCATTCCCAAGCTCGTCGTCGCCGACCAGCAGTGGCTCTACCCAGCCATCCAGTGCCCCAATCCCATCGTCATGGAGTCCATTGTGGGCTGGAAAGGCGAGTGGGAGGCTGATCCGCGTGGCATTTTCCTGCACCCCGCCCTGTGGCGCGAGCATGTGCCCATGAGCCATCCCACTGAGCCGCAGACACAATCCATCGCCGCCTGATCAAGCTCCGGCTTGAATCCCGCCGGTTTTCCCGCTACCGGCACGGCGCATGAACAACACGGACAGTCGCATTCTCATCACCGGCGGAGCCGGATTCATCGGCAGCGCCCTCGTTTGGGAGCTGAACCGCCGGGGCTGCGAGAACATCGTCGTCTGCGACCGCCTCAGCACCGACGAGAAGTGGAAAAATCTCGTCCCGCTCAAATTCGCCGACTACATCGACGGCAACGACCTCCTCCAGGCCGTGCAGCACGCCCCCGCCAAGCTCGGCCGCTTTGACCACGTCCTGCATCTTGGCGCCTGCTCCGCCACCACCGAGCGCGACGCGGATTACCTCATGCGGAACAACTACGAGTTCACCAAGCAGCTCTGCCAGTGGTCGCTCGCCAATCAAACCCGCTTCGTCTATGCCTCCTCCGCCGCGACCTACGGTGACGGTGCCCACGGCATGGACGATCAAATGCCCGACATCCACGCCCTGCGCCCGCTGAACATGTATGGCTACTCGAAGCACCTCTTCGACCTCCACGCCAAACGCGAGGGCTGGCTCCCGAAGATCGTCGGCCTCAAGTACTTCAACGTCTATGGCCCGAATGAGGACCACAAGGCCGACATGCGCAGCCTCGTCCACAAAGCCTGCGGCCAGATCCTCGCCACCGGCAAGGTGCAGCTCTTCAAATCCCACCGCCCCGACTACAAAGACGGCGAGCAGATGCGCGACTTCCTCTATGTGAAGGACGCCATCCGCATGACGCTCCACCTGGCCGAGACCCCCGACGCAGGCGGTCTTTTCAATCTCGGCTCCGGCAAAGCCCACACCTGGGTCGAGCTCGCCACCGCCATCTTCACCGCCCTCGGCAAGGAGCCAAACATCGAGTTCATCGACATGCCGGAGCACCTGCAATCAAAGTATCAATACTACACCTGCGCTGACATCGCCAAGCTCCGCGCCTCCGGCTTCACCCAGGAAATCACCGCGCTCACCGAAGCCGTGCGTGATTATGTCCAAGGCTACCTCGTGCCCGACAAGCGGCTTGGGGATGAGACGCCGGTCTGAACTTCCTCGACTACGCTCTAAGCTCAGCGACTGTCGAGGGAGGTGCGCCCATGCAGAAAGGTGGCGGGAGCATCGTCAGCGTTGCGGGTGTTGAGATCACGACCACCATAAAAGAAGGAATTGGTCGCGAATGACGGGAAGCCAATCGTCACTGCGCGTCCAGCCGTCGAGAGTAGCCTCTGCGCGATAGAGTGCGGCAAGCACAGGCGGCACGTCTGGAGTATAAAGCTCAATGACCAAGTGATCCGAATAAGGACCACCCATAGCAAGCTCCTCCTCGTCAGCTACGATTGAGTCTCCAGGCACAAAAACACGCCTCGCGCCTGCTGCGTAAAGCTGCTCGACAAATGCCAGAGCACTTGCCGTCGAGTCGAAGCGATTGTGCGCGAGGGCGGACTCGTGGTTGCTATGTCGCAGCCATTCGCGGGCTTCCGGGCCATCCTGAAAAGTAATCTTCATCGCGTTCATTGAAGATTGCTCATAGCGACGCCTAACAGGTGAATCAGCGACAAATAAGTGGGGGTTGTGTCCCAGTGCGTTTATAGCCGACGTTTTTTGTGAAATAGTGACGGCAAACTAACAAGCCAGACCGGAATTGGCGAGAAAATAGCTGGATGGTTTGCGATGACATGGCAGCAAGACACCGATCTCAACGCTCTGGCGCGAACACATTCCCCAGCGGCAGCCAGCGGGCGGTCCAGGTGCCTTGATCGAGGAAGCGCACTTCGATGAGGCCGCCGCTGTTGCGCGGATCGTTTTGATCGAAGAGGAGGTTTCCCATCGAGAACCAGCGCAGTGACCCCCTGCCCCGCTCCCAGTCCGGCGACGGACGATGCGTGTGCGCTCCCACGATGAGTGCCGCGCCCGCTTTCTCCGCCCAACTGGCCACCAAACGCTCGCGAATCGTCGGCGCGGGGGCGTATTCGGCCCCGCAGTGCAAAAGGGCGAACAACGGCTTCGATGACGGCTGCCACGACTCAAACGAACCGACTCGCAGCAGATCACGCGCCGGTGCGGGCGAGTTTTCGACATCGGTGGCCGCGCCAAGGTGAAAATCATCGAGTTCGATCATCGCACCATCTGCCACCACCGCGATGCCTGCGGCCTCCAGATCACGTTTCATCGCCGCAAACGCCGCCGCGCCAAAATCATGGCTGTGATTGTTCGCCAATGACACAGCGGTCACGTTCAGCCGCTTCAGCCACTCCAGCGCCAGATCACGCCGCATGCCGATTTGAAAAGGATGGCGCAGTTTGGCAGGCACTTCGGGCAAGAGCACGCCTTCGAGATTCACCATCAGCGGTGCTCCGCCCGTGGCATCGCGAATCGTTTTCTCGATGCGGGCCGCCTCGCCGGGCCTGGAGAGTTTCACGGCCACTTCGCGGCCAAACTGCGTGTCTCCGCCAAAACAAACCCGTTTCCCCGGCAGCAGGCGTCCAGGGATCACCTCAGGGCTGAAAAGCTGCGTGATGTAGCTCGTCGTCTCCGGTTCATCCGGTCTGCCGCCGTAATGAATCGCGTTGCGGTTATGCAGCACCACCGGCTTCACGCCTTCGTGCAGCCGCAGCATGAGCCACTGCGCCGCTTTCGAGTCAAGATGACCGGGCTGGTCGAGCTGCAAAATCGCCTCCGCGTCTCCCACGGCCAGCACCCGCAGTGTTTCCTCATCCCGCCGTCTCGCCTCCGCCTGCGTGAGGTAGTGCGAAAAATCCGTCGATTGCACCACCAGCGTCGGCTTCTCCTGCACGCAGCGTCTTAGCAGCGGCAGCAGCTTCTCCCATTCCTCCTTCGTCGAACGCACACCAAGCGTGACCGGCACAATCGGCACCTCAGGAAACCAACGCGCCAGCATCGGCAGAATGGCCTGCACGCCGTGCTCGCGACTGAACAAGGTCGATTCACTCACCAACGGCTCCTGCATCAGCGCCTTCACCGCCGCCGCATCCACCCGCACACGGCCCAGCGGCGTGAGAAAATCCCGTGTCGTGGTGGAAAACGGCGTCGTGCCCCGCTTGAAGTGGTCCGGGGATAAAATCACGATGCGCTCATACTTCCCCGCCGAGGCGAGAAACAACGTCTCCGCGATCAAATCCACCGCCAGCAGGTGATGCGGCACCGTCACACCCGTGATGCGCTGCGGCAGCGGCTTCAACTTCGCCTCCGCCGTCTCACACACCTCACGAAACGGCCTCGCCTCCGTGTAAAACAACGGGAACGGCTCCTCTGCGGAAACGGAGAGCAAGCAAAGGCCGCCGAGAAGCGCTGATAAAAGCTGCGGGGCCAAAAATCTGAGCTTCTCCATTTTTTGGTTCATCCGGGAAGTTGCTGCGGTGAGTGCTCACGATGCTGTGAGATTCTCAAGCCGACAAGAGTGCCATGGACTGCGGTAGCCTGCTGCCGCTTTCGGCAGGCCAGCCTGCTGGCCGTCGAGCGTTTCAAGGTGATGCCTCGCCGGGGCGCTCCCGCGTTTGCGCCAGAGGAGGGCTGCAACGGTGACCCGGAGACTTCGGCGGCAGCAGGGCTGCCTCGGGAAAGCGGCAGCAGGCTGCCGCAGTCCATGTGGCCGGGCATGATTGGGGCGGTTGCAGATGTTGAACGCATCCCGTGATTACGCGCCCTTCCCGGATGGACCCATTTTTTGCCCCCCATTTTTTTGTCGTCGATGTGCGGTGGCTCAGTCCACCGCGCGTGTCTTCTTCCCCTTCGGATCAGCCTTCGCGGGAAACACGGGCAGCGCCCATTTCGCGCGTGGTGGCAGCTCGGGCTTCGCGGCATAGACCTTGGCGCGCCATTCCTCATCCGTGGCGCGTTGATCCTGCGGCCCGGTGAATTCAAAATGCTGATAGGCCATGCCGGTGACGAGACGCGGCGTGTTTTCATTGCCGACGAGCGCGATGAGCACGCACGGCCGGCCCAGCGCCTCCTGCAGCACCTGATTGCTGTAGGCATCAGTATGCACATCCGTGATGAGCGCGCTCTTGCCACGCTCGGCATCGGGGATGCCGTTCTGATCCAGCGGCTGCTCCATGTAGGTGAGGGTGAACTGCCAAATCGTCTCCAGCTCCTCCTTCGTCAGCGGAGTGCCGCGCACTTCCTTCTCCGCGATCTCGCGGCAGAATTTCATGTCGGTGTGGAAGCGGTTCAGCGGTGCCCATTCATCTTCCTCCATGCCAGGGAGCAGCGCGTGCTTCAGCATGCCTTGGCGCGTGAAGTCCGCCAGCCGCTCCATCTCACGCCAGAACTTTACATCCGGCTGCACCAAGCCGCGCGGCATCGGTGGCAGCGGTTTGTCGCCATCGCCACCCTCACCCATCTCGGCGTAGCTCTGCTTGGCGTAGAGCACGGTGTCGTGCTTGATCTCCGTCCAGTGGCCGAGCATCGACTCGATGTCCTTCTTCGCATACTCAGGGCCGCGCATGAAGGCCGGATAGTTCTCGTTCCGCCGACCTGCCAGCGTGGCGATGGCATGAAGCTGCTGCCCCGCCATGCTGCCAAACCACAGTTCATCCGGCACCTGCGCCAGTTTGCCACGCAGCTCGGCCAGCGTCTTCTCAAACACCGCCATTTGTTCGTCTGCAGGCTCAAAGCGCTCCTTGATGAAATCCTTCGCATAGACTTCCGAGGCCAAATCCCCAAACGCCGCCGGAATGAACAGGCCGGTGGGCATGGTGAGCTTGTCGGTGATGAACTTATTGAGCACCCAGGCATCAAAACTGAAGCGCTGGCCAAAGATGCGAAACTCGGGCCGAAGATCGCCCTCACGCCGCTCACGGCTGCGTTCGTCGGACACGATCTGCGGCAGCCGCAGCCCGGAGAGCGCGCCTTTGAGCTGTGCGAGGACTTCGGCATTCACCGCGTCGGCGGGCGTGAGCGATTCACGGCCCAGCTTGGCCGCCAGCCACTCGCGCAGCTCGATGAAGGTCAGGTCATCGCTCTGTCCGGCGAAGAAGCCGGTGATCTCCATCAGTTGCTTCCAGCCATCAAGCGCGCGCTTGCCTGCCTCATCGGGCCGTGACAGCGCCATCGACAGGAGCAGTGAATCCGTCAGCCCCAGCGTCGGCGGGCCGCTCTCCGGGTTCAGCGCGTAGCCGTTGCGTCCCAGGAACATCATCGCGCGGAAGTAGCCCTTCAGCTCCTCGCTCTTGGTGTAGTGCGAGCGCGGGCGAAACTGAGTGTAGTCCGGTGTCTTCGATGGATCATACTCGCCAAACAAGCCCGCCGTGCCCGTCGGCTCCGTGCTCATGATCTGCGCCACCTCGGCCTTCAGCCGTGCGGCCACTTCGGCGCTGAAGTTCTTCGTTTGGGCGCTCAGCCGCTCCGTGACGGTGCGCGGGTCTGTTCGTGGATTTGCACGCTCCATGGCAGCTTTGATCTCGGGGTCCGTTTCCTCTTCAATCTTCTCTCCCGGCGTCTCACGGCCCAGCACACACCACGCGGCGGCAAACTGCGCCTCCACCACTTCCAGACGCGCCTGCGCTTCTTGCGGTGCGTCCTTCTTCAAAGCACGCGCCGAGGTCATCGCCTGCTCAAGAACATCCTCCAGCCGTGCACGGAGCTGCCGCTGCTCCAGAAACTCCAGCGCCTGCGAAAAGAAGCGATGGAAGGCATGCATCGCCAAGTCGGCAGTGATGTACTTGGCCTGCCCCGGCGTGCGCGACCACGGATCGCTCGGATCTTCGGCGATGTGATCAAACGCCGCCAGCATCTCATCCGGCGTGGAGCGGTAATCCGGCACCACATTGCCGTCCTCGTCCTTTTCCTTTGAGGGCGGCTCAAACACCGTCTCCAACCGCGTCCCTGTCACACTCAGCAGCACGAAGCGATGCTGCTCCAGATGTTTCTTTTGCTCCGCTGTAAGCAGAACGCCGAGCTGATTCAGCAGCGACTTCATGTTCGCCGCCTTGTCGAGCGTCGGGGCCTTCGCCTCCATCGGTTTCTCAGGTTCGGAAGGCCCGGTGATGGCCGCCGGCGGCGGAGAAAAGGGCACGAGGGAGATTTTCGGCAAACTCACCGGCTCGGCAGCGAAAGACACGGCACCCAGCACACAGAACAAAGCAGACACAGTTTTCATGGTGCGGCAGACTACGGCACCGCCCATCCCACACAAGCCCGAGGGTTGCTTTCTTCATCATTCAGGTATTCGACATTCTCCCTTTCGCATGCTAAACACCCCGCCCCATGTCCGCCCCTACCAACCGCATCGACGCCCGTTTTGCCCAGCTTCGCGCCGCGAAGAAAAAGGCCTTTGTGGCCTATGTCTGCGCCGGTGATCCCACGCTCGATGCCACGATCGACATCGTTTTGGGCCTGGAACGCGCCGGAGTGGATGTCGTCGAGCTGGGCGTGCCGTTTTCTGATCCGCTGGCCGATGGCGTGGTCAATCAATTGGCCGCTGACCGTGCGCTGAAGGCCGGAGCGAGCACGCCGGGCGTTTTGGAGATGATCCGCAAGCTCCGCACGAAGTCCCAGGTGCCGCTGGTCCTGTTCACTTACCTCAACCCCGTCTATACCTACGGCTACGAGCGCTTCCACATCGACGCCGCCGCCGTGCTCGTTTTGGACCTGCCGCCGGATGAAGTGGCCCAAAACGCCGAGCTGAAGCCCACGCCGGAGTTGAGGCACATCCAGCTCATCGCGCCGACCTCGCCTGCCGACCGCATCTCCAGCATCGCGAAGTCAGCGGAGGGTTTTGTGTATTATGTGAGCCGCCTCGGTGTCACGGGAGCCCAGGCGGAGATCGCCACCGGCATCGCCGAGCAGGTGGCCATCATCCAAGCCGCCACCGATGTGCCCGTGTGCGTCGGTTTCGGTGTTTCCAATCCCTCCCAGGCCGCCGAGATCGCCAGCAAGGCCGATGGCGTCGTGGTGGGCAGCGCCATCGTCAAACTCATCGAACAAAACGGCTCCAGCCCTGATTGCGCCGCGAAGGTGGAAGCCTTCGTCAAACCGCTCGTTGATGCCGTCCACGCCCTCTGATTTCTACTATGAACCTCTCCTTTACCAAAATGAACGGTGCCGGCAATGACTTCGTCATGCTGGACAATCGCGACCTCAGCCTCGCGCTGACCAAGGACCAGATCGAAAAGCTCTGCGACCGCCATCGCGGCATCGGAGCCGATGGATTGCTCTGCGTCGAGCCCGCCACCGACGGTGGCGACTTCAAAATGCGCTACTACAACGCCGATGGAGGCGAGGCCGAGATGTGCGGCAATGGCGCGCGTTGCTTCGGCCGCTTCGTGAATCATCTGCACGGCGACAAGCTCACGAAGATCAATTTCGAGACGCTCGCGGGCATGATCTCCGCCGAATTCGAGGGTGATCAGGTGCGCATCAACATGAGCGCCCCGCACAGCCTCAAACTGGCGCAGACACTGCCCGTCGCAGGCACGGAATTGACCGTTCACAGCGTGAACACCGGCGTGCCGCATGCCGTGGTGTTTGTCGATGACCTCGCCAACGTGCCCGTGCGCGAATGGGGCGCTGGCCTGCGCTATCACGAGGCTTTCAAGCCCAAAGGCACGAACGCGAACTTCGCCAAAGTGCTCGCCCCCGGCAGCATCTCCATCCGCACCTACGAACGTGGCGTCGAGGACGAAACCCTCGCCTGCGGCACCGGCATGGTCGGCTGCGCCCTCATACATCACGAACTGACCGGCGCTCCCAGCCCCGTTTCCGTCCTCGTCAAAGGCGGTGACACGCTCAAAGTCGGCTTTGAGGAGACCTCGAAGAGCGAGTACACGAACGTGACGCTGTTTGGACCGGCAGATTTCGTTTTCCAAGGCACGGTTCAACTCTAAACTCCCCGCCCTTCGCCCCTAGCTTCTCATGTTCGCCGGAACCCATACCGCCATCGTCACCCCTTTTCGTAACGGCCAAATTGATGAGGCCGCGCTCAAATCCCTCGTCGATTTCCAGTTCGACAACGGCGTGTCCGGTGTCGTGCCCTGTGGAACGACTGGTGAGTCGCCCACGCTTGACCACGAAGAACACTCACGCGTGGTCAAACTCACGGTCGAGTTTGCCAAAGGCCGTGGGGTCGTCATGGCAGGCACGGGATCGAATTCCACGCGGGAAGCCGTCGAACTGACCCAGGAGGCCGAGGCCGCTGGTGCCACGGCGATTCTCCAAGTCGCGCCGTATTACAACAAGCCAACGCCCGAAGGTCTCTATCAGCACTTCAAGGCCGTCGCTGAGAGCACGAAGCTCCCGATCATGCTCTACAGCATCCCAGGCCGCTGCGGCATCGAGATCGGTCTCGATGTGCTCGTGCGTCTGGCCGAGAGCTGCCCGAACATCTGCGCGATCAAGGAAGCCGGCGGCAATCCCGAGCGAGTGAGCCAGATGAAGCAGATTCTTCCCGCGACTTTCGAGATCCTCTCCGGCGATGACGGCCTCACGCTGCCCTTCATGTCTGTAGGCGCGGTCGGCATCGTCAGCGTGGCGGGCAACCTGATCCCGAAACCACTCAGTGAGATGGTGCAGCTCGCCCTGAAGGGCGACTACACCGCCGCGTTGAAGATCCACGCGAAGTATTACCCGCTTTTCGCCGCCTTCCTGAAGCTGGCCACCAATCCCATCCCGATCAAAACCGCGATGGCGCTGGCCGGTCACTGCACCGACGAGCTGCGCCTGCCGCTCGTGGGCATGGAGCAGGATAAAATCGCCGAACTGAGCGCCACGCTGAAGAAGCTGGGGATCATCAGCTAGCGACTGGACAGCCAGCCCCGCATGCGCATCAATGGACGCATGCGTTTTCTTCGTGTCATCTGCCTTCTGCCGCTGCTGGGACTCAGCAGTTGCTCCTACTTGCTTGGGAAGGCGGCTAAGATGGGAATGTTTGACGAAGCGCTCAAGAAGAACAACCGCACGGGCGAGGCGAAGCTGATCGGCACGATCGAGCTGGTGAATCCCGAGCAAAATTATGTGCTGATCAACTGTGAGCAGCGGCTGAACATCCCGGCGGGAACGGAGATCGTGTCGCAGAACGCCGATGGCACCAAGGCGAAGCTGAAAGTGACGCCGGAGCGTAAGGGCAACTACATCACAGCGGACATCAAAGAGGGAATGCCGCAGGCACGGGATCTCGTCCTTTACCAGATCAAACCGGGGGATCTGCCGGCTCCCACGGTCACACCGACCGGGACGATCGAAGGTTCGGCGGTGAAACTGACGCCAGTCATGCAGGCAGATGTGATTCCGCCCTTGGACGCGCCGTTTCAGTCGATGGCACCGCTGCAAGCACCCGTCAATTCGCCTCCACCGCCGATGCCGCAGCCAGCGCCGCCCCCCGTTGCCCCCAAGGTGCCGGAGCCTGTTTTTGACCCCGGTGGACTGCCGCCTGCCGTCCGATGATCTCCGAAAGCGCAGCGCTCGAACGCATCCTGGCGGCGATGGGGCCGATGAAAGCCGAGACGATGGCCTTGTTTGAAGCGCTGGATCGCTGCGCGGCTGAGGACGTGACCGCGAAGGTGCCGATTCCTGCTTTTGACATGTCCTCAATGGATGGCTATGCGCTGCTGGCGGCTGAAAGCACGGGGCCAAAGGCATTGCGCGTCTTGGGTGAGCAGCCCGCAGGACTGGACCGGGGACTGCGGCTCGAATCCGGCTGTGCCATCCGCATTTTCACGGGTGCCTCGATTCCAGCCGGGGCCGATGCGGTGATCATGCAGGAGGATGTGCGGCGCGAGGGGGATGAAATCTTCTGCGAGGAGCCGGTTGTGGTGGGCGAGAACATCCGCCGTGCAGGCGCGGACTTGTGCCAGGGGCAGTTCGTGCTGCGCAAAGGCGAAAAAATCACTCCAGGGCGGCTGGCGGTGCTAGCTTCGCAAGGTCTGGAAAAAATCACGGTGCATGCGCTGCCACGCGTGGCGGTCCTGAGCACGGGGGATGAGCTGGTGGCTCCTGGAGCCGGGCCGTTGCAAGCAGGACAAATTTACAACACCAACGGCCTCATGCTGCGTGGCATGCTGGCGCATCTGGGCATTCATGACAGCACGCAAGTTCACTGTCGCGATGATTTGCAGGCCACCATCGACACGTTGCGACGGCTGATGGACGAAAACGATGTCGTGCTGCTCAGCGGCGGGGTCTCCGTGGGCGATCACGACCAGATCAAGCCCGCGCTGCAACAACTCGGCATCGAGCCGGATCTGTGGCGTGTGAAGGTGAAACCGGGCAAGCCGTTCCTCTTTGCCACACGCCCTGAGCCGCATGTCACGCACATCTTCGGCCTGCCAGGCAATCCGGTGTCGTCTTTTGTCACCTTCCTGCTGTTTGTGCGTCCGGCGCTGCTGAAGATGATCGGCGCAGCGGATGAGCTTCTGAAGCCACGATTGATTCCCACGATTGCAGGGAAGACGCTCGAAAATTCCGGTGATCGCCCACACTACCTGCGAGGCACGCTGGTTAACGGCCAATTCATGCCTTTCGGCATGCAGCAGAGCCATGCGCTGCTCTCACTGAGCCGGTCTGAAGCACTGCTGCGGTTGGAGGCAGACCAAACACTGCAAGCAGGCGATGCGGCAGAGGCGTGGTTGCTGGATTGAGAGGTTGCGTCGGCTTCGTGGCTATCCATTCTGCGCGTCCTTTCTCATGGAACACGTTCTCGTCATCACCCGCCGTCTTTTCGATGAACTCGGCAGCTTTCAAGGCTTCCAAGCCGACGCCCCGCGCTATCTGCACGCGATGCTCTCCCCTGGGGCCAATCATTTCATGGAGCGGCCTGCGGCGGAGCAAGATCCCACACACAAGCAGCTCATCCCCTACACCCTTTTTCATCACGCGGGCCGTTACCTGAGCTACACACGCGGTGGTAGCTCGGGAGAGAAGCGGCTCGTGGCGAAGCGCTCCATCGGCATCGGCGGCCACATCAATCCGGTGGACGCAGGCCAGGACGGCCTCGGCGAGACGATGTATTACAACGGCGTCGAGCGCGAGATGGCCGAGGAATTGGTCATCGGCGGCACACACACGCAGAAGGTCATCGGTTTGATCAACGACGACGCGACCGAGGTCGGCAGCGTACATCTCGGCGTGGTGCATTTTTTTGACCTGAGCAGCGATGAGGTGAAGTCCAACGAGGATGCCATCCAGGATCTGCGCTTTCACACGCTGGAGGAGCTGCATGCCATGCGCGATCAGCTCGAAACGTGGTCCCAGATCTGCGTGGAGCACCTCCACAGCGTTCAAAAATAGATGAATTCGGTGCCTTAAGAAGAAATGCTTGTCTGTTCGGGCAACGAGTGTTTTCCTTCCATTTAATGCAAGACCCCTCTCTCAGCGCCCCGGCGGCCGCCATCGCTTCGCTGAACGAACCCATGCCCGCGCCTAGCACCAGCGCCGCGGAAGACCGCATCCTGGTGGAGCGCGCCCAAGGCGGCGACACCCGCGCCTTTGACGACCTCGTACGCAAATACACGCCGAAGCTCTACGGTCTCGTCTATAACATGACCTCGAACCGCGAGGACACCGCAGACTTGCTGCAAGACGTGTTTGCGAAAGCGTACCGCTCCATCAAGCGCTTCATGGGCAAGTCCTCGTTCTACACTTGGATCTACTCCATCGCGGTGAACATGACGCTGAACTTTCTCAAGAAGCGAGGGCGTCATCACAAGGTCAGTCTTGACGATGTAGATACCGGAATCGAGAACGATCCTGAGTTCATCCGTGTGACCACGACAAACACAGGAACATTACGCGAGGTGAACATCCATGAGCTGCAAAAAAGGTTGAACGCGGCCATGATGAAGCTGTCCGAAGACCACCGCACGGTGGTGACTCTTTACGATGTTCAGGGTCACCAGCA
>JBIKYB010000392.1:0-4496 GCA_044355475.1 Prosthecobacter sp.
AGGATGTGTGGTTCGCCAACGTGATCGCACCGACCATCAAATCGCCAGAGAAGACAGACTCAGGCCGACGTGTTATCACGCTCCCCGAAGGACGCTGGTTGGAAATGGATGTGCAGCATGGCATCGGGTCGGTCTGGTCGCTGCTGTTGCTCCTGGGCCTCATTGGCCTGCCCTGGGCGTTGAGATCGAACGCAACCACCGTGGCGGCGCTCTTGCTCGGCGGCTGGCTGGTGCTGTTTCATGGGTCGCTTGAAGCGCCGGGCGAACGGCTGCTGAACTCGTCTCTGTGGACGCCTGCGGTCATCGCGCTCGTGGGTCTGGGCGTTGAGCAGCCGTTGCGTCGCTGGTCCTGGCTGCAATGGCCGGTCATGGCGGCGCTTGGCGTGTTTCTTGTGCTGCAAACCGGACACAACGGCCTTTTCATCGCCGAGATCGCCAAACGGATCGCGCTTTAGCCGAAGACCGGCAGCAGCGCACCGAACACGAAAGCGATCAAGAGCGCCAAGGCGACCCACCACCACACATTCGAGGTGAGCGCTTGTTTGGAACTCTTGCCGCCAAATTCCCGCGCGACGAAGTCTTCGTAATTGAACTCGTCATCCGGCAGATCAAGACCGTCCGCGTCGGTGTTGCCGCTCCAGCCGGATTTTTCACAGGCTCCGCAGTCATCGCAGGCAGCGGCTCCGCGTCTCACCCACTCGCCGCAGGCCGGGCACTGGCCGGGAGGCTTGAACCGACCGCTCATGGCGCGGTCGCAGGCTGGCGGACCAATGGCACCTCACTGGCATGATGTCGCGAAGCCGAAACTTCCAGCCGATGAAACGCGCTCGTGTCCACCAGCCCGCCGAGATTCAGCAGAGGCATCCAGGCAGCCTGCCGCGAGGACATGGCATCCGGTCCGCGACGCAGCGGGGTGAGCATGATCAGCACCGTCGCGAAGGTGACTGCGGCGGCGAGGAACTGGCTCCTCGTGATGGGGCGCTGCCGTTTCATGAATGCGGCTATTATTTAACTTATGTGAAATATTGTCAACAACGTCTCTGCATCCGCCTTTTTGCTTGTTTTGGGCCTTTTCCCAGCCAGCGATGGGCCGCGTGATTTTGATTTTGACCGCCGGATATGGCGATGGACACAACACTGCGGCGCGTTCCGTGGCGGAGGCGTTGACGCGCCTGTGCCCCGGCGAGGCCATTGAGATGACGGACATGCTCGACGAGGCCATGCCCCGCACCGCCGCCGTGACGAAGGCGCTCTACCAGCAGGCCATCACGCATTTTCCCGCTGCCTGGCGTGTCACCTACGAGCTGATGGGCAAACGCAGCGTCACCGGACCGGACTCCGTCTGGCAGACCGGGCTGCTGAACCATCTCAAAAAGCGCCTCAACGAAAAGCAGCCGCGCCTCATCGTCAGCACCTACCCGCTTTACTCCGTGCTGCTGGAGTCTTTGGCGCGAAAGCAGCCCGTGCCGCCGCTCTGCACCGTCATCACCGACTCCATCAGCGTGAACCGCATCTGGGTCATGTCCGGCAGTGATTTGTTCTGCGTGGCCGATGACGAGACGAAGAAGGTCGTCACCGACTTTGGTGTGCCGGAGTCGAAAATCCGCGTCACCGGTTTTCCCGTCAGCCTGGCCTTCACCGAGCCGCTGCCGGAACAGCCCCCGCAGACAGCGGCGCGCATTCTTTACCTGCCCTCCACCACCGGGCGGCATGTGCGGGCCACTTTGGACGCGCTGCGGCCGCAACTGCTGGCCGGAACCAGGCTCACCCTGCCCGTGGGCAAGCACGCCTCGCGCCTGCATCACATCCTGCGCCGCTTCACCGACTCGCTGCCGCCGGACGCCGTGGAAATCATCGGCTGGACGAAGCGCATCCCTGAATTCCTCCGCACGCACGATGTTGTCATCTGCAAGGCCGGTGGTGCCATCCTGCACGAGGTGCTGGCGGCGAAAATTCCCGCTGTTATCGACTACGTCGTGCCCGGCCAGGAAGAAGGGAATGCCGAGTTGCTCACCAAGATCGACGGCGGTGTCCTCACCCGCACCCCACAGGAGACCGCCGCTGCGGTGGAAAGCATCCTCACCAACAACGCCGCCGTGGGCCGCCGCATGCGTTCCAGCATGGCGAAGCTCAGCGTGCCAGACGCCGCGCTGCGCACCGCTCGTGCGGCGCTTGCCGTCGCGAAATCCTGAGCCCATGCACGTTCAACCACCCGTCCTCGTCGTTTGCGCCATCATTGTGCGTGGTGATCGGGTGCTTCTCGCCCAACGTCCGCCGGACAAAAAACTCGGTGGCCTGTGGGAGTTTCCCGGCGGCAAAGTCGAGCGTGGCGAGAGCGCCGAGGCCGCATTGCATCGTGAGTTGAGTGAGGAGCTGGGTTGCACCGTGAGCATTCTTCAAACCCTGCCTGCGGTGACGCATGAATATCCGTGGTGCATCGTCGAGATGGTACCGTTTGTCTGCGAACTCACCGCCGACAGCCCGGAGCCGCATCCGCATGAGCACACCGGCCTCGTTTGGGTCGAGCGTCCGCAGTTGGCGGGTTATCCGCTCGCACCGGCCGATGTGCCGCTGCTCACGTTTTTGGCTTAGCGGGTGTGCGCTTCGGCTTGCCCCACGCGCCACGTTGCGCGGCCCTGGCTTCTTTTTCCAAAGCACGCAGCCGTGCTTCGAAATCGAACTCGCGCTGCCCGTCCGGCATCATCGTGCCTTTCGTGTGGATGCGGCACAGGCCCGCCTTCACCAGCTTTGACGCCAAGTCCTCGCCATCCTCGAACAAGACCACCGCATAGACCCGCTCGCTGTCATACACACGCTCCCAGCGCGTCTGCACCGTGAAGCGTTGCTCGCGAAGCCGTGTTTCGGTGAAGGTCTTCGCCTCCAGGCCCACGTTCAGCGTCTGCGGGATGCTCAGCCCGCCGAAATAGCCCGCCTGATCCTTCAAACGTCCCTCCACCAGCTTGTACTGCCGCTTCTCCGGGCAATCGACGAAATACAGCCGCAGTACCTGCTCTCCGCCGTCATGCGCCATCTTGAAGCTGTCACCATCGTTGTTGGCATCCTCCACGAGACGAGCGTTGGCGAGTGTCACGAAGCGCCCGTCAGTCTCTGCCCTAGGCGCGGTCGTTTTGCTGCGAAAGTGATCCCACAACTGGAGCGCAATCACGAGCACCCAAACCAGCGCCCAGAGGTTTCTGGATAGGTTCGAGCGTCTCCGTTTCATGTTCCGCGTTGGTTGCCAAACAGGTCGATGTGCAGCCGCGGCGTGTAGCGCCAGCCGGTCTGCTTGCAGACTTCCACCAGCCACGCCTGCCGCAAGCGCAGCACCTCGGGCTTGATACCCTCCGGCATCAGCAGAATCTTCTCCGGCGGTACCGGCACGCCAATCGATTCCACCACCACCCGCACCTCATCGACATCCGCTTCGGTGGCGACGACGAATTTGAGCTGAAAATCATACGCCGAGCACCACGCCCGCAAAACCTCCGGCTGCAGCCGGAGCCGCTCATGCTTCTCCACCCACGCCTTGCCCGCCAATTCCTCATCCGGCGTCGAATGCGCCAGCTTCGGGCTGATCGAGGCCAGATCATAGGCCACGCCCTCCGGCGCGATGGTTCCGGCCGTTTCAATCGTGATGTGCTTTCCGGTTTCACGCAGCTTTGACAGCAGCACCGGCATCTCCTTCGCCACCATCGGTTCCCCGCCCGTCACGACGACAAAACGCGTCGGACACGCCTCCACGGCCTCTAAAATGGCCTCAATGCTCATCTCCGTGCCTTCCGGTTTCCAAGACGCATACGGCGTGTCACACCACCCGCAGCGCAGATTGCACCCCGAAGTCCGCACAAACACCGACGGCACGCCCACCAGCGCCCCTTCGCCCTGCACGGAATAAAAAATCTCGGAGATCAGCATGGGGTGAGTGAGAAAAGAAGAAAGAGGGGGCGCGCATCGTGGTGGGGTCCGCGCGTCAAAGAATCAGGCCGCCCATTTTCCACACGAATCCTCGGTTGGCTAGCACACGATCATTGGGTTCAATACTACCCTCTGTGATGCGCGGATGCTGTGATCACCTCAGCTCCGCTCCTCCTTGTGCTTCGCAAAGATCGCGAGGCAGCGATCTCGTTCCGTGTGGTGATCGACCATCGGGAGCGGGTAACCTTTCGCGAGCGGGAGGCCGGGCTTGGGTGGCTCATGGAAGAGCGAGGCGGGCACGTCCTTCAACTCGGGCACCCATTTTTTGATGTATTCGCCCAGCGGGTCAAAACGGGCGCTTTGCAGCCAGGGGTTTTGGATGCGGAAGTAAGGTGCGGCGTCGGCACCGGTGCCGGCAGACCATTGCCAGCCGCCGTTGTTGCTGGCGTTCTCGCCATCGACGAGCTGCTGCATGAAGAATGACTCGCCCATGCGCCAGTCGCAATGCAGATCCTTGGTGAGGAACATGGCGGTGATCATACGCAGGCGGTTGTGCATGAGGCCGGTCTGCAAGAGCTGCC
>JBIKYB010000393.1:0-4493 GCA_044355475.1 Prosthecobacter sp.
GCGAGCCTTTCTGGAACTGCTGCGCCCGGTCACCGCCGAGGGCAAGGCGCGCGGCCTGCTGCAATCACTCTCCGAGGCGAACCATGATTGGACGCGCCTGCTGGCCTCGCTCGACGATTTGCGCGATGACATGCGTGAGCGCAGCATCGTGCGCAAGATCGAGGCGGAGAGCCTGCCCGCAGGCGTGCGTGGTCGCAAACCGTGGTGGGTCTGGGCGGCGGTGGCCGTGATCCTGCTCTTCATCGCTGCGCTTGGGGCCTTGATGAACGGCGCAAACTTCGCATCAGGCGGCGGGGCCTCGGTACTGCCGGTCGAGATGGTGCGCATCCCCACGGGTGAGTTTGAGTATCAGAAAAACGAAAAAGTGCGGCTGCCAGAGTTCTGGATCAGCAAGCACGAGGTTACCATCGGCCAATATGCAGCGTTTCTGGCCGCTTTGAAGACCACCAAGCCCGGAGCCTTTGACCATCCGCTTCAGCCCAAGACCAAAGCCACTCATGAACCGCCGCAGTGGGCATCTTCGTACGCGGCAGCAAAGTCCGGGGCCACCTTCAACAATGAGGGCGTCACTCTGAACACCCCGGTCACACAGGTGGACTGGTGGGACGCCTATGCCTTTGCCAAATGGAAAGGCCAGCGCCTGCCCACCGAGCAGGAGTGGGAAAAAGCCGCCCGTGGGGAGAAAGGCCTTCGCTACCCCTGGGGCAATCAACCGCTCAACAACGCCGCGAACCTCGGAGACGACTACAACGCCAAGCCCAAGAGCCGTGGCGGCAAGATCGACGGCTACAACCTCTGGGCACCCATCACGCGCGTCACCCAGGACATCAGCCCCTTCGGCGTGTGTGACATGGCCGGCAATGTCAGCGAATGGACCAGCGGCGAGACGCAGGATGGCGAGTGGCCCGCGCATCCAGATTTCATCGACATCAAGGTGCCCGTCGTGCGCGGTGGTCACTTCGGGGTGAAGTCCAATGACCAGCTTCTCACCGACCGGCGCTTTCCAGAATCCGCAAACGAGGCTACACTCGCCCGCGGCTTCCGCACTGCCTCCAGTTCCGCGCCTCCCGCCAAACCGAAATCCTGACCGCCATGAACCGCTACTTGCTGCTCTTGATCCTCTGCCTCTGCGCCTCCAGCGCCCGGGCGCAGTACGTCACCAACCTGACCTTGTCGAAAGATCAGTACCTCACCGGTGAGCCGGTGGTCGCCACCGTCACCATCATCAACCGCTCTGGTGCCGACGTCATCCTCGGTGGCCATGGTGCGCGCGACTGGCTGCATTTCGAAATCACGCAATCAACTGGCCGGGTGCTCTCACCCATCACCATCGGCTCGGAGTCGCCGATCCGGCTGCAAGCCGGTGGCACCACCGCGCACACTGTTGAACTCTCCGGCGGGTACGCCACTTCCGATCTCGGCACCTTTCACTTGGTCGCCAATGTGCTGCACCCACTCACCGGCCAGTTTTACGCCTCCAACCGCGAGCGCATGACCATCACAGACGCGAAGCCGAACATGTTCGACCAGCCCTACGGCGTGCCCGAGGGCTATCAAAACGCGGGCCGCTCACGCCGCTACCAAGTCATCCTGTTTCGTGAGCTCGACATCTTGCAGCTCTACTGCCGTATCGCGGATGAACGCAGCGGCGCTTACCTCGCCACCTTCCTGCTCGGCCCCGTCAACATGGCGGTGCAGCCGCAGATCAGCATCGACACGAAAAATAAGCTGCACATCTTCTTCCTCGCCAAGCCGCAGATCTGCTGCCACGCCATCATCAATCCAGACGGCAAGCTGTATAAACGCAGCTATTACCGCGACACGCAGGGCAACCGCCCCTCGCTTGTCATGACGCGTGATGGAGCGCAGGTCGTCGGCGGTGAGTATTTTGACCCCGCCGCGCCGCCTGCAAAGTCCAAGGCTCTTCGCAAGGCCTCCGAACGTCCGCCAGGACTGTGAACTCGGCATCCAGGCCTCACCATGAGTTTGCTCACCCACCCACAGTTTCTGTGGATCGTCTCAGTCATCGCCTCGGTGTTTCAAGTGTCGCTGATCATTGGTGCCTTCATCAACCAAGACGCTCCTGCTGAAACCGGCTTCAAAGGCTGGGGCAAGAAAGCCAGCGTGCGCGTGATCATCTCGTTCTGCACCGGATTTGGCTGGGGTGGCGTGATGGCTCTGCGCAAAGGGCTACCACCCACCGCAACGCTCGCCATCGCTTCCACTTCCGCCGTGACGTTCACACTGCTCATGTTCGTGATGCTGCGCTTCCTCTTCGAAAAAACGAAGAACTGAGAACCGCAAACCACCAACAGACGCTTACTTCGTCGGCTTCGGCAGCGCCTGCACGAGCAAGCTGTAAAACTCGTTCTCCTCCGGCGTCTCGCCATCGCCTTTGAGGATGTTTTTCACCACCCCGAGTACTTCCTTCTGAGACGCCTTCGTGGTGAAGACCTGCGCCTTCTCGTTGATGTAATCAAACATAGCGTCATCGCTGTCCGCCGCCTCGCGGGCGCGGGCAAACGACTCCTCAATAAAAAGACTCTTCGGATAATCCGAATCCCATCCCTCCGCGATGAAGGCGGACTCCACCAGTCGCTCCTCCGTCAGCGAAACATGCGCATCCGCATAGATCGAGAGGGTCAGGAGATCGAACAAGGCTTCACGATTTTTCTGGGTCATGAAACCATCTTGGCAAGAACGTCGCTCACGATCAAGCATCACTTCTCTTGACCACTGACCTCGGACTCTTGACCATCACGCCCTGCCCATGTCCGACGCCGCCACCACTCCCATGATGAAGCAATACCTCGCCATCCGGCGGGAGCTTCCGGAGGATGTGCTGCTCTTTTTCCGCCTCGGCGACTTTTATGAGCTGTTCTTCGAGGACGCGAAGGTCGCCTCGCCCATCCTGAATGTGGCGCTGACGAAACGCAACGCGGTGCCCATGTGCGGCGTGCCGCATCATTCGTCGCAGGGCTACATCGCGAAGCTCATCAAGGCCGGCAAACGCGTCGCCATCGCCGAGCAGACCACCGATCCCGTGCCGGGCAAAATCGTCGAGCGGGCCGTCTCGCAGATCCTCAGCGCCGGCACCATCAGCGATCTCAACCTGCTCGACTCGAACCGCCCGAACTACCTCGCCGCCGTGTTCCGCGAAGGCAAAAAATTCGGCCTCGCCTACGTCGATCACACCACCGGCGAGTTTGAAGTCGCCGAGTTCAAAGACACTACCGAGCTCGCCGACGAACTCGAGCGCCTCCAGGCCAGCGAACTGCTCTTCAGCGACACTCAGCGCGAGGTCATCGACGCCCTCGGCAATCCCGGCAGCGCCCAACCCATCGAAAGCTACCTCTTCCTGCTCGATCAGGCGCAGCACAGCCTCACACAGCACTTCAAAGTGCAGTCGCTCGATGGCTTCGGCTGCACCGGCATGAACGCCGCCATCTGCGCCGCCGGTTGCATCCTGCAATACCTGCAATTTCAGCTCCGCCGCAGTGTCGATCACATCCAGCGCCTCCGCGTCGGCCAAACCAACGACGTCGTGCTCATCGACGCCGCCAGCCAGAGCCACCTGGAGCTCGTCAGCGCCCGTGGCGGCAACGCTCACACGCTTTTGAGCGCCCTCGACCGCACCTGCACCCCCATGGGTGCCCGTAAGCTCCGCCATTGGGTCCTCCATCCCCTCCGCGACCTCGACGCCCTCACGCAGCGCCAGGACATGCTCGCCGCCTTCCTCGACGAGCCCATGCTCCTCAGCCAGGTGCGCACGCTCCTCAAAGAAGTGCGTGATCTGGAACGCACGAGCAGCCGCTTGAGCCAAGGCAGCGGCAACGGCCGTGATTTGCAGGCTCTCGCCGTCTCGCTGGAGGTCGTCCCCGCCTTAAAAGCCCTCCTAGATCCGTCCGATCAGACCGATCCGTCCGATCTATCCTCTCTCACCCAGCGCCTCCACGACCTCACCCCCATCTGCCAGGAAATCCAACGCGCCATCTGCGATGAGCCGCCCATGCAGATCAAAGAAGGCGGCGTCTTCCGTGAGGGCTACCTCCCCGCCCTCGACGAACTCCGCGCCGCCTCTACCCTCGGCCGCCAGTGGATCGCCGACCTGCAAAACCGCGAGATCGAGCGCACCGGGATAAAAAGCCTCAAGATCAAATACAACGCCGTCTTCGGCTACTTCATCGAGATCACCAAGGCGAACGTTGGCAGCGTGCCCGCCGACTACCACCGCAAGCAAACCACCGTCAACGGCGAGCGCTACATCACCGACGAGTTGAAGCGCATGGAGGACAAAATCCTCGGCAGCGAAGAGCGCAGCAAGGCGCTCGAATACGAGCAGTTCATCGAGCTGCGCAGCCGCGTGCTGGAGCACCTCGCGCACATCCAGGAAACCGCCGAAGCCATCGCCGTGCTCGATTCACTCGGCTCGCTCGCCGAGACCGCGCGGCTCTTCAATTACACCCGCCCCGTCCTCAACGAAACGCGCTACC
>JBIKYB010000112.1:0-14988 GCA_044355475.1 Prosthecobacter sp.
GATTGGCTCAAGACGACTACGGCAAGATGTGGTGGAGCAATGCCGGCGGCGAAAAAGGCCTGTGGAACTACCAAGCGCCCATTCTTTATGCCGCGATCAATGTGAAGCAGCAGAAGAGCGAGAAGTTCGACACCGTGTGGCCCATCGTCGGACTTGGCGATTTCCAGGGCGGACCCGGACGCTTCCACTCGCCGGAGGACAAGCGCTTGAACCACTTCACCGGCTGCGCCGGACAGACCGTGTATCGCGGGGATCGCCTGCCGAAGGAACTTTATGGCAACGTCTTCCTGCCTGAGCCCGTCGGTCGTCTCATCCGTCGTGCCACGGTGGAGGTCAAAGACGGCATCACCACCGTTGCGAACCCGTATGAGGAGCAAATGAGCGAGTTCATCCGCAGCAGCGATCCGAATTTCCGCCCGCTGAACATGACCACCGGCCCCGATGGCTGCCTCTACATCGTCGATGCGTATCGCGGCATCATTCAGGAGGGAAATTGGGTCAAACCCGGCAGCTTCCTCCGTGGAGCCATCGAGCCGACCGGCATGCAGCATGTCGCCGGTCATGGTCGCGTGTGGCGTCTCGTGCATAAAGACTTCAAACCCGGCCCGCAGCCGAAAATGATCGGCGAAACGCCCGCGCAGCTCGTCGCACATCTCACGCATCCGAACGGTTTCTGGCGCGACACCGCGCAGCGCATGCTCATCGTCAAAGACGACCAATCTGTGGTCCCGGCGCTCATTTCGCTGCTCAAGCATGACAATCACCTCGCTCGCCTGCATGCGCTTTGGACGCTCGAAGGCCTTGATGCCGTCACACCGGACATTCTCCGCGCCGCGATGAAGGACGAGCACGCGCAAGTCCGCGCCAGCGGCATCCGCGTCGCTGAATCGCTGCTCAAAAAAGGCGACACCGCTTTGATCGCCGACATCCAAGCCCTCAAGGCCGACAAAGACCCCACCGTGGTGCTCCAGACGCTCTACACCGCCAAACACCTCAACTGGCCCAAGTGGAAGGACGAAGCGCAGATGACGCTCATGACCTCCGCCAGTGTCGGCGTGAAGGAAATCGGGGCGCAGTTGCTCGTCGAGGCACCGAAGATCAGCGGCAGCTTCACAAAGGACGAAAAGAAGCAGCTCGAGCGCGGTCAGGAGATCTTCCGCTCGCTTTGCTTCGCCTGCCACGGCTTCGACGGCGCGGGCATGCCCATCGCTGGTCGCGAAGGAGCCACACTCGCCCCGCCGCTCGCCGGATCACGCACCGCCGTGCAGGGCGATGCCATCGTGCGTGTGATGCTCAATGGCCTCGCCGGTCCCATCGACGGCAAAACCTACGAAGCCGCCATGGTTCCCATGGCCACCAACAACGACCAATGGATCGCCGATGTCGCCAGCTACATCCGCAAAGCCTTTGGAAATAGCGGCAACCTCGTGGACAAAAAAGAAGTCGCCGCCTTGCGCAAAGACCTCGGCAAACGCGTGACGCCGTGGACCATCGAAGAACTCCGCGCTCTCTACCCGCAGCCCTTGCCGAACCGCGCCGCGTGGAAACTCACCGCCAGTCACAACGACAAAGAAGTCGCCAAAGCCATCGACGGCGACCTCGCCACCCGCTGGGACACCCGCAAGCCGCAGAGCCCCGACATGTGGTTCCAAATCGATCTCCCCGAGCCCACCGACATCACCGGCCTCATCCTCGACACCGGCAAATCTCGCAACGACTACCCACGCCAATACAAGATCGAGCTCTCCACCAACGGCACCGAATGGGAGAAGCCCCAGCTCCAAGGAAACGGCGAAGCCGGTGCCATCGACTACCTCTTCATCAAGCCCGCGAAAGCCAAATCCATCCGCATCTCCCAGCTCGGCGAGGCGAATGGGACCTTCTGGTCCATTCATGAGCTTCAGGTGCTTGGGGCGGTGAAGGAGGCGGGGAAGTAGCATCATCTGGCGATTGATGGCAGCCCTAGCAGGCAATCAGGCAAGCGATTGAGCGATGATCCACGTCGGCGACGTATGTTCAGCCATGAATCACCTCACCGACTACGAACGCGATGGCGTCGTCCTCATTCGCAGCTTCCTCAGTGCTGAAGAAGTTGCCGCCGTGCGTGCCGAGCTTGAGCGCTACATTTGCGACGATCTCGCCAGCAAGCCGCTGAATGCCCGCACGCTCGAAAAGGATGAGAAAACCGTCCGCAACCTCTGGCGCTTGGAGGAGCACAACGACTTCTTCCGCGCTCTCGGCGAACGCGAGGACATCAAGGCCCTCATCGCCCCGCTCGTGCATGGCGAGCCCATTTTGGTCGGCGTCGAGACCTTCAACAAACCGGCCCGCATCGGCTCCGGCGTGCCTTATCATCAAGACAACGCCTACTTCTGCCAAACACCGCCGGACATGCTCACCGTCTGGATCGCCATTGATGCCGTCACTGAGGCCAACGGCCCCGTTTTCTTCGTCAAAGGCTCGCACAAGGCCGGAATGCTGCCCACACGCCCCAGCGGCGTGCGCGGCAACAGCATCGGCCTCGCCGAAACGCCCAACGTGCCGCTCGAAGAGCAATTCTGCGCTCTTCTCGGCCCCGGCGACTCCACGATTCATCAGTGCGAGACGATTCATCACTCCGCCCCCAACACCACCGAGCACTCGCGGCTCGGGCTGCTCCTCGTTTATCGCGGCTCTCACACGCAAACCGACCCGAAGCTCAAAGAAGCCTACACCGTCGCTGCCGCCGCTACGCCACCGGCATGAAGCCGCACCGCGATCCCTTTGATCTGACGCATCGTTTCACCGCCACACTGTTTCACACGGGAGGCAAAGGTGGTTGGACCTTCGCACCGTTGCCGAAGACAATCGAACTGCCCGTCACAGGCTCCTGGGGCATGACGCCAGTGATCGCGAGCGTGGATGGCAAATCGTGGAAAACCACGGTTTGGAACGACACGAAGTCAGTCAGCCAGTTCCTGCCCGTGCCGAAGAAAATCCGAGGCACCAAGGGCTCAGGCGACAAGGTGGTGGTGGAGCTGCGCATGGATCGGGAGCGCATTCTTGGCCCAGTTCATCCTCTCGAGTGATCACTGAATCGGCAGGCAGAACTCCATCTCGGAGTCGGGTGACTCGGCATCAAACTTGTCGCCGTAGATTTCGATTTCAGGGGCGGATCGCAGGTGGTGGCCGGAACGCGGCAGCCAGGAGCCATAGACATAGCCCAACGTGCGGTCGATGCGGCTCATGGAGCCTTTGTGGGTGAAGACGGCATGTTTTCCACCAGAAAGCTCGCGGCTCACCATGCCTCTGGGCACCTCGGCGACGGAAGAAACCTCCACACAAGCGAGGTAGCGGCATTGCGCTTCGTTTCCATCGTCGCAGAAGATGCAGCCGAAGACCAGTTCACCCACGCGATCCGGGATGGAGTCGATTCGCGGCCCAAAGTCCTGCCATAGGCGTGGAATGACGAGGTGGTTGTTTCGCTTCGGCGATAGCGCGGAGATGAACGGCCGTTCGTTGCCGGCGACGATTCGCGGAGGCAGTTCTTCGATGCGGGGTGTCATGGTGAGGCGGTGGTGGAGGTGAAAAAGAGATTCTGCGGTGAGTTCCGGCACACTCTGAGGCATTAGGCTGAGATTACGTTTGCGGCGGCACGCGCCGGGCGTGACACCGAACATGTCTTTGAAGGCACGCGTGAAGGCCTCCTGCGAGCCGAAACCGTGATCCAACGCGATGTCGATCAAAGGCTGGCTTGTGCCCGTCAGTGCCTCCAGCGCTCGTGAAAGCCGCCGCCGTCGCACATAGTCCATCACCGGCTGACCGAGCGCTGCACTGAAGATGCGCTGGAAATGCCACATCGACATGCCTGCGTGCCGCGCGATGGCCTGGATGCGCAATTCTCCGCCGAGATGAGCCTCAATGAAGGAAAGGGAGCGCTGGAGTTGCCGCAGGTAGCCGGACATGCACCGAGGCTAACGCAGGATCGAAAGCCGTCTTGATAGATCGTGCTAGAATCGACTCTCATGCCGCCGTAGTCGGAGTCAGGCATGAAACTCGCGTTCCTTCTGCTTCTCCCCATTTCATCTCTTCTCGCCCATGACATCCACGTCGGCAAAGAAGCGCCGACAATCCATGCGGCGATCAAAATGGCCGTGGCGGGTGACACGATTCATTTAGAGCCGAAGGTGTATCGTGACTACGCGGGTTTTTACATGAAGAAGGGCGAGCCGGGAAAGCCGATCACGCTCGATGGGCATGGAGCGACGCTGGAAGGCAGTGATCCGATTGATCCGGCGAAGTGGCGCGAGGTTTCGCCGGGGGTGTTTGCGAATGACGATCTACTGCCGGGGCTGAGCGATGCGGCGATTGGCAGATGGTTTTTCCTCTTCGATGGGAAAATGCAGCTCATGGGCCGCACTTCGAAGGGCCGGAGTGCTGCGCTGAAGAAACCGGAGGAGTTGCAAGCTGGCGAGTGGACCTTTGTGAAGGACCCGAGCCGCGAGAAGCCGCCATCCAAAGCGATTTACGGCACTTTTTACCTCAAACTGGGTGCCGGGCAGACGCTGGCGGACGCGAAGATCTTTGCACCGATGCGCAGCGCGGGCGTGCAGTTCGGCGGAGACAATGCGCACCTTGTCATCAAGAACCTGACGGCCACGCATCCCTACAACGACGGCTTCAACGTCCATGGCGACTGCCGCGATGTGGTGTTTGAAAACATCCGTGCCATCGAATGCGGCGACGACGGCATCAGCGCTCATGAGTCGGCGCAGTATCGCGTGAATGGATTTGTGAGCATCGGCAATAGCACGGGCATCTGCGACACGGGGACGGCGCAGACGAGCTACAACCGAGTCTTCATCGCGGAGTGCATTGGCTTTGATCTCTACTTCCTCGACAACGGTCGCTACAAGCTCACCAATGCCGTCATCTTTTCCAAGGCACAAAATCCCTTCACCGTGACAAGCCGTGAGGACCAGCATTGCGAGCTGGAAATCGACAACGTGCTCTTCCGTCGGCTCGTGGAGCCGCGAAAGGCACTGATCGCCAAAACTGCCCTCGTACGGGCGAAACGGCTGACCCTGGAGAACATCACTTTTGATGCCCGCGGTGAGTTGCAGCATGAAGGCGCTGCGGATGTGGCTGAATTGATGAAACTCGTGCCGAAGGACTACGAGCCATGAAACATCTCGCTTTAGCCTTTCTTGCTCTGCTTTCGCCTCTGCTCGCGCAGGAAAAATACGTGCCGATGCATCGGCTCACCTGGGAGGAGTATGCGGGCAAGCTGGCGCATTGGCGGAAGGCTTTTCCGAAGGTCGCGGTGCTCGAATCGCGGGGGATGAGCGGGCTGAACATGCCGGTGTATCTTTTGAAAATCACCGATCCGAAGGTGAAGAGCACCAACAAGCAGGTGTGGCTCGTCACAGCGTCGCAAAACAGGGACACAATTACCGCGATGACCTTCGCGGAGTGGTGCCTGAGCGATGCTCCTGCGGCAGTCGAGATGCGGAAGAAGCAAATCGTGCTGATTATGCCGTGCCTGAATCCGCTGGCGATGTTTTATCCTCGCTCCGAGGCGATGGAGAACGACAAAGCCAGCGCGGAGGTGATGGCCGTCATCGAGGAACATCATCCAGTCGAGCAAGTGGACATTGCATCCGCCTCAAGCGCGAATTCCGTGCTCGCGCAGATGATTCGTACCTCCGCCAAGTCAAACTGGATGCCACCCGCCGAGGTGCGCAAACTCTACGCCACCGACAAAGCCGATGCCACGCCCGCGACCTTCGTCGATGTGGCTTATGGGCCGCACTTTCGACAGACGATGAATGTGTGGCTGGCGAAGTCCGCCAAGCCGACGCCGGTCGTGTTTTACATCCACGGCGGCGGCTGGGGTGCGCAGGACAAGACGGACATTCACCAGCATCTCGATGTGCGTGCGTTTCTCGATGCCGGCATCTCCGTGGCCTCGATCAACTACCGCTTCCTCGCCGATGCGAATGCCGCGAAGGTCACTCCGCCGCTGCAATGGCCGCTGATGGATGCTGCGCGGGCCTTGCAGCATCTGCGCTCGAAAGCGGGTGAGTGGAACCTCGACAAAACGCGCATCGCCGCGAGTGGCGTGAGCGCCGGTGGCTGTTCGAGCCTCTGGCTCGCGATGCACGACGACATGGCCGATGCGCAAGCGACGGATCCCATCTCCCGGGAGTCCACGCGGGTGCTTTTTACCGTCACAAAGGCTCCACAGCCATCACTCGATCCAAAACAGCTCGTCGAATGGATTCCCAACAGCGAATACGGCGGCCACGCCTTCGGCTACATCGGCAAAACGCGAAAAGAGACCTTCGCCCCCTTCCTCGCCAATCGGGACAAGCACCTCGCCGATCTCCACAAATGGTCACCGATGTCCCACGCGAGCGCGGATGATCCCTTTGCGGTCCTTTTGACGACCAAAGAGGACAAACCACCCGTCAAAGGCGAGGAGCAGAAAGACCCGACTCACAGCGCGGTGCTTGGTTTGATGCTCCAGCACACGCTGAAGCCTCTCGGCGTCAAATGCGAGGTGCGGCATCGATTGGATGGCCAGCAGGAGACGACGATGCAGGAGGTGCTGATGCAACATTTGCCCCCATCCAAGTCATGAATCGTGTTTGGCTCTTCTGCCTTTTTAGCTTGCCCGTGCTCGCCACGGACATCTCCGGCATCTGGATGATGGGGCAGTCGTTGTGCGATGGCTCGGAGTCGCTGCCGGTGGTTTCAAGCGAGGGCTCTAAGTGGGGGAATGTGATGTTTGAGCGTGGTGTGCGGACGTGGTTGGCGAAGGATAACTCGGCGACGCCAGAGAAGAGGGCTGATGATTCGTTTCAGCTCGTGCCGCTGCGGGCGACGATGAATGGCGGGCTGGGTGAGACGGTGGCCAATGGGATGGCGGATCATCTTTCCGCGCGGCAGAAATTGCCCACGAGATACCTCGTCGCATGCGCAGGTCAGGGTGGGAGGCAGATTCAGGAGCTTTCGAGTGCGGATTTATCGGTGGATGGGCGCACGCCGGAGTCGAGGCGGCATGGTGGCGGGTATTACAAGACGAGTTTGGATGATGCGCGGCGCGCGAAGGCACTGAGACCCGATTTTCGCATCGAGGCGCTCTACTGAATGCAGGGCGAGGGCAATGGCGGGCCGACGGGCGGCATCGTGCCGACGCGTTGGGATGCGGAGATTCCGCGCATGGAAGGACTGGCGTGGTATCGCGATCAACTCATGGCGTATCGGCGGCAGTGGTCGGCGGATTTGTGCGCGATCACAGGACAAAAGGGCGATTTGCCGATGTTCACGTATCAAACACTCGGTCCGGCGGGCGAGGCGCAGCTCATGGCAGCGGATGCGGATGAAGCGATTCATCTCGTGGGGCCGCATTACGCAGTGCCGAGTGCTTTGAACAGCCTCTACCCACCGAATCGCCACGGCGATGCGATTCATCTCTCCGCCGATGGCGAGCGCTGGTGGGGCGAGCAGGTGGGAAAGGTGATGCATCGCGTGCTGCATGAAAAAGAGGCCTGGCAGCCGTTGCGGCCGCGGAAAGCGGTGCTTGAGGCGAGTCGCGATGCTGTCGTGATCGAGTTCACGGTGCCGCGACCGCCGTTGGTGATCGATACGAGCTTTCTCGCGAGGCAGGAGTCAGCGGTGGAGGGCGGATTCAGTTCGTTGGCAGGTTTTCGTGTGCATGGCGTCACACTGAACGCGGTGGAGATCGCTTCACCGACGAGTGTGCGCCTCCGCTTTGCCAAATCACTGCCAGCGGGAGAGAAATGCCGTGTGAGCTATGGCTATCCGTTCGCGACGGCGCTGGGCTCGATCACGGCGATCCAAAAAGCGGCAAATGGCGATGAGGAATTGGTGCTGACACGAAGTTTTGCCAAGGAACTGAAGCCGTTGTCGGATGAAGGAGCCTTTTTTGTGACGAACACCTCCGGCACAAACACACGCGTGCCGATCCGCAGCGTGCGCGAGGAAAAGGGTGTCAGCGTGCTGCGCTACGAGCCGCGTGAACTGCGCAACGGAACGCCGTTTGCCCTGGGCCAGACAGTCATGGTGCTGCGGTCCTTCAGCTATGGCAATCTGCGTGATTCGGACCCCGAGAAGTCCGTTTACACCTTTGGCGATGCCACCTACGGCACTCGCACCGGGCAGTCTTATCCGCTTTGGAATTGGTGTGTGTTGTTCTCGGATTTCGACGTTGAAGAGCCATGAGAATTCCAGCTCTGCTGATCCTGCTTGCCACTTTCGTTTATGGAGAAACGATTGATCTCGGGCGGCGGCGTGAGTTGTTCGTGAACGAGCATCTCATTGAGTCGAAATCCGGCGTGGTTTTGAAAATGCACAAGCCGCAGGCTCATGACGTGGCGCTGGTGTGTGATGCTCCTTGGGAGGGGAACACCTCGGGCTATTTCACGTTGCTCCAGGATGGCGATCTCTTCCGCTACTACTATCGCGGCTCGCATCATGGTGAGCCGGGAGGAAGGCCGAGCCATACGGGCGTGACCTGCTACGCCGAGAGTCGCGACGGCATCACCTGGACGAAGCCGAAGCTGGGGCAGTTCGAGTTTGAGGGATCGAAGGACAACAATATCACGCACATGGGCGATGGCTGCGGCACTTTTGCCCCCTTTCTCGACACAAACCCGAATTGTCCGCCCGAGTCTCGCTACAAAGCGCTGGCCACCATGGGCAATGACGTCGAGCGCAAAAAGAACCCGGCCCTGCAAGCCTACCACTCGGCCGACGGCCTTCGCTGGTCGCTGATGCGTGACAAGCCGGTGATCACTGCGGGCTCGTTTGATTCGCAAAACACCGCGTTCTTTGATAAGGAACTCGGAGCCTACCGTGCTTACTGGCGCTACTTCACCGGCGGTTATACCGATGAACGTGGCTGGAAGCCCTCAGGCGTCCGCGCCATCCGCACGGCGACCTCGAAAGACTTTCTCACCTGGGAAAATCAAGCCGACCTCGCCTACGGCAAGGAAGCGCCCAAGGTTCAACTTTACACGAATGCCGTGCGTCCGTATGCGCGCGCACCGCACTTGATGCTCGGCTTTCCCACGCGTTACCAGCCGAAGGGATCGCAAGTCGAGCCTGTGCTCATGACCAGCCGCGATGGTGTGAACTTCAAGCGATGGGAAGAACCGCTCATCCCCATCACCGCGCCGAAGGATCGCGACTGGAACCGCAGCAACTACATGACCATCGGTGTGCTTTCACTACCCGGAAAGCCGGACGAACTCAGCGTTTATGCCACCGAGGCCTACTACCAAGGCCCCGGCAGCCGCATTCGCCGCTTCACCTTCCGCGTGGATGGTTTTGTCTCGGCTTCATCGGCGAAAGGCGAACTGATCACCAAGCCGCTGATCTTTGAAGGAACGAAACTCACGCTGAACCTCGTCAGCCGCGGTGAAACGCGTGTGGAAGTGCAGGATGAGACTGGCAAAACCATTCCCGGCTTCGCGGTTGATGACTGCGCGCTGATCAACGGTGACCTGATTGACCACATGGTGAGCTGGAAAGGCGGCAGCCTCGCCCCACTCGCTGGGAATCCCGTGAGGCTGCGGTTTGAACTGCGTGAAGCCGATTTGTTCGCGCTCCAGTTCGTGCCTTGAAATTCAAAGCTGCCGTCATGAAGGCTATGACTCTCATTTCGCTGCTGGTCAGTGCCGCCTCTTGTTTGGTTCAAACTTCGGACCCGCTCGATCGTCTGCCTCAGCCATGGAAGGAGCCGATTCATCGCATCAGCTTCGAGGAATACGATGCCACCGTGAGTTCAACAGCGCCCTGTGGAGGTTGAGTGAAGGAACGCCCACTCACATCGCACTACATCAATGCAGTGGTTTCAACCGCAAGCTTTGTCCAGTCACAGTTGGCTGGCTTCTCCCTTCACACATTTTCAAACTTCCGCCAGTAAAGCAGGGCGATGGGGATCATGGCTAGGCATTCTTGACCGGCGTTGGCGACGCCTTCCATGGATCGCGTGGTCCAGGCACCGAGAACGAAGGAGAGGGCGATTAAGGTGGCAGAACCAAAGGTGAAAACGGCGCGGGGGGAGATGGTGAGTCGGGTGGGGCGTGTCTCCAAGGCGAGTTGGTCGATGAAGCGTGAGACGGTGAGGACGAGGACGATGATGGAAAGCCAGCCGTTGTCATCAAAGACGTCGGTGCCGAGCCAGTCATAGGCGCCATGGGCCGCGACGGCAGCAAGGAAGGTGCCGATGAACTCGTCCGCACGGGCAAAGCGGGTGAGTAGCATGCGGTAGAGGCTGTGGGCGCAGAGGCCCGTGAGGGAGATGTGGAGGAAGTTGGCGGAGAGGAAGCGCGTCCAGGCGATGGTGCCGCCATAGTCCTGGTAGTAGCCGATGTTTTCCTCCAACGAGAAGCCGAGGCCGACAAACGCGCCGGTGAGCAAGGCGTGGCCTGGTTGTCTCCGCCATAGCAACCAGGGCAGGAAGAGCGCGAAGAGCAGGAGCTTGCAGCCTTCCTCCCGCAGGCCGACACCGGCGAGGTAGTAGATCAAGTCGTGCGGGAAGGGCGCGTTGGCGGTCATGCCCTGCTGAAATTCCTGGTAGGCCAGAAGGGTGAGCGTGGGCCACACGCTGCACACACCGGCCATGAGAGCGGGCATGGGCCGTGCCCAGCGCCAGCGGGCGTGGTCGCTGTGCTGCACGAGGATGAAGTACCACAATGCGGCGACGAAGAAGGCTAGGGCAAGCATGCCGTAGGGGATGGCATTGATGCGGTGATGAACGAGGCCGCGCCATTGCATCCAGACGTCGCCGAGCAACGCTCCAGCGTGATGCTGGAGCAGGGGATGACAGTCTTCGATCCAGCCGGGCTGAGTGGAAATGCGGCGCAGCATGTCGAGCTCACGGAAGGTCACGGCCAGGCGCAGTGCTTCTTCACGAGCGGCGGTGGCATCGGCAAAGTGCCGTCCTTCGGTGAAAAATGCCTGCATGGCGGCGGGGCTGTCACTGCGGCGTTTTTGAATGCTGCCGTAGAGTTCGGCGGCGAGCATGGGCGGCGGCTCTGCTTGGGCTTTTGCTTCGATTTTTTCAAAGGCGGCCTCGTTCGCGCCGATCGCGGCGGCGAGGAAGTCGTGAAACAAACCGGCGGGCGCGTCGGTGGTGGCGTGCTGGTTGATGAGTTCAGCGACGTGGTAACCGATGAGGTGACCAGAGGTGGTGAAGCCTGCGTATTCGCTGGATTCGTCGCTATCGACCAGTTTGGGCAATTGGGCGAGCAAACGGCGCAGCCAGATGGCGAATTGGCGTGGTCGCGGCTCCTGCGAATGGCGCAGTTGGTGATACTCTTGATGAATGAGGTTTAGGGCAGGGGAGACGGTGAATTCAGGGCCGTGATTCTCCTCCTGCTGCTGGCGGACGAGCACGATGGTGCAGGCTGCGATCATGCCAAGGGCGATGATCACGGCAGAGGTGCGCAGCAGGAAGTGGCGATTGCGCGTGAGGTAGTGCGCACGGGCACGCCAGCCGTGGAAAAATGGGCGCGGATCTCTCATGCGTGGCTCAATCGTCCGCTTTTTTCCACCAGTCGCCGGATTTTTCCCAGGGCGTGTTGGGTTCCGTGTCGTCGGTGCGTGGCGTGGCGTGTTTTTCGCGTTCTGTTTCGTCCTCCAGCTCCATGAGGAGTTGCACATGCGGCTCGGGCTTCGTCGTTCGGCGCCAGATCAGCCAGGCCCACATGGCAAAGGCACCGAGCAAGAAGAGCAAGGTTCCCAGTGTGAAGAGGACAAACCAGTCTGAGGCCTCCGCCCACTCACGGGGGATTTTTTTCGTGCCGCCTTCGGGCCGTGGGAGAAAGGCGAGGAGGACGTGCATGTGAGGGGTATGGGTTCAGGCTCCGTCAAAGACGAGGCGCATGGGGATCATCTTGGAGAACTGGAAGCCGTGCTTCTGGAAAAAGGACTGCGACTCGGCGCTGATGCGGTCTGTGAGCAGAGTGATGCGGCGGAAACGCTTCTCATGGGCGAAATCGATGGCGTGCTTCAGCAAGCGCCCACCGTAACCCTGGCGGCGGTGCTGGGGGTGAACGATGACGTCCTCCATCAGCACCACGAGGCCGCCTTCCGCCGTGCTGATGGTGAAGAGCAGATTCACCATGCCGAGAACCTTGTGGTCCGTGCGTAGCACGAAGATGCGCCCACGGTTTGGCTGCTCCAAAATGAGACGCAGACCGTGCTCCTGCTTCGACTTGTCCGGTCGGAAGTCCTCCTCCTCACTGAAGAGGGCGACGAGCAACTCCACGAGCTGGGGGAGGTCTTCGATGGTGGCCGGCTCGATACGCGGCTCAGTGTCAGAATCAGGCATGCGGGGAGGATAACGGGGGCGAAGGCAAAGGCAATCCGTTCGGTGGAAAGGTTGCGCCACGATTTTCCCGTCATGCTTTCACACAAGGAGCCGTGGCGGTGGCGTTGAGTGGAGGAACCCCCGACCTCGAACCCACACTCAGACCATGAAAACACGAACCCACCTAGTCACTCGGCTTTGCGGCCTGTTGGCGCTCTGCGTCACGGCCTTGCAGGCCCAGGAACGCCCCTCAGCGGCCCCACCTGCTGCTGAAACTCCCAAAGCCGACTCCCCGCCCGCCATCGAACGGCGTGAGCAGGACAAACCCCGCGTCAATCCCACGCCTGGCCGTGAACAGCCTCAGCGAGGACTTCCTCGTGAAGGGGAACGCCGGGAAATGCCGCCTCCCTCGCATGAAAACAACCCTCGCGAGCCTCAACGCCGCCCGCAGATGGAAAATCAGCGGGAAGGGGATCGCCCACGTGGCGAGCAGCCTCGGCATGAAGAGCACCGTCCGCAGGGCGAAGACCACGGTCGTGGTCACGAAGATCGGCCTCGTGGAGAGCCCCCCGGTGGTGAAATAAAGCACCACGACGAAGACCGTGGCCCCATGAAGTCTCCACGTGGCGATAAGCGCGGTCGCGGCCAGGATGTAAGCCCACGAGGGGAGCGGCCGCACTACGAGGGACGACCACCGCGTGGTCCTCGTCCGCAGAATTTTGCACAGCGTGGTTTTGATGGCCCGCGTGGTGGTGGTGAAGGTTTTCGTCCACGGTTTGAAGGTGGCTCACGCGGCGATGATCAACGTCGTGGGCCGCCGATGATGGGGCAGGGGCCTGATCGTCGCTTTGAAGGTCGCATGCCGCCGCATCAGCGCTTTAGCAGCCCACGTCGTGAGGAGCCGCGAGGTCCACGTCCGCCATTCGGCCCGCCAAAGCATCGCAAAGGCCCGCCACCGCGCGGGGAGGAGGGCCATCGTGGTCCGCGCCCTCAGTTTGACCGCGACCACGGTCCGCGCCACCCGCCGCAGCATGGCGATGAGCGTGGTCGTGAAGGTCCGCCGCCTGACCGTGACCAGCGGGGCGTTTGATTCGGCTAACGGACTCTCGATTTCGATGCGGCCCGGGCCTCCGGGCCGCATTTTTTGTCTTGGGAAGGCTAACCTGCTGTCTCGCAGGTTGTGTTTGTCGAAACGATCTCCATAATCGCTCCCGACACTCCCTGATGAGCCTGCCAGACAAGTCCGCCAGCACCCAAGGCACGCCCCCCACCGAAGGGAGGGGTGCAAAGTCATCCTGGTGGTCGCTGGAGCGCTGGGCGCGGCTGCTGGATAGCAATCCGGAGGTTTCCGCCGCATCCGCCGCCACTGCCAATACGATGCTGCCGGTGTTGATCGAGGTTTTTGCCGCGTTCAGTAAACTGGACGGCAGCATTGAGGAAGAGGAAGTCGAATCCAGCCTCGGCTACCTGCGCTACGATTATCCTGAGGCGATTTACGCCGACATGCGCCGTCTCTACTTTGAGGCGCTGCAGCATCCGCAGGATCTCACGCAGCGGGCGAAGGAACTCGGCCAGAAGCTCACTCAAGAGCAGAAAATCCTGCTCGGCGTGCAGCTCTATCTGCTGATCTCCCGCTCGCAGCAGAATCAGCGGCAGATGGTGGAGTTCTACCTCTTCATGACGAACCTGGGCATCGCCGCCCAGGCCATCGACATCGTTTATCAGCTCAACGCAGGGGACAAACCACCGGAGGAGGGTTTTGCCTCGAAGGGCATGCAGCCGCTGGACACGCTGCGCATTGGCTCTTCAAAGAACTGTGATGTGCTGCTGCGCTCGCTGTCTGCTGACTGCTCGGTGGTGGCGTTTCGCTTCCAGAATCTCGTGCTGCTCAAAAACACCGGCAGCATCTCGATCCTAGTGCGCAGCCGCCGGCAGCCGCCGGGTGAGTTTTCGCGCCTCTATCCAGGGGAGCGCGTAGTGCTTGAGGATGTCACGCTCGACTACAACGACCTCGTTTCCTACTTCAACGCCAAGAAGACGCTCTCCGGTACGCAGATTTACCTCACGCTTTCCGAGAACGGAAATGCGGAGATCGCCCCGCAGCGTGCGCGTGGTACGAACCTGCGCCTCACTTTTGGTCTTGGTGTCACGGTGGAGGCGCTGCGCACAACGCAGGCCACACTCAATGGCGTGGTGCTGAGCAGTGGCACCGTGGTGGAGGCGTCCATCGAGGACAGCCTCATCGCCCATGGCGAGGTGGAGATCTCGCTACGTGATTTGCGCGTGCGTGCGCAGGAGTTTGGCGGCCAGTTCCGCCTGGAAGGCAGCCGCAACACCTATCTTGTCTCCAACAAGCCTGATTTGCTCGATGAGGGCGATATTTTGCTCTCCGAGGACACCGATGGCGAAATTTTGCTGCGCATTGAGTGCAACTACGCGCAGAAAACTGGCACGCTTGAGGTGTTGCGTTCCTCCCGCCCGCTGTACATCGGACAGATTCCGGTTCGTGACCGCATTTCACTCAATGACGGAGACACGATCACGCTCGGCGAGGGGCAGTATCTGCGCTGCCATTTTTCCGACCGCATCATCGAGGAGGAGCGCAACACGATCCGCCAGATCGAGGTCCGTGAGCTGAGCCACCGCTTCGATGGTCGTGACACTGC
>JBIKYB010000113.1:0-14977 GCA_044355475.1 Prosthecobacter sp.
TGGCTCCGCAGAAGCTCATGAGGCCGAATCCGAGGCCGCCAGCGGCTCCTGCGCCTGGAACCTCGCGATGATCGACGCCGAGATCGCGCCGTACGATGTCGGCGAGGTGCTGCAGGCGAGATTCGAAGAAAGCGAAGTCCTGCACGCCTTTCTGTTGGCCATAGACGCGGGTGCAGCCGTGCGGCCCGAGCAGGGGATTGTTCACGTCGCAGGCCACGAGGATTTCGGGCATGCCTAGATCGCCACGCTCGATCTTAGCCAGTTTGTCCATGTGCTCGATGATGGGGGTGAGCGGTTCACCATCGGCATCCAGGAAGCGGAAACCAAGCGCAGCGGCCATACCGATGCCAGCATCATTGGTGGCGCTCCCACCGATGCCGATGACGATGCGGCTGACGTCGCGTTCGATGGCGTCCTGGAGCATCAATCCTGTGCCAAGAGTGCTGGCGAAGGCCGGATCGAGAGGGAGATCGCTGACCATGGCCAGACCGGAGGCGGCGCTCATTTCCATGATGGCCTCAATCTGGCGGCCATCCCGAACGAGACCGTAGCGGGCGGTCACGGGGCGGTTTTGGGCGTCAAAAGTGGCGGTTTCGCACCACTCACCCTTCAAGGCGGTGATGACGGCCTCAGCGGTACCTTCCCCACCGTCGGCGATGGGGCAGAGGTCGCATTCTGCTCCCGGAATCGCCTTCTTGAGGGCCGATGCGATGGCCTGGGCGGCCACGGTGGCTGGGATGGAGCCTTTGAATTTGTCGATGGCGATGAGGATGCGCATGGGCAGCGCATCATGGCAAGAGGGCCGAGTTTGCCAAGCCAGGGTATGGTTGGGGGCGAATTCGGTGGGTGGGTAGCTGTCAGAAAAATGTAAAATAACCCCGGATACACCTTGCTTTGCAGGGGTGTTTATTATTAAAGTTATGATAATTATGTCATTCGCTACTCTGGCACCGGTCAGCCATTCGCTGGCCCCACCCAGTCCGGAACGCTCCTTGGGCAGCGATCCAGGCGGCGTTTTGCCTCGTAATGGGCGCTTTGAGCAGGAGCAGGAGGCGCTGAACCTGCGCAATGCGCGGATGGGGGCGTGGTTCGTGATGATCTTGGTACCGCTGTGCAGTTTTTTGGACTGGATGGCCTACCCGGAGCGCTACTGGGAGTTTTTGGTGCTGCGGCTGGCTTGCGCTGCCAGTTGCATTCCGCTGCTGCTGGCGCTGAACGGCTCTCTGGGCCGAAAATACTGCCGTGCCTACCCGGTCATCCTGCCACTGCTGCCGGCGCTCATGATCTGCTTCATGATCGACCTCAGCGGCGATCCTGGCTCTGGCTACTACGCCGGACTGACACTTTGCATCGTGGCGACGGCGTTTGTCTTCCATTGGACCTTCCGGGAGATCGGAATCACGCTTGGACTCGTGGTGCTGGCCTATTTCTCCGCCACACTGCCAAACCTGCGTGAGGCGGCTGATCAACGCGCCCTGGGCATTTTCGTGAACAACACGGGCTTCATCCTGCTGAACTGCGTGGTGCTGTATGTCGGCAGCCGTCAGCATCACGCGATCCGTGTGCGGGAGTTTGAAAACCGCTGCAAGGTTGAGGACCAGCGCGAGGAACTGGCCGCGCGTAATGATGAGCTGCTCGCCACGCTGCAGTGTCTGCGAGAGACGGAGGCTCAGCTCGCGCAAAGCGAGAAACTGGCCTCCATCGGTCGTCTCGGGGCCGGGATCGTGCATGAGATCAACAACCCGCTGAACTATGTGAAGTCCGCGATCTACCTGCTGAAGAAGAAGGGCAAACTGATGCCGCCTGAGGTGGCGGAATCGGTGAATCGCATCGCCACGGACATTGGCGAGGGGATTGACCGCGTGTCGGCGATTGTCTCCGACCTGCGCACCTTCGCGCATCCTGAAAACCGTGGCACGCGGCCGATTGACCTGCATGAAACCAGCCGCAAGGCGCTGCGACTGCTGGCGAAGGAGATCAGTGATCGCGGTGTGACTCTGGTAGATGAAATTCCGCTCGGAATCGTCGCTCAGGCCGACGAGAACTACCTGATTCAAATCCTACTCAACCTCGTGCAGAACAGCCTCGACGCGTTGGCGGGGCGTCCCGAGCCGTTGATCCTGGTCAAGGCGGTCGAAACCACCAGCGGTGTCGATCTGATCGTGCGGGACAACGGCACCGGCATTCCGAAAGAAAATCTGTCGAAGATATTTGATCCGTTCTTCACCACGAAAGAGGTGGGCCAGGGCATGGGCCTCGGATTGAGCATCTGCTTCCGTTTGATCCAGCAAATGGGCGGCGAGATGAGGATCGACACCGAAACGGGCAGTCACACCCAGTTTACGCTCAGCCTGCAAAAACCCACCAACACCTGATTTCATGTCCGTTACCCAGTTGTCGCCTTATCACATCCTCTATGTCGATGACGAGGAGAAGGCGTTGCATTACTTCAAGGAGATCTTCGGGGACGAGTACACCATCCACGTCGCGAACAATGCGATGGACGGCTACCGCATCCTGCAAAATTACGGACCGGTGATTGGGCTGCTGCTCACTGACCAGCGGATGCCCGGCCCCAGCGGCGTGGAGCTGATGGACCATGCGAAGAAGCTCAATCCAAATCTGGTGCGCATTCTTGTCACGGCCTACACCGACTATCAGGCGGCGGTCGATGCCGTGAACTCTGGCCGCTGCTTCCGCTACCTGCACAAGCCCTGGGACCCGGACGAGCTAGGCGTGGTGATCAAGCATGCGCTGGAGTATTACCACGCTCTCATCGAGCGCGAGCGCCTACTGGCGGAAAAGGCGGACACGGTGCGCCACATGCTGTCCTCAGACAAAATTTCTGGCCTCGGCATTCTGGCGGAAGGCCTGAACCATCACCTGCGCAACGCGCTGACGGTGGTGCGCGCGTTCATTGATCTCGCGCCGATGAAGCTGATGGAGGAGATCGGCGGGGCGCATCCGCGTGATCCGTCATTCTGGCTCGACGTGCAGCATCAGGCGCAGTCGCAGATCGAGCGCATCCAGCTTTTGCTTTCGCGTTTGGCCGAGGGTTCGCACTCCCGGCAGCTTGAGCGGAAGGATGAATGCACGCTCAACGAGGTGCTCGATGAGATGATCAGCATGTTCGCCACGTCATTGCAGGCGAAAAACCTCAGCGTCGATGTGGAGGTCGATCCCAGCCTCCCGGCGCTGAAGGTGGACAATGGCCGCTTCCGCCAGATGTGGCGCCTGATCTTCATGGAGGAAATCACCCATCTCAGCCAGGGAGACACCATTCAAATCAGCGCCAAGGTTAAGCCTGGCACCGGCGGTCATCAGCAGGTGGTCATGTATGTGCGTGACACCGGCGTCTGGGAGGGCAAGGACAAGCCTGCCAACCTCTTTGATCCCTTTTACACCCGCAGCCGCAAGCCTGATGACTTCGGCGTGAACATGATGGCCTGCTACGTCACGATGCATCTGCACGGCGGCACTGCCGAGGCTCGGCACCTGGAGCCTCGGGGCCTAGAACTCAAGCTCACTATGCCGCTCGATCCGGCCGTCACTCCCAAAAAAGAAGACGATTTTTTCCGCCAGCTTCTCACTCACGAGCAGCGCTGGAAACAACGTGAGGAAATGGTGGCGGCGGCGTGATTCAGCAGCCGTTTCAGCATTTTACGTCGGCCACAGAGCCAGGATCGCCACACCGCCCAGCAGCGCGATGCCCATGCCCAGCAGAACGGGCTTGATGAAGGCGCGAGCACCCAGAACGAGCACGAGGCCAGCTTTGAATAGCATGTTTGCCATGCCACCGACGATGATCATGCGCCACGCGGTGTTGGTATCCAGACTGGCGGTGCTGACGAGGCGCGAGGTGGAAAGCGTGATGGCATCCATGTCCGTAAGGCCGGAGATGGCGGCGGCGATGTAGAGGCCAGAATCGCCAAAGTGCTCACGCGCAGCGGCCACGACCAGCAGCACGACGGCGTAGAGCAGGCCGAAGATCACCGCGCTCTTCAGTTCCGAGGGAGGGGACTCATCGGCCACATGCTTGCCTGACTTCTCTGAGATGCGGTGGGCGATGGCGGCGACGAGGCCAAACCAAAACATCATCGCCAGCAGCGGAGGCAGCATCTTTTGTAGATGGGCTGGCGCGGCGATGGCGACCTCAGCGATCACCCGCACAAAAACAATGGCAGAGGCGATCAACGTGATCGCCGCGAGGCTGATGCCGCAGGCACCGTGATCGCGGCTGCGCCGTGCCAGACTGGCCGTGGTGGCAGTGCTGGAGATCAAACCGCCCAAGATGCCAGTCAGCGCAGTGCCCTTCGTGCCACTGAGAAACTTGCCCGCGAGATACGCAGCTAGGCTGATGCCGACGATGAGCACGACCATGAGCCAGATGGCGAAGGGATTCAGCACATCAAGGTAACCCATCTCACGGTTTGGCAGCGCAGGGAGAATCACCAGCCCCAAAAGCACGAGACGGGCGATCTCGCGCAGATCATCCTCGCCAATGCGGCGGACCATGTCGTGGAGCGGCTTTTTGCTCTGGAGCAGCACCATCACGCTCCCGGCGATGACCACGGCGATCAGTCGATGCCCATGAATGGTGATGATGCCGGTGGCAAACATGACCAGCATCGCCATTTCCGTCGTGAGGCCGGAATCCGGCTCTTTGTTCTTCATCTCGGCCAGATGACCGATGATCACGACGCTGACGAAGGCAATCAGCGCAGCCGCGATGACCCAGCCGCCGTAAACGAGGCCCAGCAGGCCGCACAAGGCACCAAACAGCGAGAGCAGGGCAAAAGTGCGGATGCCTGCGACACGGTTCTGCACCCATTCCCGCTGCAAGCCGACCAGCAGTCCCAGGCCAAGCGCTGTGCCGAAGGACTGAAGCAGTTCGGCGGTGTCTGGTAGGGCGGCAGGCATGAGAGAAAAACGAAATGAGCTGCCTGTTTTACACGCACTTGCCTTCCAGTCCAACCCAGTCCAAGAAACGTTCCTTCCTACCACCCGCCATGTCCATCTGGAACCACGCCAACGCACAGCTCAAAGACCTCGTCGCCTACGAACCTGGAAAACCCATCGAAGATGTGGCGCGTGAGCGTGGATTGAAGCCGGAGGACATCATCAAGCTGGCGTCCAACGAAAATCCGCTCGGCCCCTCGCCGAAGGCCATTGTGGCGATGAAGCAGGCGGTCGAGGAAGTTCACATTTATCCAGACGGTGCCTCCTGGAAGCTGCGCAACGCGCTGGCAGACAAGTTTGGCCTCGAAATGGGCAACATCATCATGGGTTGCGGCTCCAACGAGGTGATCGAATTCATCGGTCATGCGTTCTTGAAGCCTGGCGACAACATCATCACCGCCGAGCACGCCTTCCTCGTGTACAAGCTCATGGCGAAGGTTTTTGGCGCTGAAACCATCGAAGTGCCCGATCCCGGCTATGTGCATGATCTCGATGCCATGGCCGCCGCAATCACGCCCAACACGAAAGAGGTCTTCATCGCCAATCCGAACAATCCGACCGGGACTTTGGTCACGCAGGAGCAGATCGACCGTTTCATGGCCAAGGTGCCGGATCACGTCGTCGTCGTGTTCGACGAGGCCTACTACGAGTTCCTCGACAACCCGCCCGACACGCTCAAATACGTCCGCGAAGGCCGGAACGTCGTCGTGCTGCGCACCTTCTCGAAGATCCAGGGACTGGCGGGCACGCGCGTCGGCTACGGCATCGCGAACAAGGAATTGATCGACGTACTCCAGCGCACCCGGCAGCCCTTTAATCTCAATTCCATCGCGCAGGCTGGCGCCTTGGCCGGTCTGCTCGACCAGGAGCACCAGGACAAGACCAAGCGCATCACCGACGAAGGCCGCGCTTATCTGCAAGGTCAGTTCGGGGCCATGGGGCTCGAATACATCCCCAGCTACGCCAATTTCGTCCTCGTTAAAGTCGGCGATGGCAGCGCTATCTTCAAAGCCATGATGGATCAAGGCGTCATCGTCCGCGCCATGGCCGCCTACAAGCTCCCCGAGTGGGTCCGCATCTCCGTTGGTACCATGCCGCAGAATGAACGCTGCATTGAGGTGCTGAAGGGCGTGCTGGGCAAATGACTCAGCGGGTGGCTTGTTTTGGTGAGGACGCTGATTCCATCCCAACGCAGAAACCGTGCACAAAGAAGTGTGATTAGGCGTTGGTGAGGTCTCAGAACGCTGAAACAAGCCTACGTTGGCCGCCATGCTGCCATGAGGCACCGCCAACGATGCAATGGGTCTAGGTCACGCCATACCAGTCGGAGCAGCATTCGATGATGTTACAGCACATTCACCGCCGCGCCGCCATCTACGACGATGCCTTGGCCGGTGATGTAGCTGCCCGCCTCGCTGGCGAGCATGAGTGCCGGTCCGGCGAGTTCGCGCGGGGCGGCCCAGCGTTTCACGGCGGTGCGGTCGGCGAAGTATTGCTTCTCCTCGTCGTTGAGCAGCTTGCCGGGCATGTCAGTGAGAAACGGGCCTGGGCAGAGGCAGTTCACGGTGATGCCATACGGCCCGAGATCGAGGGCGCTGGCACGCGCCAGCCCGATGAGTGCGGCTTTGCAGGCGCAATACACATTTCGTTTCAATCGCCCGCCGACGCCAAGGACGCTGGAGATGTGGATGATGCGGCCCCACTTCCGCGCCTTCATGCCGGGGACAACGGCACGGGTCAGGCTCATCACGGCGGTGAGATCCACCTCGACGTTGCGATCCCAGACTTCGTCGGTGATTTCATCAATGGCCTGCGGGTTGTTGATGCCGGCGTTGTTGACGAGGATGTCGATCTTGCCGAGGCGCTGCTCAGCTTCGACCGCCAGTGCTTTGACGGCGGCACGGTCGGCCATGTCGGCCACCATCCACTCCACTTTGACGTGCAAGCCTGCGCCGATCTCAGCGGCGGCGGCTTTGAGTTCTTCCGCGTTGCGGCTGGAGATGAAGACGTCAGCCCCGGCTTCGGCGAAGCCACGGGCCATTGCCTTGCCAAGACCTTTGCTGCCGCCAGTGACGAGTGCTGCTTTGCCGGAGAGATTGAAGAGGGGGGAGGACATTCGCGCGGTTTTAGCATGGTCGCGCGAAATGCGCGACAGCTATTTGGCCGCGCTGAACCCCAGTTCCTCCGCCAGCTTCAGGCACTCCGTGACGGGCCGCAGCCCTTGCGAGGGCGTGGGGTGTGTGAGGCTGGCGGCGGCGGTACAGACGGCAAGTTTCAGACGTTCGGACACAGGCCAGTTCTCATGCGTGCCATGCAGGTAACCCGCCGCAAAGGCATCCCCCGCGCCCGTGGCTCCAGCGATGAAGCCTTTCGGCAGCCGCAGGGAGGGCTGATGATGCACCGCCCCGTTTTTCTCCGCCACGACGGCCCCGGCCTCGAAGTGGATGATCACCTCGCGCCGCACGCCCTTCTCAAGCAGGATGAGCGCGGCTTCTTTGATCGCGTCAAGGCCGGGCAGGGTGCTCTTGAGGTCGCGTTCCAGCACTTTGCCAGCCTCGATCTCATTTACGATGAGGTAATCGGTGAAGGGCAGGGAGGCTTCGGTAATCTGCCGGAACTGCGCATGATCCGCGCTGACCAAATCCACGCTGGTGAGCAGTCCGGCTGCCTGCGCAGCTTCCAGCACGCGGCTGGCGATGCTGCGGCCGTCCGGCAGCAGGCGGTCCATCTCGCTCAGCAGCATGAGGTAGCCGAGGTGGAAGATTTTGGCCTGCGTGCGGCTGAAATCGAAGTGGGCCTCCCCCAGCACGGCATTCGTGCCGAGCTGATGGAAAAACGTGCGCCGTCCGGTGCTGGAGACCGTCATGGCATCCGTGTAACTCGTTGGCGCAGCGTCGGTCTGGTGCAGTTGCGTCGTGTCGATGCCTGCGTCACGGCAGTCGCGCAGCATCCAGTCGCCATTCGCGTCCTTCCCCACCAGTCCTGCTGCCTCCAGCGGATAATCGAGGCGCATCGCGGCCAGATCCTTGAGCACGTTGTAAGGACCGCCGCCATTGGAGGAGGTCTCGCTGCGGATGAAAGTCAGCATGTCCTGTTCCGGCCAAGCGTCGATGAGCTTAACGTGGTCGATGATGAAATTGCCGCCAGCGAGGATTCCTGTTCGAGTCATGATCGGCCACAGTGTCCGCGCTCCAGCAAGGGTCAAACAATGTCAGTGGGAGAGCTGGATCAAGCCTGCGCCCACGGCTTCTTTGGAAGTGCCGAGCGGCTTTGCGGTGCGTGTGAGCAGAGGAATGATGTTGGTGCCGTGGTAGCCGCGGGCGAGGAGTGAGGCGACGACACCGCTGGCGATGGCGGTGGCTTGTGAGGTGCCGCTGCCGATGACGAGTTTGCTGTCGGTATAACCGGAGACGATGCCGACGCCGGGGGCGACGAGGGTGAGGCCGGGGCCGGAGTTGGAAAAATAGGCCTGCGTGCCATTCGCATCGACAGCGCCGACGCTAAGGACGCCGGGGAGGCCTGCGGGCATGGAGAGCGCGTTTTGCTGCTCGTTGCCTGCGGCGGCGACGATGATGACATGGCGGCTTTGAGCGTAGCGCACGGCTGCTTCAAGAGTTGGGGAGCTGCTGGAACTGCCGAGGCTGACATTGATGACGCGGGCACCAAGGTCGGTAGCTTTAACGATGGCGCTGGAAAGCAGGGCGGTGTTGCTGTCGCCATGGGTGTCTGCCACGCGGATATCGAGCAGTTTAGCAGCGGGAGCGACGCCGCTGACGCTCGTATCGTTGCCTGCGATGAGAGATGCCATGGCGGTGCCGTGGCCGTTCATCTGGCTGCCATCGTTCACGAGGTCGATGTGGGTGATCTGCACATCTTTGAGCGAGGGATGGGCTGCAATTCCGGAGTCGATAACGGCGACGGTGACACCTTGACCCCAGCCGTTTCGATTTCCGCTGGCTCCGATGGCTTCGAGACCCTGGCTGCGAAAAGGTTCTGCTCCTCCCGCATTGGCCGTGTCAGTTTGCGGAACTGGCTCGGGCAGACCGGGAATACGAACGAGGTAATTCGGGCCGACGTGGGTGTAATCGTTGGCATGCTCGTTCAGATCGTGTTCAAGACCCGCTGTGTCGCGAAAACGCACACGGGCGGTGCTGAGTTGGATGTCGTGACCGAGAACTTCAAGCCCGAGAAGCGTGGAACGGTCCCGAAACGCGGCCAGTGCCTCCGGCGTGCGGAAGGTGAGCAAGGCTTCATTGGGCAAGGCCCCTGGGACGTTGAGCAATTGGACCTGGGGCTGCGGTGGCGGCGTGTTTTGCTCCCGCGTGGCTATTTCCGGCGGCGGAGATGGCTTGGTTACGACTTTGGGCCTGCGGATGAGTTCTGGTGCGTCGTTTTTTGCCACTTTAGGAGTGTGGGTGGTCTCCATCGCTAGCCAGCCAAGCGAAAAGGCCATCAGAAGAAGCACGGTGGCAAAGATGATTGTTGGCAGGTGTTGCTTCACTGGGCCGAAAGCTACCACAAGGCTTTGATTTTTGCATGAGCGTGATTCGGAGGACTCTGCGGCTGGTCCTCATGAGAAACTTAGAATGAGTGTTTCAGGTTACTTAAATCTAAACATGAAGTTACAATTATGAGAATAATTTCATTTTTGATATTGATCATTGATTCAAGTGAACTTAAATATGGCTTTATCTGCGACTGCTATAGCCACCCGCCCAATGAGCACTGATTCGATCAATTCTATGAAAACTAGAGCCGTGGCTCTTGCTTTCGTGTGTGCTGAAGCGGTCCTGCCTATTGGCTCTTTTTCACGAATCCCCAATGGCATTGGGGCTTGCTGGCATGGTTGCTTCTGATTCCTCATCCCAGTCCTTCCCTTTTTTTGCCGAAATAGTTCAAAAATAAGATTCACTTATGACTCATGCATTAAAAACGATAATTCTGACCGCTGTTTTTGGCATGGGCTCGTTTGCGCATGGTCAAGCCATCGACTCAGGCACTCTGCTGAATGGTTCTGTGTCCTCCAGCTTCACCAATCCGATCTCGGAGCCGCCTGGAAACAGCTCATTCGTCTATTCCATCGACAACAATTTGCTCAACGGTGTGCCAGCCGTGCTGAGCCCGATTCCGTTCACGGCGGTGGCAGGTGCCTCTGCTTTCTCGTGGGGGACGGCAGCAGGACGCAATGACGATACCAGCGCTTTGTGGTTTCGTCCGGGTAGTTTCAGCAATGTTGCGTTGGAGGCTCCCTTTGAGATTGGTCGTCTTTATTACCGCAACGGAACGATCAACAGCGGTACGGGAGCCTCCCAGGTGGATTTGAGCCTGCTGCTGAATTTTTCCAGCCCGCTGCTGACCAATCCCACGCAAACGATCAGCTCGACTCTGATGATGATCAACACGCTGAACACCAGCGACCCCATCGCCAGCGCGGACATTGTCAAGCTGGGCAGTCCTGCGAGTTTGCTGACCTTCACCGACCCGGATAACCGCAATTATTTCCTCGAACTTAGCTTCCAGGTCGATCAAAACGCCACTGACGGCTCCCTGTCTGATTTTGACAAGTTTCGCGTCTTTGAGGGCGAGACCGGGCAGGCGGTGATGATGGGGCGTGTGACGGTGGCACCGATCCCGGAGCCGGGCGGTGCGCTGCTGATCGCTGCGGCAGGCATGGCGCTCCTGCTTCGCCGCCGTCTGCACCGCTGAGAATTTTCAAACTTCGACTTCTTCCTAACGATGAAATCTTGGCTTCAAACTTCACAATTGGCTTTTTGCATTCTGGCGGCCTCGCTCTCGCCTGTTTGTGCAACGGATGATTTGTTCGCGAACGTCCTGATCAAATATGACTTCAACGCATTGAGCGCAGACGGCGATCCAAACACTCCGTCCTACTGTGCACCTTGCGTTTACACGACAGATCTGTCTCTTAACACTCTGAACCAGGGGCTTCATAACGGTGGCCCTGACGGCAGCAAGTTCCGTTGCTTTGAGGGATGGGACAGCGCTTATAATTATGATTTTCATCGGACTGACCTCTCGCAATCCATGAACACGCTGTCCCATGACCTCTTTGTGAGGTCGGGTTCGATCGCGGAAATCGCCGGGGTGAGTTTTGACTGGCAGCGCCCCGGAAGCACTTCGGCAAATGCCCTGCAGGCTTCGATTTTTTGGGAAGATGCATCTGGATTGATCCAGTATCGCACCTCGGGTCCGGTGTCTTTGACGGGAACAGGCTCCTGGAATCGCCTTGATCTTGATTTCACCTCGGGTTCCAGCGCATTGCCGACGGGGATCGACACCTCGGGCAAGCAATTCCACATCGAGCTGTATGCTTGGGGCCAAGATGGAGGTGTGCTCTATTTGGACAATGTCGTCCTCAAGGGAGTCTGTGCGCCGATTCCTGAGCCGAGCGGAGCCATTCTGATTGCCGCCGCAGGATTGGCGCTTTTGCTGCGCCGCAGGCATGCTGTCTGAACTGGTGGTGGCTATTCTTTGGAGTCGGGGTGCGCGGGCTGTGGATCAGTCACGAGACATAGACTGATCCTGGTTTTTTGATCTTTGTGTCTGGATTGTGAAAAAGGCACCTTTCCATGGCGTTAGTGCGGTCATGAAGAAACTCTTCGCCTACCCCCTGCTTGCGCTTTGTTTGATCTCCCCTGCGCGTGCCGCTGGCAAAACCGACATCAATTCCGCAGCCCGTCAAATCGACTCCATTCTTGAGGCCGACTGGCAGAAGCACAAGCTGCAGGGCAATCCTGCTACGGACGACAACACCTTCGTGCGCCGGATCTACCTCGACATCATCGGGCGCATTCCGACGACGCGTGAGGCGGATGAGTTTTTGGCTTCCAAGGACGCCGACAAGCGCGCCAAACTGATCGACAAGCTGCTCGCCTCCGAGGCTTATGTGCAGCATTTCTTCAATTACTGGGCCGATGTGCTGCGTGTGACCTCGGCCGGGAACCTGACCGGTCCGATCACGGGCGCGGCTTATGCGGAATTCGTCAAGGACAGCCTGCGGCAGAACAAGCCCTACGACGCGTTCGTCCGTGAGATGGTCACCGCGCAAGGCAAGGCCTGGGACAACGGTGCCATCGGTTACTACATGCGCGACCGTGGCATGCCGCTGGACAACATGGCAAACACCGTGCGTGTCTTTCTCGGCACCCGCATCGAGTGCGCCCAGTGCCACAACCATCCCTTCGATAAGTGGACGCAGATGCAGTTCTTCAAGATGGCGGCCTTCACCTACGGCGTGCAAACGCAGGACTACAATGGCGGTGTCATGGGTGAGGTCGGCGACCTTCTGCGCGAGCAGGAAGCAACCGTGCGCGCCTCCTTCAAGGAGCCTCAGCGCCCGCAACGCCCGAAGATCAACGGCAAGATGTCGAAGGAAGAGCGAACCAAGGCCGAGCAGGAATACGCTCGTGAGCAGAAGAAGTACGAGGAGCAGGTCAAGCTGGTGAGCAAGCAACGCGAAGCGGCCCGCCAGAAGCTCCGCAGCGAGCAGCGGGGTTATCAGGAGTCGATGAATGATGTTCGCGATACCATGCGCTACACCTCTGTTAGCAGCCGCGAGCGCAAGCCAACTCTGCCGCATGATTATCAATACACCGACGCAAAGCCCAAGTCCGCCGTCGATCCCGGCACAATGATGGGACACGAATGCATCACCCAGCCCGGTGAGACGCCGTTGCAAGCCTACGCCCGCTGGATGACTAGCGCTGAGAATCCCCGCTTCACCACGGTCATTGCGAATCGTCTTTGGAAGCGCGTGTTTGGTCTCGCCCTCATCGAACCGCTGGATGAACTCATGGACACGAGTGTGCCGATGGTTCCTGAAATGGAGAAGCACCTTGAAAAACTCGTGGTGGATTTGAACTACGATATGAAGGCGGTCCTTCGGGTGCTTTACAACACCAAGACCTACCAGGCCCAGGCCACACGTCAGGAGCATGCCCCTGGCAATGTGTATCACTTCACCGGACCGTTGCTCCGCCGCATGAGCGCCGAGCAGATGTGGGATTCGTTCGTCACGTTGATCAATCCCAGCCCGGACATGATCAATCAAGCCAATCGCGAGCAGATGGAGCAACGCATTCTTCAGGCCAAAAAGATCGCCGACAGCGTTGATGCGCTTTCACCTGAGGAAGCTCTCGTGGGTCTCAAGAAAGCTGCGGACATTTACGGCAAGAATCGTGAGCGCACCGAAGTGCAGCAGAAGCTCTACGCGGAAGCCCGCGTTGCGGCCAAAGAGGCCCGTGATGCTGCTGACGTGATGCCCGAAGGCCCCGCCAAGGTGGCGGCCATGACCAAGGCCGACGAATTGAAGAAAAAATCCGACGCCATCCGCAGCGAGGTGAATCGCATCCAGAACGAAGGTCGTCGTGTCACTTACGCCGAGGTCATCACCACCGGTCAGAAGAAGCTGTTCGAGAAAGTCACCGGCAAACCCTACCAGACTGTCGCGATGAACACCTCTGGCGGTGCCGCAGGCGCTCCGGCCATGATGGGCGGCGGGGAAATGATGATGATGTCCAGCGGCGTCCGCACGGAAAAGATCAACATCCCAGGCTACGACCGCAAAGAACTGACCAAGGAGGAAAAAGAGGCTGTTTCCGCCAAGGCACGCGAAGCTTACGCCGAGGAGGCCGAGTTCTTCGGCATTCCTGAAGGCAAGGAGCGCAGAAAATACATCAGCGAGCGTGAACAGATTGCCCGCAACACTTTGCGTTCTGCCGAGCTCGAAAGCCCTGCTCCACGTGGCCACTACCTGCGTGAGTTCGGCCAAAGCGACCGCGAAACCATCGAAAACGCCAACAGCGACGCCAGCGTGCCGCAAGCCCTTGCGATGATGAACGGCAGTCTGCTCCCGCAGATCACCAGCCGTTACAGTCAGCTCATGCTCACGGTGAACAAGGCCCAATATCCTGACGACAAGGTCGAGGCGGCTTACAAGACGATCCTTTCCCGCAAGCCGACCACCCGTGAGAAGGAAGTCTGGCTCAAGGCCCAGGACAGCGGTCTCAACACCATGGAAGACCTCATCTTCTCTCTGCTGAACACCCAGCAGTTCATTTTCATTCAGTAAGACAAAGCACAACCAACAACACCACGCGCAACCATGAAACAGGAACTCGCATCCTCACTCCTCCGTTCCGGCGAAATTACCCGCCGCGACTTCGCCGCCAAAACCGCCAGTTCACTCCTCGGGGTGGGCCTACTCGGCAACTCGCTCACCAGCAAGTCCTTCGCCGCCTTTGAAGGCTCTTCGAAGCTCAAGCAGGCCGCCACGGCGAAAAACGTGATCTACCTCTATATGAGCGGCGGTCAGTCCCACATGGACACCTGGGATCCCAAGGAAGGCGTGGAAACCGCCGGTCCGACGAAACCCATCAAAACCAGCGCAGACGGCGTCCGCATCTCCGAGTACCTGCCTCTGAGCGCGCAGCAGATGCATCATGCTACGGTCATCAACTCCCTCAGCTCCACGCAGGGTGCGCATGAGCAGGGGAACTACATGATGCACACCAGCTATGAGATGCGTGGCACCATCCGTCATCCTGCCATGGGAGCTTGGCTCAATGTGTTTCAAGGCGGCGGCAACAGCACCCTGCCAAACTTCGTCTTCATCGGCAACGACAGCCGCCATCCCGGCGCAGGCTTCTTCCCCGCCGCTCAGGCCCCGCTGTTCGTCAGCAATCCTGAAAACGGCCTCAAGAACATCAAAAACAATGCCCCTGAAGACAAATTCCAGGCCCGCATGCGTCTCGCCGACGAACTCGACCAGGACTTCCGCAAAACCTTCCCGCACCGCAATGTCAAGGCCTACGCCGACATGTATGATGACGCGATGGCCATGATGAAGTCCGAAGACCTCAAGGCCTTCGACCTCACCGAGGAACCCGGCGAACTCCGCGCAGCCTATGGCCGTGAAGCCTTCGGTCAGGGTTGCCTTCTCGCTCGTCGTCTCGTCGAGCGTGGCGTCCGCTTCGTCGAGGTCTCCCTCGGCGGCTGG
>JBIKYB010000394.1:0-4485 GCA_044355475.1 Prosthecobacter sp.
TTCCTGGCCGCAAAGTCGCCACCGTCAAAGGCAGCACCACGGAAGGCTGGCTCGCCACCAAGGGGGCCAAGGTCGCTCCCTTTGCCACTCCAGCGGAGTGCGTGGTCGCCCTCAAGAGTGGAGATGTGGATGCCGTCGTCTATGACGCGCCGGTGCTGCAATACGAGGCCGGCAAGCTCAACGACGAGAAGCTGCAGATGGTCGGCACGGTGTTCGAGCGCCAGAACTACGCCTTCGCTCTTCAGCAGGACAGTTCCTTGCGTGAGCGTATCAATCAGGCTCTCCTGAAACTTGGTGAGCAGGGCGTCGGCAACGAACTGCGGAAAAAGTACTTCGGCGAGGATCAATAAGCCTGCTTCATCGCCTTTGAATTTCCCATGGCCACGTCTCCCGGCATCCTCGCTACCATCGCGTCGGTGTTTCGGCAGAACCGGGCGTCGTGTCTCGCGCTGAACGTCATCGCGATCAGCCTCGTGGTCAGCTACTATCAGGTTCCGGCGCTCGCCGGGTTCTGGGAGTCCCTGGGTGCGCTCAAGTTGCGCTGGTCCTTCGTTTTCGCCTGCGTCTCCACCATGTTCGCGGCGGCGGTCCTGCCCACGTTCATTCAAATGGCACAGGGTGCCCTGCCGCAGGAGGGAAAGTGGAAGCGGCTCGCGCTGCTCATGCTGTTCTGGGGTTATCGAGGCATGGAGATCGACCTGTTCTACCGCCTCCAGGGCATGATCTTCGGCCACGGCAACGACGCCGCCACGTTGGTGAAAAAAGTCGTGTTCGATCAATTCGTGGCCAGCCCGCTGTGGTTTGTGCCCACTTACGTCATCGCTCTGCGCTGGGTGGAAATGGGCGGCTCATGGTCGCGCACCCGCGCCTCGTTGGATCGTGAGTTCTGGACGCGCACATGCCCCACCGTGCTCGTCACGAACTGGCTCGTGTGGATTCCCGCCCTCGCGCTGGTTTACAGCCTGCCCGCCGCATTGCAGTTCCCGCTCTTCTCCGTCGTCATGTGCTGCTTCATCCTCATCGTCACGGTCATGGCGCGGGGAAAGTGACAGGCTCGCGCATGAAATAATCCAATGGTCAGGGGGGCGCGAATCCAAGCCGAATTGGGTGGTCACTCCCAACCCGTAACCACGAAAATCTCATCACTTCACTACTGGCCCGGATTTCGGGGGGCACCGCACTGTTCGTCGGCGTGTATGGCATCCTGTTGCTGACGCCGGGCTATGCGCGGGACGCGGCCAGCGGGCGGCTCGTGATCAGCGTGGTGCCCGTGCGTCTGGTGCAAGGCACGCTGCTCTGCATGTACGTGGCCTCTGGCATCGCGAAGGGAATCAGCGGGGACTGGCTGAAGTACTACGACGTGGTGTACACGCGGATGCAGGGCGTCTTCCGCAGGATTTCGCGGCGTGGTGCCTTTGCACGCTGCCGGTGTGGAACTGGACGGTGATGCAGTGGACGACGCTGCTGTTTGAGCTGGAGGCTCCGGTGCTCTTTTGTGTGAGGTAGCTGCGGCCCATCGCCTTTGTGATCGGGATGGGGACGCATCTCATGATCGCGCTGATGATGAAGGACTTGATCTTTTTCAGCGCACAGATGTGGACGTTTTACGTGCTGTTTGTGACGCTGGAACAGTGGCGCTGGGTAGGAGCCCAAGGCTCTACGATCTGGCATCACTCAGGGCGGGGAATGTCAGTTCATAACGGAGGATGAGCTTCCAGAACGGAACGACCGTCCCTGATGAATGGCTATCTTTCACAATACCCATCTGACGGGAGAGAAAACGCGAATGTCCCGCGAATCCGAACCGGTCGCGGTCATTTGCGTTGAAATATGAAGGGGGGCTGTTCTACAGCAGTGCCAGTCAGTGGTTCCCCATCAAGAGACCTTCCAGCCGGGGCGATACGAGGGGCGCGTGATGAACTTGTTGGGAGCCTCGGCGTTGGTGACTTTCATGGCGTCTTTGTCCCACTGGACGGTCTGCTGGGCGCGGATGGCGAGGTTGCCGAGGAGGACGAATTCGGTGAGCGGGCAGGAGTAGTCGAAGTTGGAGCTGGGGAGGCCGCCGTTGACGATGTGGTGCGCCCATTCGCCTTGCGGATTGTCGGGCATGGTGCTGCGTGTCTCGGTCTGCTTGATCTTGCCTGCTTTCATGTCGAGGCGCACCTGGGTGAATTTTTCGAGCGGATAAATGACCGGGCTCTTGCAGTAGGCATCTCCTTCAAAGATGACGCCGTCGGTGCCGATGAACATCATGCCGCTGCTGGCTTTTTTGAAGGTGTCCTCGGGGATGTCGGGATGACGCTCAGGCTTGTTGGGCTGGCCGTCGATTTCGCCGTCATGCCAGGAGACCTTGAGGGCGGGGTGTTTGCCGGCGGGCATGTGATAGACGAGCCTGCTCCAGGCTGGGGCGTTAAGGTCGGTGATGGGGCCGCTTTCGGCGTCGATTTTTTCAGGGATGAGCTGGCCGAGGATGCTGAAGGTGGCGTCCATGATGTGGCAGCCCATGTCACCAAGGGCACCGGAGCCGAATTGCCACCAGCCGCGCCAGTTGAAGTTGTGCGGGCCGGGGCTGCGCTTGTTTTTCTTGGCGGTGGCCTCGTCGAGGTCGAACTCGAAGTAGGGTTCGCTGGGTTCGGAGGAGAGCCAGAGATCCCAGTCGAGGTTGGCGGGGCATTCGACGAGCTTCTTTTTGATCGGCCCCTGCGGCCAGACGGGGCGGTTGGTCCAGAGGCGAATTTCCTTCAGGGTGCCGATGACACCCTGCTCGATCCACTCTTTGGCAAGGCGCTGGCCTTCCATGGTGCGGCCTTGGTTGCCCATCTGGGTGACGATTTTGGCGTTCTTGGCGGCCTGATGGAGATCACGCACTTCACCGATGTAGTTGCAGAGAGGTTTCTGCACGCAGACGTGCTTGCCGTGCTTGATGGCGTGCATGGCGGCGACGTAGTGGGTATGGTCAGGGGTGGAGACGATGACGCCGTCGATTTCGTTCGCCATCTCGTCGAACATTTTACGGAAGTCCTGGAACAGCTTCGGCGCGGGCGGGGCGGACTGGCTGGAGTCGAGGTGGTGCTTTTCGCGTTTCTTGGCGGCTTCATCCAGGCGCTTGGAGTCCACGTCCACCATGGCGACGATGTTGTGATCGAGCGTGACCATGCCCGTATCCGCCAAACCTTTGCCGTTGGCACCGATTTGGGCGAGATTCAGGCGCTTGCTGGCTGCATTTTGGCCGCGCAGGAGGAGATTGGGGCCGGTGAAGGCCGTGGCAGCCAGGCCAGCGGTGCTGGAGATGAAGCGACGACGAGAAAGGGGACTGGAGGACATGAGTTGGGTGGATGGGAGGGGAAGGCACAGTGCAACGCAGCAGCCAAAGGGATGTTGCTGGGGATTCAATCATCAAGGAGGTTGAAAGGCCAGCAAACTGGTGGAAAGAGGCAGCCATCCACGTCCCCGTAGTTCAATGGATAGAACGAGGGTTTCCTAAACTCTAAATACAGGTTCGATTCCTGTCGGGGATACTCGCAACGCTGATTTGAAACAAAGTGAGCGGCGATTTTCGGGGGGATTAGGTGCTCAATCCTTGACTGAATAGCGGCTTTCTTTGTATCTGAAATGACTGAAAACCAACGGTTTATTATTTCTTCAAAACGGAAGAAAGGCATTGCTTGGCAAGGTTGTAGTATGATTTAATGCAAAGTATTCCTTTAGATGGTGACAACTCTTTCACTTGCCTCAGTCTGGTGGCATTCTGCCCTCATTTCCGCGCCTGCCGAGGGCGTGCACTGACTGCGCGCCTCGAAAGTTGAAGTCAGTTCCGTCATTTGTTTCGTTTTTTTCCCAACCACATTATGAAAACACTGCGGCAATACCGCCAATTCCTCGGCTGGTTCATGACATGCCTGATGGCTGTCTGGCTTCCTGGGCAATCCTTGCATGGCGCCACTCTATACTGGGATCCTGGTGCGGATGGTGACTCCGCCATAGGAGGCATGGGTAATTGGAACACCACTTCTTCGTTCTGGAGCCTCACCGCCATTGACAGCACGGGTTCGGACAACATGGCATGGAACAATGCGGCCAATAACACGGCGATCTTTGGGGGCACGGCTGGGACCGTGACTTTGGAGACGGGCATCACGGCGGGCGGGCTGACCTTCAACACCACGGGCTACACGATCACTGATGGCACGCTGACGCTGGATGCCGCTACCGGCACGGCGTCGCCGATCATCGCGGTGAACGGCACGGGTGCTCGGGCCACGGTTGGTTCAATCCTTGCGGGTACGGAAGGCTTCACCAAGACGGGCAACGGCACTCTGGTGCTGACGGGGAACAACTCCGGATTCTCTGGCGATATCGCCGTCAAGCAGGGGCAACTCGTCATCACTAACGCCAACCAGCTCGGCACCGGCACCACGGCTATCTCCGTGACGGGCGTTACTCAGGCTGGCAATCCGGGCTATTCCGGTGGTGCGCTGCTGCTTC
>JBIKYB010000395.1:0-4476 GCA_044355475.1 Prosthecobacter sp.
CGCGCTGCCAGTCGGCGTTGTGAGGGTCGCGCTTGGTGAGAGCGAGCATGAAGTCGAGCCCTTGCTGGTAGGCCTGCTCCGCGCCCATCAGATCGCCCTGGGCTTTCTTCATGCTGCCCACGTTGTCGTAGCTAACGGACAAGACGCGCTGCCACTCGGCGTTGTCGGGGGCGCGCTGGGTGAGCGCGAGCATGATGTCGAGCCCTTGCTGGTAGGCCCGCTCCGCGCCCACCAGATCGCCGTGGGCTCGCTTCACGCTGCCCACTTGGTTGTAGCTCGCGGACAACTCGCGCTGCCAGTCGGCGTTGTGTGGGTCGCGCTCGGTGAGAGCGAGCATAATAGCGTTGGATTGCTGGTAGGCCTGCTCTGCGCCCGCCAGATCGCCCTGGGCTTGCTTCACGCTGCCCACGTGGTTGTAGCTCACGGACAAGTCGCGCCGCCAGTCGGCATTCTCAGGGGCGCGCTGGGTGAGCGCGAGCATGATGGCGTTGAATTGCTGGTAGGCCTGCTCCGCGCCCGTCAGATCGCCCTGGGCTTCCTTCACGCTGCCCATGAAGTTGTAGCTCACGGACAAGTCGCGCTGCCAGACGGCGTTGTCAGGGTCGCGCTGAGTAAGCGTGAGCATCGAAGCGTGGTAGTGTTCGTAAGCTTGCAAGGCAGCGGCCAACTCGCCGCGATTTTGCAATGCTTGTCCCTTCAAGCACGACGCATCCGCCTCCAGCCAAGTATCATCCCCAGCGAGAGCCATGGATTGTTCGGCCTGGGCAAGGAGGCCGCTGTTTTCACCGCGTGAGCAGCGCCACCAGCCGAGGGCGAGGAGCGCAGCACTCTGGGCGGTGCCGCTGAGCATCTGGGCACTGAGATGCTCGGAAAGTGAGGTGGCGGCGCTTTGGCGATGCTGGGGCTGGTGCAGGGCGCGGTTAAGCTTGTCCCAATCAGCGGCGGCTGTCTGGGGATCGGCGATGAAGTGGTGGTAGAGGGCCTCAATGCGCTCGGCGGGATCGGGCTGCTGGGCAAACCACTGCCAGGCACGGGCGGAGAGGGCGATGAACGTGGTGCGCGTCTGCTCATCGATCCAGAGCTGCTGGCGCAGGGCGAGGCGGGTGGACTCGTGGACGTTGCAGGCACCTTCGCCACGGGCGCGGAAGGGCTCCATGACGGTGAGCTGGCGCAGGCGGGCAAGGCGCTCGGCGGCAATGTCTTCACTCACCTCCAGCAGATGGGCGAGGATGGTGGGCGTGACCCAGTGCGGCACGGCGGCGGCTTGCAGGGCTTCCTTCAACTCCCTGCGTTCGCTCTCTGGCAGGGCGTGGAAGGTGATGTCGATCAAGGCCAGCGCGAGCGCGCCGGGCTGGCCCTGGGCGGCTTCGAGGATCTTGAGCTGTTCGGCGAAGTCCATGGGTCAGGCGTTGCCGAGGAGTTGAGCCAGGAGCTTGGCATTGCCACTGGCGAACTGGTGCGCCTGACGCACGAAGTCGAGGGTGAGGCCGGGCTTGTGAGGTGCTCCGTAGCTGAACCAGTCATCAGGCGTGGGATCGCCGAGTTCCATGGGGCCAAGCACAGAGGCCGCCCACGCCTTGCCGAGAGTCGGCAGCACGGTCTGCCCAGCAATGACGACGCGCAAGTGATCGAGACGCAGCAGCGACATCATGAGCGACTGCTGCAACCAATCCTCCGCTGCGCCTGCCTGCTCGAAGGTGTCAAAAAGCAGCAGCGTGGGCTGGCGGCGTTCATTGACGGCGCGGAGGATTTCAGAGAGGCCCTGGCAGAGATCACTGGTCCGCGGAGCCGGGATGCCGAGGTGATCGCTGAAGCGCTCCAGCTCGATGCCGAGACCGGAGCCGCCTTTAAAATCGAAGCGCCCGCAAGCGATGCCGCTCATGCGGAAGGCATTGGCGAGGAGGTGCTCGGTGATGGTGGTCTTGCCACGTCCGCTGGGGCCTTTCACCAGCAAGCCACGATGGCTGGCACTGCGAGTGATGAGTGTGGCGAAAGCATCCCGCACCTTGTCGTGATCGGCCAAGGGCCAGTGCAACGCAGGCGCGGCGTCCGGCCAGGCGGTCGAGGCGGCAGGCACGGTGGTGGTGGGAGCGCTGCCTTTGAGCCAGGCGATGAGCTTGGCTTCATCTCGGTCGATCTGGAAGACGTGATAGCGCTGGAGATCAATGGGGAAGCTGGTGATGTCGTAGTGGCCAAAGTGCGCGATGCGGATGTCCGGGTTGACTCCGGCGGTGTTGTAGAGGCGCTGCTCAATGACGCCTGCCTCTGCTGCGGAGCCGAGTCCTTTGTCCAGCACCTCTTTGCCCTCGAAGCAACGGAACCATCCGGGGCTGCCGATGATGATCACGCGGTGGGGTGCCATCGCTTGGTTCTTGCTCCAACGCGGCCAGCCTTCGGGCGGACCACCGAGGGAAAACTGGCGCTCATCGGCAAACTGATCGAGCACGATGTCGATGCACGCTGCCTCCAGTCGCTCCGCCAAGGCGCGCACCTGCTGGCGGTGGGCGTCGGATTCGTGGCGGTAGCTGATGAATGTGGGAGGCACGTGACGGTGTAAGTATATGGGACAGGGGGACTACCAACGTCAAGGAGCACGGGCTGGTATTGCAAGATGGCTTTAGGAGAACCAATCCCGTCGTCAGCAACGGCCACACCTTCTACAGCTCGCAGGCGAGCGGCTTCGTCGTCTCGCAGACTTATGGGCCGGAGTCGAAAGATCTGACGCCTGCGTGGGAGGTGCGGGAGTAATGTGGTCCGCACAGTCCTCTGTGCGGCGCACCGCACCGCAACCAGCCTCCAAACATGCCATAGCGCCTCTCTATCCGTGAGTTTTGCCCGTGAAACACCTCACCGGACTACCACGCGCCGCACAGAGGACTGTGCGGACCACTCTATTCCACCCAGCGGATGCACGAGGCCATCGGCACCTCGACTGGCTCACCATGCGCAGTGATCGCGCCGCTCGCGGCTTCGATCTTGTACACCACGACATTGTTTCCGGGCATGTTCGCGCAGAGCAGCCACTTCCCGTCTGGCGTCACTAGCAGGTTCTGCGGCCCCTTGCCGCCGCTGGGTTGGATGGCGAGCAGTGTGAGCGTGCCATCGTCACCGATGCGGTAGCTGGCGAGGCTGTCGTGGCCGCGATTGGTGCCGTAGAGATATTTTCCGTCCAGGGTGATCTTCAGATCGGCGGTGTAGCTCTTGCCGGTGAAATCGGCAGGCAGCGTGGCGATGGTTTGTTTCTCCTTCAGCGTGCCATCGGCGGCGCTCCAGTCGAAGACGGTGACGGTGTTGGCGAGTTCGTTGATGACATAGACGAGCTTGCCGCCGGGATGGAAGGTGAGATGACGTGGGCCACTGCCGGCCGTGAGTTTGGCGAAGGGCTGCGCTGCGTTGGGTGCGAGTTGGGCCGTCGAGGCATCAAGCTTGTAGATCATGACCTTGTCGATGCCGAGATCGGCGGCGAGGGCATGCTTGTTGTCCGGGCTGATGACGAAACAGTGCGCGTTCGGGCCTTTCTGCCGCTGCGGATCGGCGCTGGAACCGCTGTGCTGGAAAAACGACACCGCTGCGCCGAGGGAGCCGTCCTGCTGCACGGGAAGCGAAGCGACGCTACCGCTGCTGTAGTTCGCGACGAGCACGCATTTGCCTGTGAGATCGACATCGAGATAGCACGAGGCCGTGCCACGAGTGTTCTGGCGATTGAGAGGCTTCAAATTGCCACCGCGACCCTCAATCGCGAACGCGGCGACGAAATTGTCCTTCCCGCCAAACTCGTCGATGGAATACAAGAACCGCCTGTCTGGCGAGAGAGCGATGAAAAACGGGCTCTGCACGCCCGTGGTGCGTTTCAGCGGCTTGAGCGCGCCTTTCTCCGAATCGAAGCCAAAAGCATGAATGCCGGCTTTTTCGCCCGAGGAAAAGGCAGAGACGAAAACGAGTGGTTCAGCGGCGGACAGAGACATGGCGGCGAGGAAAGGCAATAGCGTGCGCATGATGCCCAAACGCTCTCCAAACCCGCCCCTTGCGGCTCAATGGATCAATGCGGGTTGGGACCATCCTCATCCTTGGGTTCGTCCGCCAGATCCTCGCCGCTGAGCGCACGCGCTGCATCTTCCATGAAGGTTCGCATGTTCTCCTCATTGATGGCCTGCTGGGCGGCCTGCTCATCCGCGTCCAGTTCCCACTGATGCTCGGAGACATGGAGCACATAGTCCGTGGTCTGGATGACGATGCGACCGTTGCGGTCACTGAACCATTCGAGGTAAAGCGAATTGGAGAGCACCCAGGGCACCTCATGGAAACGCCTCTCCTCCAGCGCCTTCATCCAGACCTCCTCAGGCACCAGCAGCTTCTTGAGCTTCTGAGACGCGGTGATGTCACCCACGGAGCCGGTTTGGATCATCGCTAGCCCCTCGTCGTATTGCGGCTGCGGCATGGGGTTGGGGTTTTCAAAAGTCAGCTTGCACCCGGCAA
>JBIKYB010000114.1:0-14866 GCA_044355475.1 Prosthecobacter sp.
TGGCAGCAGCTTGAAGCCGCTGCTGCTCGATCCCACGGCGAAACGAGACAAGCCTGCCGTCACCTGCATGGGTGGCGGCAAAAATGCCGGATACGCAGCCCGTGACGAGCGCTGGCGTTACATCCGTTACTCGGATGGCAGCGAGGAACTCTACGATCATCAAACCGATCCCAACGAATGGACCAATCTTGCCGCCAAACCCGAACACGCGGCTGAAAAGACCCGTCTAGCCGCTTTTTTCCCACAGGAATTCAAAAGCGCCGTGCGTCCGGCCTCCGAAGTCGTGGTGGCCGCAAGCCCCGCTGGCTCCACCGACTTGGTGTTGAAGATTGGCGATGAGATCAGCGCCGCCGAAGCTCCGAAGTTGCAGGGTAGGGGAGTTTTCATCAATGCCGCCTTCGAATTCGATCCCCCCATCGACCAGGACAGCACGCTCCTCGCTCATGGCGACGCGCAATCCGGCTACGCGCTGCATTTCGTCGCCTCCAAACCCACTCTCACCGTCTTTGCCAACGGCAAGGCGACCACGATTTCAGGCGCATCTTGCGAAAAGGGCCGCATCAATATCCGCGCGATGATTGACCACGCCGGAGCCATTTCCATCGCCGTTCCGGGGCACAGCGAATTGATCGGTGTGGCTCCGTTTGACCAAGGATTTCCACAAGAACCCAAATCAGGCATCGCAGCCGGGCAAAGTTTCGGCATTTTGAAAGCGGCCCAATATCCCAACAGCACGCCGTTTGACGGCATCGTCCATCGCTTGAACCTTACCATCCTGCCCCCCGTGGCAGCCACAGCCCCCTCCAACTGACATGCGCGCCCGCATCATCAAAGACTTTCGGTTCGAAGCCGCCCAGACCCTGCCGAACCTGCCCAGTGACCACAAATGCACCAAGATGCACGGTCATTCCTTCAAGCTAGAGATTGCCATCGAGGGCGAGGTCGATCCGCACATCGGCTGGGTCTATGACCACGCTGAAATCTCGAAGGCCATGAAGCCCATTCTGGACCGCTTCGATCATTCCTACCTCAATGAGATCGAAGGTCTCGAAAACCCCACCATCGAAAACATGGCCGCCTGGCTATGGAAAAAGCTCGCCCCACAGCTTCCTGGTCTCTGTGAGATCGTGATTCACGAAACTCCCACCGCCCGCTGCGTGTTTCGTGGGGAGTTTTGAGCCGTCAGGCATCGAAGTGCCGTGTGCAGACGTCCCGTAGCCCCGCTCGTGTGGTGCAGCGTCGCATCTCATTGAGGAAGCCTTCCGTGTCGCTCATGTCCGGTCCGAAGAAGTTGAGATGCTTCTTCAGTCGGTTCACTTGGTCGATCTCGCGGGTATTCGGGAGCGTCACGGTGTCATACAGTTCCTCGACATAGGCCAGTTTGTCCGCCTTGCTGGGCTGGAAGACGGGCTGGCCCTGGAAGTGCTGGCGGATTTGATCGAAGAGCCAGGGATTGCGGATGGCTCCTCGTCCGAGCATGTGACCACGCACGCCGGTCTGCCGGGTGACGGCCTCCGCGTCGAGATGGGTGCCGATGTTGCCGTTGGCAAGCACAGGGCAGGGGAGATTCGCGGTGGCTGAGCCGATCAGGTCGTAGCGCACGCCGTCCCGGTACATCTGGGTCACGGTGCGTCCGTGGATGGTGACGAGGTCCACGCCGTGCTTCGCGAACAGCGGCACCAGCGCATCAATGGTCTCGGTGTCATCGAAGCCGAGGCGGGTTTTCACCGTGAACTTGACCGCAACGGCCTCGCGCAACGCCCCGAGGATGCCCTCAATGCGCGGCACGTCCCGCAGCAGGCCGCCACCGGCGCATTTTTTGTAAACAATCGGGGCTGGGCAGCCGAGATTGAGATCCACCGCGGCGATCTCATGCTGCTGTAGCTCCCGGGCGCTGCGCACGAGGGAAGGGATGTCATTCCCGATCATCTGCGCCACGACCGGTCTGCCGGTGGGATTTTGCGTGATGGAGGCGAGGATCGGCTTATCGAGATGCGAGTCTGGGTGCACGCGGAAATACTCGGTGTAATACACATCCGCCCCGCCATAGCGCGTCATGAGCCGCCAGAAGGCCAGATCCGTGACATCCTGCATCGGGGCCAGTGCCAGCAGCGGTTCAGGCCGGGCAAGAAGGGCGTCCAGATGTTGGGTGGGAGTCACAGCAGTCCCATACCCATGATTCCAAAATCTAACAGGAGAAAACCAAGAGGCTGGCGCAGTTGTGATTGAGGAGGCTCAAAAGCCGATCTCTACACATCACACACCATCGCCGCGTGACGTAGGGCGAGGATGGGATCGTCCCAGGTGGGGATGAATTCGTGAGCCACGAAGTCGTGGTAGCCGATTTCCAGCAGGGCCTGCATGACGGCGGGGTAGTTGATCTCCTGGTGCTCGTCCAGCTCGCAGCGGCCGGGGTTCCCAGCGGTGTGGATGTGGCCGATGTAATCCTTGTGCAGGCGCAGGCGGCGGATGATGTCGCCGTTCATGATGCTGACGTGGTAGATGTCGAAGAGCAGCTTGAAGTTGGGGCTGCCGATGTTTTTGATGAGATCGACGCAGAAGTCCACGTCGTCGCCGAAGTAGCCGGGGTGGCCTTTCATCGGGTGGGAGCTGTCGCGGGAGTTCAGATGCTCCAGCACGAGGGTGATGCCCTTCTTTTCCGCCAGTGGGAGCACTTCCTTCCAGGTGGAAAGGCAGGCGTCGATGGCCTTGTCGCGGTCTATGCCGTCGAACTTCATGCCAGTGAAGGTGATGACCTTCTTGCAGCCGACATCGGCGGCCAGGTTGATGGAATCCGTCAGTTTGGTGACGACCTCATCATGGAATTCCGGATTGCACGGCCCTTTGGCGAAGCCGTGGCTGCCGACGAGGGAGATGTCCAGCCCGAGCTTCTTGACATCGGGGTAGAGCTTCGAGTCGATGCCCTCGATGCCGACGAGGCCGATGGCCTTGGCATGTTTCGCCAGCTCCAGTGTGTCCATCGGCTTCCAGCACCAGCCCATGAGCGTGTGCTTGATGCCCTTGTTCTTGATGACGTAAGCGGGATCAGCCGCAGCTTTGGCGATGGTCTGGGCGCTGAGTCGGGAGGCCGCAGTCGCGGCAAAGGCGGTGGTGAGGAAATGGCGGCGGTTCATGGTGGGGTTGTGAAGGGTCAAAGATTGGTCAAGGGAGCAAGGTGGGTATCAAACGACACTCAAAGTTACTTTCCTATGCAGAAGGTGGAGAAGATGACGTCCAGGATGCGCTCGACATCGACTTGGCCGATGACGTCGCCGAGGGCCTGGAGGGCTTCGCGGATTTCTAGGGCGATGAATTCGGGGGCTTCGCCCTGTTCGAGGGCGGTCTTGGCGGCGAGGAGGCGCTCGGCGGCACGCTCGAAGGCGGCTTTGTGCCGGGCGTTGATGGCGATGGGATGGTCGGCGGCGAGCGGCCCGGCGGTGGCGATGACGTCGCGGATGGCATTGCGGAGGGGTTCGATGCCGCTGCCGGTGAGGCAGGAGATGGGGATGCATTGTACTTCCGCCGCGAGGCGGTCCCCGGAGCCGCCTAAAGGCGGGACTACAATACGGGGAGCATCTGAAGGCGGGAGAACCGTGCTCCAATCCGCATGGAGGCCGAGATCGGCTTTGTTGAGGATGAGGATGCGGCGGTTGGCGATGGAATCCGGCAAGTTCAGGCGCTGAGCTGCGCTGGCAGGCTGGCTGGCATCGACGACTTCGATGACGAGGTCGGCGCGGTCGAGTTCGCGCTCGGTGCGCTGGATGCCGACGCGCTCGATGTCGTCATGGGACTCGCGCAGGCCGGCGGTATCGACCAGGCGGAGCGGGATGCCGTGAACCTGGATGATTTCCTCAATGGTGTCGCGGGTGGTGCCGGCGGTGGGGCTGACGATGGCACGCTCAAAGCCGAGGAGGGCATTGAGCAGGCTGCTTTTGCCAACGTTTGGAGCGCCTGAGATTACGGTGCGGGCACCGTGGCGCAGGATGCGGCCCTGCTCGGAGGTGGCGATGAGTTTTTGCGCGCGTTCGAGCACGGCGTCGAGGCGCTGCACCAAGGCGGCACCGGTTTCAGGCGAGATGTCTTCATCTGGGAAGTCGATGAAGGCTTCGATGTGGGCGAGCACGGGGATGATCTCCTGCTGCATGGCGGTGGCTTCGCGACCGATGGCTCCGCCGAGCTGCTCGTTGGCGGCCCGGAGGGCAAGGGTGCTTTGCGCGTGAATCAGGTCCATGACGGCCTCGGCCTGGGTGAGGTCCATTTTGCCATTAAGGAAGGCCCGCTGGGTGAATTCGCCGGGTTCTGCCGCGCGCGCACCGCAGGTGAGGAGACGATCCAGAACGCGCTGGGTGACGAGCACGCCGCCGTGACCGTGGAACTCGATGACGTCCTCGCCCGTGTAGCTGGCCGGTGCTTTGAAGTGCAGCAGCAGGCCGTGATCGAGCGGATTTCCAGTGCTATCGACAACTGGAACGAGATGCGCCAGACGAGGGGTGAGTTTGGCGGGAAGTTTGAAAGCCTGGGCGGCGATGGCCAGCGCTTGCGGACCGGAAACGCGGACGACGCTGATGGCGGCCTCGCCAAGGGCGGTGGAAATGGCGGCGATGGTGTCTGCGAGCATCGGCGATGGTGAGAGCAGCGGGCTGAAAGTTCAAGAAGCGATCTGGAAAGATGCAAACGACGAGTTCTTCCGTGCTGCGGTCTTGAACGTTGATTCTCAAGGCCTATGCTTGCGGACTTTCCAACCTGACCAAGCCGTGCATGACTGACTCAACAACCGCCGACATTCCCATGGGGCCATGGGTTCCACGACATGTGTCATGGCTGGAGATGGGCATGTACTTTGGCGGGGCGCTGCTGGTGGCAGCCCTGGGGACTTGGTGGATTTTGAAAAACAGCGGCCAGGTCGGCCTGGATGCTCCTGACCACCGGCGCAAGCTGCATGAAAAGGCGATCCCACGCCTCGGAGGCGGGCCAATCTTCCTGGCGGTGGGCTTGGCGTGCCTAGTGGCGGGATACCTCGGCGGCCTAGGCTGGACTCGTTGGCTGCCGGTGGCCATCTGCAACGCGCTGATGTTTAGCGTGGGTTTTGTGGATGATTTGAAGCCGCTGGGGGCCAAGGTGAAACTTGTCGGTCAGATTGGCACGGCACTCATCCTCTATGCGCTCGGTGTCTCGATCGACACCTTGAGCAATCCGTTTGGCGAAGGCAGCATCAGTCTGGGCTGGTGGGGCCTGCCGATCACGCTGATGTGGCTGGTGAGTATCCCAAACATCATCAATCTGATCGACGGCATGGACGGGCTGGCGGGTGGATTTGGGCTGTTTTTGTGCCTGACACTGGCCTTCATCGGCTATCATGGCATGCAGCCGGACGTGCTGGTCGTGGCGCTGGCGATGGCTGGAGCGTTGGTGGGCTTTTTGATCTTCAACCTGCCGCCAGCCAAGATTTTCCTGGGGGACGGTGGCGCTTACCTCATCGGTTTTTTCATCGCCTCGGTGTCATTGTTTACCTCGAACAAAGGTTCCGTCATCGGGGCGCTTTTGGTGATCATCATGGCACTGGGAGTGCCGATTTTGGACACCCTGTTTGCGATCATCCGCCGGGCCGTGCGTGGCGTACCGATCTTCAACGCAGACGCAGAGCACATCCACCACCGGCTGATCCTGCTGGGCTTCAGCAAAGGGCGGGCGCTGGTGGCTTTGTACTCGGTGTGTCTGGCGCTGAGCCTGGTAGGGCTGAGCGTGCTGCTGACCCGGGGCGTGGCGCTGCCTGTGGCGGGTGCGGTTCTGCTGCTGCTGGCCCTTGGCGCGGCGCGTTACCTCGGCTATGTGCGCAGTTGGTCGAATTTCCGTGAGCAGCTCGACGAGGTCATGGAGCGCCGCCGCAAACGCGAGTTCTTCCGCGCCTACGGCCGGGTGCTGGATTTCGAGGTGGAGCGCTGTGACAGTCTGGAGAGTTTTTCCAACCAGTTTGAGCATGGAGTCAAACGCATGGGACTCGGGATCAGCGCCCAAAGCGGCAGCGTCCCGGAGACGCTGAAGCTGGTGAGCGGCATGCTCTGTACCATCCATCATCCGCAGGACGGGATGGAGGCCTCCGAATGGCATCTGCGGCTGGACGTTTTGCTGCCAGCTTTGGAACGCTGTGTTGAAAAGTGGGGGGCACTGCCGTCTTCTATTGAGCAACAGGTGCCCAATCCAACCCCAGCCCCCAGCATTTCGCTCCAGGCATGAAGCCAGCCCTTCCAACCGCGCCAGACTCTCCGCGCCCCATTTTAGTCGGAGATGATCCGGCAGAAGACACGCCTCCATTGGAGGCCAGCCTTGGCGCGTCTCAGAATGTGGATGAGGGGGACAGTGATGATGAAAAGTACGATCATGAGCTGCCCGGCCCAGCTTGGCAGGGGCTCATTTTTGCTTTGGTGCCGATGCTGGTGATCCTGTTTGGCGCTGGCCGAGAAGCGTGGTCCAAGGGCATAGCGGCAGTCCTGATGGCTCTTGTCATGCTGGTTTTTCCCGTGCAGCGCAGGCTGCCTAAGATCGCCATGTTCGGGCTATTTGGAGCGCTGCTGGCTCCTTTGCTGGCGTTTTTGCCAGCCGACTGGCAGCTCGGCCTACCACAGTGGAGAACACGCCTAATCAACGACTGGGGAGTGCCGCTTTCCAGTACGATCACCCCGCAGGCGTGGGTGACGTGGGAGGCGTGGTTGCTTCATGGCACTTGCCTCGCGTGGCTGACGTGGTGTCTCACTCGTGGATTTTCCAGCGAACAACGCCGTTCCATGCTGCAAACACTGACCTTCGGAGGCATGCTGCTCTGCGGCTTGGCGATTCTGGAGCATGTCAAGTGGGTCGAGATGTCGTGGTGGCCGCGAAATTCAGAGGTCTGGGGAAACGGATTTGGGCCCTTTGCCAACCGAAACCACACCGCGACGATCTCCGCTATCACCTGTCTCCTGTGCGCCGCCAACGCCTATGACGCACATCGGCATAAGTCACGCCGCTGGATTTTGTTTATCGTGGGTGCGGCGTTGCCCTTGGCTTGTATTTTCATCAACACCTCCAAGGCGGGGGTAATCCTACTATTCCTCGGCTTGACGACCTGGCTTGGCACCTCGGCCATGCGAAAGGGCTTCTTCCAAAAAATGGCGGTGACGTTTTCTCTGGTCATGGTCATCGCCACGCTGCTGGTCATGTCCGGTGGCGGCGTTGGTACGCGCCTGCAATCTGGCGAGTTCACCCAAGTCGGTGCGCGCGGCATGCTGGTGGTCGAAACGCTCAAAATGGCGGTCCAGTCCCCGTGGCTGGGGGTTGGTCTCGGAAACTTCGAGGCGGTTTTCCCCCTTGTGGCTGAGTTCCATGAGCCTCGGGCACGTTTCGCCCACCCTGAGAACGACCTGCTGTGGTTGCTGGCCGAGGGCGGACTGCTCACGGTTTTTCCGGGCTTATTGCTGCTGCTATGGATTTTGCTATCCTCCGGTCCTTGGTTTGGGAAAAAGCGCAAAGGCATCCGAAACAGACAGGATCGTAAGCTGCGCAATGCAGCGGCCATTGCTTTTGGATTGGGGTGCGTGCATGGCATGGTGGACGTGCCAAACCACGGGCTAGGGGTGGCCATTCTTATGGCGCTACTCGCCGGCATACTGGTGCGTCAGCGGCGTCTGTGCGTAGCAGCCGGAGTGGTTGACCGAAACTCATTCCGAGTCGCTGGCCTAGCCATCCTGATGCTAGGGGCCGGCTGGCTCGCTGTGACCCTTGGCCATGCTTCCCGTTTTCCAGGCAGCAGCGCCGCAGCTTCCCTTCGCGCACGCGCTAATTGGCTAACCATGACAGGCTCTGTGGCCGACGGATTGCCCCTTATGAACGAGGCAGTGCGATTGAACCCGATGAGCTTTCAGCTCTACTTTGAACGCGCTCGCATGATGGGCTATCTCGGCAGGCCGAAAGATGAAATCTTGCTGGACTTCTCGCGCTCGCGGGCTTTGGAGCCAAACTATGCCGCGATGTGCTATCAGGAGGGTATGTTTTGGCTGGATTTTGCCCCGGCCTATGCCGTGATTGGCTGGCGTGAATATTTGCTGCGCTATCCCGCTTCAGCGCCGGGTATCCATGGATACTACCGCCAAATGCTGAATCACGCTGAGCTCCACCCGGAACTTCGTGAGCCGCTTTGGGCCATGGCAAGCACGGTGGAACTCAAGCTCGATTACCTCGGTACCGCTCGCACGCGTGAGGAATTTGACCGCTGCCTGCGCAGCATGCTTGAACTCCAGCCTCAGCTTGAGGGGATTGCCCCCTTGCAAAGAAAAGCCCTCTTTGATCTCTGGAATCGGCTGGGCGACCCAAAGACGCTCATGACCCAGCTAGAGCGAAACAAAAAGTGGCGGGACGACGGCTGGCCCCTTCTGGCGGACTATCACGCCCGCAACTCTGACTTCGTGAGAGCCTGCCAGATCGCCGCCGCCTATCTGCCCTCGTTGAACCGCGCGACACCCGATGCCGCCTCAGACATCGCCACCCTTGAACGCGCGATGCTTTTGAACCTCAACGACCCAAGACGCGGCATCGATCTCTTCCAAGCGCAGAAGAAATCAGGAGAAATCGACGACGCTCTGCGCACCCTGGAAAAGCTGTTGAGCAACCCCAAGGCTCCAGCCTACCTTCATCAGGAAATCGCGGCCTTGTACATGGAAAAAGAGGACTTTCGCAGGGCTTGGGAGCATTTTAGGGAAGCCATGCTCAAACTTTAATCTCGCAGAGCTTGGAGTAGTGCGAGGCGAATTCTCTTTTTTGAGAATCCGAGATTGACGCATTCCTGCGAGCCGTTTAGCTTATTTAACAATCAACCGTGCCTCTCATTTAACGAAATCAATATGGCTAAACTAGTAATCATAGACGACGAAGCCGCCATCCTGGAGCTCATGACCAAGCTCTGCAAAGCCGCTGGGCATCAGGTCTTTGGCTGCACCACGGGTATCGACGGCATTGCCGCCATCCGTTCCAACCAGCCCGATCTCGTCATCGTGGATCTGCGAATCGGCGATGTGAACGGTCTCGACCTCGTCAGCATGTGCCGAGATCAGTTCCCGAACACCGCCGTCATCATGGTCACTGGCCATGGCAGCGTCGAAACCGCCGTGGAGGCCATGCGTCTCGGAGCCTTCGATTACCTCACCAAGCCCTTCGATCTCGGCGACCTCATCAAGACCGTGAATCAGGCGCTTCAGCGCAACGGCGTGGCCGCCGCGACTCCGACAGCCCTGCCCAGCACGACACTGCGCTCCACCTCCTCTTCCAAACTCATCGGTCACAGCGACGCTATTCAGCGCATTTTTGACATCGTGCGCCGCGTTGCCAACAACGACAGCCCCGTGCTCCTCGAAGGCGAGTTCGGCGTGGGCAAGCACATGGTTGCCCGTGCCCTGCACGAGGCCAGCCGCCGCAGCGCGGCCTCCTTCAAAGAACTGCAATGCAGCGCCATGCCCGAGGATGCCCTCGAAACCGAACTCTTCGGCCAGACCGCCATCTTCAATCGTGCAGCGGGTGGCACCATCCACCTTGCCGAGGTCAATCAGCTCCCGGCTCGCATTCAGGCCCAGTTGAACACTTTCTTGGACGAGGCCCAGTCTAAAAAAGGCTGGGGCAACGGTTCGGGGGGGACGGACTTCCGCCTCATCGTCTCCAGCACCATCTCCCTCGAAGATGCCGTGAAGGCAGGCAAATTCCGCGAAGACCTCTACTACAAGCTCTCCGTCGTTCCGTTAAAGATCCCACCACTGCGGAACCGCCGCGAAGATGTGAAGCCTCTCGTCGAGCATTTCCTCAAAGAACTCGCCGAGCGCACCGACGACAAGGCCAAGACCATTGATCCCGCTGCCATCGAGTTTCTCGAAAAGTACACTTGGCCCGGCAACGTCTCCGAACTGCGCAACGCCATCGAGCGCGCCTGCGCCTTCGCCGAGAACGACCGAGTCAAGCCCTCCGATTTACCTGCCAAAGTCACTCAGCAGATCGAAGTGCCTACCCCGTCTTCCAGCGAGGGCATCACGAAGCTCCCCATCGGCTCCACCCTCGACGATTTCATCAAGGGCCAGGAGCGCGTCTTCATTCAGGAAACGCTCAAGTACAACAGCGGCTCTCGCGAAAAGACCGCCAGCATGCTCGGCGTCTCCATCGCCACCCTGTATCGCAAGATGGGTCTCAATGTCGAGCGCAAGACCACGATATAATCTGTTCGAGAGAAAAGCTTCTAGCCCGTTTTAGGCCGCAAATATCAAGGCTTGAATATGATTAATAATTATGGATATTATTAATCATGATCGAATTTGAAGTTTCTCCGACCTCGTTGTCTAGCCAAGCATTGGTTGCGGGCACCCTAGTCGCCACGCTTTTAGTGATCTGGTTGGTTGGACGATTGTTGGTTCCGGTGCGTTTCCTCCCAGGCAATAAAATGCTGCGACTGGCGGTCGTGATGGTGAGCGGATTAAGCTTCACCACAGGAGCTGCCGCATTTTTTTGCCTGCGCCACATGCACTTCATGAGTTGGCTGGCAATGGGGCAGGTTTTGGCTGTGGGGATTTGGTTTTGGCTAAACCGCAGCTTTGAAACCAAAGCAGGAGAGGCCGAAACCTGGGAATGGCGTGAAATCGCCACCATGCTTGCTGTGGGAGCTGTCTTTGTGTTCTTTTCCATCCTGCCAGGCATTTGGTGGAGTTCTGAAGGCGGAATCGTGTCGCTTCATGAAGACCTGGGATTTTATGTGAGCCTAGTCTCAGCGCTTCCAGAGGCGCAGGCGGCCAATGCTTGGGCCATTTTCATGGGGGAAGAGGCCAGAGAGGCTTCAGGCATACGAGATGCATGGTATCACTGGGGCGGGATCTTTCTCGCCGCAGGTATTCGAGGTGTTTCAGGACTGCCAGCGGCCCCAGCCTTGCTTCTTGTCACCAGTGGTGTGCTAAATTTCATCCTCACGCTTGCGGCAGCCGCTCTGGCCGACAGCCTCTGGCGGTTGCGACCCACCGCAGCTTTGCTGGCTGGTGCAGGAGCCATCCTTTGCGTGCATTTCGTACGGTTGATACCCACTCTCCTCGACGTTCTGAACTCGGCCTTGCCCTTCGATGTATTCCATCATGTGCGGGTGACATTGGCGCTTACCTTGCCATACAAATACGAAGGCGTGCTGCTGCTGCTGACACTCGCCTTGTGGCAGGCACGGCGTGCGGGGTTGTCCCTTTTCACTTTGTATGCCGCTGCCTGCAGTGCCCCGCATAGCGTGGCCGTGGCCGCCTCTGCGACCGCCACTTTGGCCGGCCTCGGTCTCGTGCTTCGCGACCGGGCCATGCTGCGGACGGGGCTAGCCGCCACTTCTGTCAGCTTGGCAGGCTGGGCGACGATGCATTTCGTTTTTAGCGCCGGTCTGACTGTTTCCAAAGGAGCCCCGGCCGTGGGGTTTTCTGCGCTGAGTGAACTGCCCAAAGTTCTAAGTCATGGCCTACTCGATGTGGCGGCCACCATGCTGATGTCCGTGTTTTTTGTGGCTGGCGCGGTGTTTCTCGTGCGTGAAGGACGCCGTTCCGCTCAGAATGAGGTCCGCCTGCTTGGCTGGCTCTGCATCAGCGGCATTGCGGGTTCCTGTCTGGCGCTCCATGCGCTCCGCAGTGGAGATCGCTTTCATGTCGTGATGCTGACGCACGCCGCGCTGGTCATGCCCGTGGGGGCTTGCGGTCTGCTGGGCATGGCCCGGCTGCTGGATGGATGGCGCAGGCTCGCCGCCATTGCCATTCTGGCGTGTGTGGTGACGCTGGGCATCCACACACAGATTTCCCCGCTTCTCGTCAGAAGGAGTGAGACGTGGGGCACGCAGGATCTCGCCGGACTGCGCACGGAGCTTCAGGGCAGACCCTTTGGTTACTTCTCCAAAAACGACCGCAACTGGTGGATCTCCAAACACGCCATGCTCGGCGGCCTCATTGAATCACGCTGCATGCGTCTGAATCCACTCGATGAGCGCCCCTCGATTCATTACTCCCCCCACTCGAGTACCCTGCCTTTGCGCTGGTTACCGCCAATTGAAAATGAGCTCACCACCGACTGGTCGGTGCGTCTTGCCAACCGCCTAGGCGTGCGGCATGTGCTCGAAACCTGGGAGGACCGCATGCCCAAGCGTCTGCGTGAAAAATGCCGCCCTGTGTGGAGTGGCGCGGGCCTCATGCTTTACGAGCTGCCGCCAGTTCCCTCGTCTCAAAAAGAAGTGGTCGCTCGTTGAACGCCATCCCATTTCCCGCAAGATTTGGGCTTCAGTATTGAGCGCAAAACCAATTTGCGGTCGCGTTCATCATTCGAGAATTCGTCATTCGGCAATTTCCCGGCAGTTGCGCGATTCCCCGCCCGCGCCCAAACTGGTGCGAACCTCCATTCAACGCGCTCCTTTGTCTTCCCCCGCCACCATTCTCTACTGCCGCTGCGCTTACGCCCAAGTCGTGCCCACGGGCGTCAAAAACGACGTCCTGCAGCAGCTCTGCGCCTCCGAGGCCAGCTTTGAAACCGTCTCCGACCTCTGTGAGATGGCCGCCCATCGCGATCCGCGCCTCCAAGCCATCGCCTCCTGTGGAAAACTCCGCATCGCCGCCTGCTACCCTCGCGCCGTGAAAGGCCTCTTCCAGCAAGCCGGTTTTCCTCTCCCCGAGAACACCGAGATCCACAACATGCGCAGTCAGACCGCGCAAGAAATCACCACTGCGTTGCTTTCTGAATCCAGCATCCAGCATCCTGCATCCAGCATCGAGCCATGATCACCCACACCCACCGCCCCCTCCGCGTCGTCCTCTACGAAGGCAACGGCAGCATTGCGCTCCCAGCGGAATCCCGTGCCAAGGTCATGATGGCCCTGCTCGATCAAGGCTACACCGTCACCCGCAGCGGCCAAGGAGCCAGCGCCATGCCGCACGATGATCGCAGCCTGCTCGTGCTCGGCTCCTTTGAAGGCAAAGCCCCCGCGCTCGAAGACGCCACCGGCCTCGTCAGCATCGACACCCGCGACATCACCGGCCTCGATCCCGAGGCCATCGTCGCCCTCGTCGGCAAATCACGCGGCGACAAGCCCATGAACGAACCCGGCAAATGGAAGCCCTGGTTCCCCGTCATCGACTACTCTCGCTGCACCAACTGCATGCAGTGCCTCAGCTTCTGCCTCTTCGATGTCTATGGCGTCAGCGAGGACAACAAGATCCAGGTGCAGAATAACGACAACTGCAAGACCAACTGCCCCGCCTGCTCCCGCGTCTGCCCCGAAGTCGCCATCATGTTCCCCAAGTATCAGGCGGGACCGATCAACGGCGATGAAATCAATGAGCACGAAGCCGGTCGCGAGAAGATCAAAGTGGACATCTCATCCCTCCTCGGCGGCGACATCTACTCCGCCCTCAAAGACCGCAGCGCCGCCGCCAAATCCCGCTTCAGCAAAGAGCGCAGCCCCGACAAAGCCCTCGACGAGCGCAAAAAATGCCTCACCAAGCTCGTCGGTGACGGTTTCATCCCCGCCGACGTCCTCGCCAGCCTCCCCAGCACCGAGGAGATTCTGAAAAAAGCCGAGATCGCCAAAGCGAAAGCCGCTGCGGCTCTCGCGGCGCAGTAGCGCTTCCGCCCCGCCAAGGCCTATGGAGTGGCGACGATTCGTCGCCACTCAAAAACAACATGCCGACGACTCGTCGGCACTCCTTACAACCTCACCCGATCCGTCCGAGACTCACAAACACCAGCGTCGGTTTCCCATCCTCGCGAGCCTGCGGCAATTCGACGCGGAATTCGAGCTGCCAGTCGTTGAGTTCTTCGGGATCGACGAGGACTTGGTTCACACGCCAGCTTTGGCCGTCATCGCTCGGCTCCACATAGGTGTGGCGGCCATTGCGAGCTTCATTGTCGAGGCGGATGCGGTCGTGGTCGGCGTAGTAATCGTCGAGTTCAGCGTGGTCGATCTTACCGCTGATGATCTGCTGCATGTAGCGGAAGATCTCCGTGCGGATGAGCGCGGTGAATTCCCGCTTGTTCCGTGTGATGTCGGGGGCTTCGACGGGCTTTTCTTCGACCTCGTCGGGCTTGTAATTCGGATCACGCAGCTTTTCCCATTCATCGAGCAGGCTGGAATCCGTGCCTCGCAGCACGCCCGCGAGCCACGCTTCCATTTCCTGCACCGCTTCGTTCTTGAAGCTGTCCGGCACGGTTTGCGCCAGTACCTTGTGGACGCTGGAAAGATGGCGTAGCAGCACGCCCTCGGCGCGGTGGAGGTCGTAGTCGTGGATGTAGTCGGCAAAGCTCCGAAAGTTCTCAAACATCTCCCGGGCGATGCTTTTCGGGCGGATGTTTTCCTGGCCGACCCACGGGTGCGCCTCGCTGAAGGCGTTGAAGGTGCTGTAGATGAATTCGCGGCAGGGTTTCGGGTATTCCAGCTCCTCCAGCTTGGCGATTCGCTCCTCATAAGGAACACCTTCGTTCTTCATCGCCGCCATGGCTTCGTCTTTCACTTTGCTGAGCTGACGACGCAGAATGACGTCGGGGTTTTCGAGGATGGATTCGCAAAGCGTCAGCACATCCGCCGCGTAGGTCGCGGAGGCGGGATCGATCAGCGCCAGCGTGTCGATGAGATACAGCGAGAGCGTATAATTCAGCGAAAAGTCGTCCTGCAGCTCCACATTGAGCCGCAGCTTGGTGCCATCGGCTTCGCGATTGGAAGGCGAAATGACTACCACGATCTTTCGCTGCACCAGCGCTCGAAAAAGCTGCCACGCACGCTTCTCGCACTGCGTCTTCGCGTTCGTCGTTTCGTGCGAATCGGTGATCAGTTTTCGCATCGCGGCGCAGGCATCGCCTT
>JBIKYB010000396.1:0-4436 GCA_044355475.1 Prosthecobacter sp.
CATCGCGGTGATGAGCGCTCCCTCTCCGCTGTTGAGCGTGAGCAGCCCGTCTTTCCGCAGGATGGAGAAAAGAATGCCCGGAGCCACCTCTCCCGGCAGGTGAAACAACCCCAGCACGGGCGCGACTCCCGCCGCTACCCAGGCGATGACACCGAAATGCTCCAGCAGCGCCGCCACGAGACAGATGACGATGAAGATGGGCATGGCCTGCCTCAAAAACTGCCCCAGCGCCGCCTTCACCCGCCAACCGATGGCTCGCAACGAGGGCTTTTGCAAAAACGAACGCTCATGCAGTGGCTGTGCCCCCTCCTGCGGCAGCGCCCCATGCCACACGCGAGTGTGCAGTGCCCCGACGAGGATGAGCAGCGCGAGATAGGGGAAAAACAGGCCTGGCTGCCCCGCCGCACCAAATAGGCTAAGCGACGCGCCGATTTGATAACTGCAGGCACTGCCGAAGGCGATGAGCGAGACACAGGACTTCCGTGTGCAGGCCGAGCAGGACCGGCTCTGAAAAACGGCCACCACATTGCAGCCAAAGCCGCTCAGCACCGGGATGAGGTCACGACCACTGAGACCGACGCGCCGCAGCCAGGGATCGAGCGCGGCGGTGATGCGGTCCTTGAGTCCCGTCTCCTCCGTGATGGCGACGCTGACGCTGATCAGGAGCACCACCGGGAAAGCCCACAGGAAGGAATACCAGCCCAACGTGATGGCACCGTAACCTCCGGTGAGCATCACCTGCGCGAGCTGTGGCCAGCTTTCCGCCAGCGCCTTCAGCGGGGTGATCGCCAATTCATCGACGATGGGCTGCGCCCAGCTCGCGAAGACGTAAGCGGCATAAACCGGCAGGGCAAACATCAGCCCCATGCAGGCCAGCGCGAGCCAGGGACCAAGGAGCTTGTGCTCAAAAAGCGTGGTTTGGGGATCGGTCTGCGCGTGGGACAAATTTTCCTCCAACCCGCCCGACATCGCGGCAGCACCCTGGATCGCTCCCAGCACCCGTATGCGCCCCTCCGCGTCTAGCTCACGCGCATTCACCACCACCACCGGGATGCCGAGCCGCTCCCGATAGACCTGTGCCAGTGCCTCGATCTGCTCCGGTGCCTTGTCCTGAAAGGTGATGGCGAGCGCGGTTTTCTTTTGCTGGAGGTCCAGCTCACGCAGCAGTGTCTCCACCTCGCTCACCGCATGGGTGCCGCGCGCCACGAGCAGGACGACATCCGCGTCAGACATGGCTTGGAGAGCGGTACGTGTCGTCACCGCATCCCCCGCCACACGAATGCCCGGTGTGTCCACCAATTCGCAGCCGCAGTCAGCCACCCGGCATTTGCGGCAGACCACCGTCGATCCACGGAAATTCGCCTCATCACCAGTCGCGTGGCCGGTGAGACCGCGAAACAGCGCGGATTTACCAACGGATTCGAGGCCTGCGAGCATCACCTGGGGCAAGGTTGTTTTCATGCAATGCATTTGCATTAAAACAAAGGTGATTTAAACGCAACCTGTTTGCATCATTAAAATCATTCCCCTGGCATGCGCGTCACCGTCATCTCCGGCTTTCTCGGCTCCGGCAAAACCACGTTGCTGCGACGCCTGCTGCGCGTGAGCGGGGAGCTGCGCCTGGGCGTGATCGTCAATGACATGAGCGAACTCGAAGTGGACGGCGATCTCCTGCGCGATCCTGAGCATCTGAACGAGGAGCGAGGAAACTTCGCCAGCATCCAGGCAGGAAGCATCAGCGGTGCGCAGCGTCCGGCCTTCGCCGCCGTGCTCGATGCTTGGGAGGGGCGGAATGACCTCGACCACATCGTCATCGAGACCTCCGGCAGCACGCATCCCTGGCCGCTGGTGGAAGAAATCAGCCAACGCCCCGGCCTGACACTCGACACCTTCGTCACCCTCATCGATGCGAAGGCCTTCATGGAGGACTTTGGCGGCGGTCGCCTCATCCGCGAGCTTTCACATCCGCAGGCTCCGCTGATGATGGCGCAGATCCAACTCGCCGGTGTCATTCTCCTCACCAAGACCGAGCAACTGCCGCCGCCGAGCCTCCAACTCATCGCCACGCACCTCAGCGTCCTGAATCCGCAGGCTTCGTTGTATGCGGTGAACTACGGCCGCATCGCCCCGGAGAAGCTCCTGGGCACCGGCAGCTTTGAACTCGAAAAAGCACGTCAAATCGCCGCCCAGTGGCCTGCCTTGACGGAAAATGCCGCGCAAGCAGGCGAACTCGGCAGCACCGTGATCGACGATCCGCGCCCGCTGCACCCGCTCAGGCTGTGGTCCTTGTTTCGCGAGCGTCTCGGCACCGGCATCCATCGCAGCAAAGGCTTCATCTGGCTCGCCTCACGCGACCGCGATGTCTTGCTGTGGAATCAAGCCGCAGGCAGCGTCGGCATGGAGCTAACGGCTTACTGGAAAGCCGCGCTCGTCACCAATCCCGACGGCAAACTCGTCCCCGAGGAGATCGCCATACTTCAGGAGCAGCTTCAAGACGCTCATCCCGTCTTCGGCGACCGACGCTGCGAACTCACCGTCATCGGCCCGGAGAGCGACCGCGCCGTGTTCGTCCCGGAACTCCGCGAATGCTTCTGCACCGACGAAGAAATCACCCACTGGCGCTCCGGCGGCACCTTTGACGACCCCTGGCCGAAATCGCTCCTGCGCGTTTGAGGAAGGCAAGAGGATGAGTGGCTAACGTAGGGACAGTGTTGGAGGCGATGGCGTCGTCCTCGATCCTGACGCGTCGTTCCAGGTTCCAAGTTTTAGGGCTGCCTGAAAGCAACACTCCACCATTCGCCATTTCTCATTCCGCCGCAGGCGGCCTCTTCTTGCAGATCTTCAGCCCGCCCTGGATGATCTGATCACGGAGCCGTTCGAGGCAGGCTTTCCAGGTGGCGCGGCTGATGGGGATGTAGCGCTCGGTGCCGTCTGGGAACAGCTTGGTTTCAAAGATGTTGCTGGGCTGCTGGATGAGCTCGTCATAGAGCCCGTGGATGAAAAACGTGCGTGCATCGGCTCCGTCCGGCCACGGGCTGAGCTGTCCGCCGGCTTCGCGGATCGCAGCTTCCACGGCGGAGAGAATCTCGATGGCGCTGAGCGTGATTTTGAGCGGCTTTCCGGAATCGAGATAGTCGGCGATCACGACATGGAGCTTCGAGACGACTGCGCTGATCTGGCGTGTGTCGGCGGTGCTCTCGCCTGCGATCAGCTTTTCGAGTTCCCGCTCCGTGCGGATGACAGCGGTGACGGATTCGGGTGCTCCGGCGGCATGGCGGACGACGATTTCACGGTTTGGGCGGGAGGGCATGGGCGATTTGGCGGATGGCAGAATGCTTTTTTCCTCAATCATGCTGCCTGAATCTGAATGTCAGGCCGCAGTTCGGCGCTTGGCAGGGCGTCAAAGGCTTTTTCGATGATCTTTTCCGGCAGGCCGACGCCGATGACGACACCGCAGGGGATGATGCCGAGGGCCCCGATCACGGGGAGGAACCACGTTTCACCCTCCGGGCGCACATGCTGGAAGGAAAAGGGGATCTGCGGCAGCTCGGCGAGGCGGCAGAGGCCTTTCACGCGGAGGACTTCATCGGGCAGGTGACGCAGCACGCGCTCGAGATCGCTGCGCTGCACGACGAAGGGCACGGGCACGCGCATGGAGGTGAAGGCGCGTTCGTCGTCGTGATGATGGTGATGCTCGTGTGGAGCTTCGGCGGCGGCGGAATCGAAGAGAGCTGCCTTCGGTGTGTCTGGCGTGGAAAAGCGGGCCGTGGCGCTTTGCAGGCGGAGGAAGTCGGCGAAGCGCTCCACATCGGTCTCGATGCCACGCGGGGTGAGGATCTTCAAGGCGGCGCGGATGCCGGCGAGGCGCGGGGCTTTGACGCTGCCAGTGTGCGTGAGCATCCAGTGCGTGCTGGTCTTGACCTGCTCTTGTTCGAGCAGGTTATGCTTGCGGCGCTTTTGCCAGCGCACGGCGTCGATCATGCTGACCTGCAATGGCGAAAGGAAGCGGCGGCACTCGCCACGCATGGCGATGGCGGCGATGAGCGTGATGAAATCAGATGCGCCATTTGCCACGCAGCCGCGTGGCGTCGATCTCGGCATTTTCAAAATCGTTCACGACGACGCTGAAGCCGACTTTGCGCTCTTTTAGAGCGCCCATCAGAGCGTGGAGAAAGGTTGTTTTACCAGCGCCGAGAAACCCCGCCACAAGAACGATTGGGATGCGGCTCATAGCTTGGTGGGGTTGGGCGCATCGCCATAAACCGCCTGCGGATCGAAGACTTTGCCGTCCTCTTTCCATTCCAGGCAGCCCTCGGCTCCAGCGTATTCACCGCCCGTGGGAATGGCCCGATAAAAGCAGGAGCGGTAGCCGACGTGGCAGTTCGCGCCGCCGGTGGTTTCGACGCGGAGCCAGACGCAGTCCTGATCATCGTCGA
>JBIKYB010000397.1:0-4431 GCA_044355475.1 Prosthecobacter sp.
GCCTGAAGCGCTGGGCCTCCGCAAGTGCGCGCCGCGATAAACTTGCCTCCCACTTCCTTGCTCTCATTCAATTTGCTTCCGTCATCGACTGGCTTCGGTATGGCTGTTGAGGGTTTTCAAACACGACCTAGTCTAAAATCACCCAACTGTGACAAACCCACGCCTCATCGGTGAGGAGCACGGAAGCCCCCCCCCCGCGTGCATCTTCCAGCCCATCTCAGCAGTTAGCGCTGAAAAAAAGGTGGGCGGAAAAAAATAGGGGCATTCTCCAGTCTTCATAAGTGCTCCTCGCCTTCAAGGGGCTTTCTTGAAGGGGAGTGCAGGTGGGAGAAGGTTCATCGGCGCTGGCAGCGCGGGTCGAACTTCCACCACCACCGGTGTCACCACGACGCGTGGGACCTCTAAGCTTGGCGGCAGAGGGCCTCGTTCCCTACCTTGGGGGTTGGCGGTGGGAGGCTGCGGCACACTTACCTGCCCCATGAGCGTCTGGTCCCCCGCCTGCAGTGGCGGTATGGGCAGCACCCTGCCATCGGGCGCACGATCATGCACAAAACCGCTGAAGTCTGAAGGCAGCGGCATGTAGCGGCCCTCCGTCGTCAGCACTTGGCCCTCCGGCACCAGCACCGCGTCCACCCGCATCAGGCGGCCATTGCGGATCAAATACGCCTGCCCGCGCACAGCGAAGAGTCCCTCACGCACCGTCGGACTGGCATCATTGACGAAATCGGTCGGCAGGGTCACGAGCCGTCCCTCGGCGGTCAGCACTTGGCCCTCCGGCACCAAGGTAGCATCCACCCGCACGGCGCGATTGTGGCGAATGAGGTAGGTCAGACCGCGATAGAAAACAATACCATCATGCACCACGCTCGTCGCCCGCTCCGAGGGCTGAAATTCCAAGGCGCGGGGGATGCCGGTCTGGGCGGCGGCGGGGCCATAGCAGACAAACGCCGCAGCAAGAAGGATCACGGAAGGGGATTTCATAGGATGGGTCGATGAGCAGGCTCTCACTGCCTTCAGTGCATCCCTAACCCGCCACCGCCTCCCGCACCATGGGGTGTCCCACCCAAACGCTGGAGGCGCGGCCAGCCGCTCAATGCGCAGCGCCCGTCCCGCGAGGGAGCGAGCGGGGATCTTCGCGAATTGATTCAAACGGCCACACATGATTCTTGAGCAAAGCGGAGGTGCATGGAGAGTCCAAGACAGAGAAAGCACAGGCCGTGAATTCCATGCCGCCGCGTGGAGGTGTGATCAGAAATTCAGATCACGAGGATTCGGAATTCATCTTGGCCGCTTGGGCCGATCATGCTCTAAATGAGGAATGTCTGACACCCGCGCTCTCATCTCAAATCCTGCCGATCTCAAACCGTCCACCGCCTGGAATGAGACGGTCTGGGCTTACACGAGCGAGGAGGAACTCGTTGATCATACAACGAAAGCACGGCTTTGCGTGGCCACACTGCTACCGTTCAAGGACCGGAAGCCTGACTGGGACGGCTTCACCAAGAGCGTGCGCTGGATGCAGCAATGCGGTGCACATTACGGCGTCGAGATGGTCTTCGTGCTCAATGCGGACACCGGTTACATCTTCGATCTCGACAACGACCTCTACGCCGAGGTGCTGAAGCGCTTCCGTGCCGAGTTTCCCGAACAACGCTTCATCGCCGGTGTGACCGCACGCGGCGCGGAGAACGACACCGCGTTCAAAGCCGAGCGCTACTGGCCGCTGCTCGACATCGCGCAGGAGCATGACAACTGCGAGATGATGATCATGACCAGCAAGCTGCTCAACACGCTGGAAAACGAGCCGCGGCGGGACGCCTACTTTCAAATCGCCGAGCATTTGATCCGCCCCGGCATTGCGCATGCGCTGGAGCCATCCTTCGTGCCGTGGGCCACACCGTTTGATCCGTGGCTGTTCCATGAGATCGCGCTGCATCCGGCCTATGTCGGCGGAAAAGTCAGCACGCTCGACGAACCGCACTTCCATTACTGGGCAGCAATGTGCAAAGGCTTAAAACTGCCCTTCTCACCACACAGTGGTGACGACTACGGCATCGCCACTGCCATCAAGCTCGGCCTGCCACTACTCATTGGCGCGGGCGTCAGCGCCTGCCCGCTCATCTGCGCTGCGCGTGACATGTGGCTGCTCGACAGCGTGGCCGACAAGAAATTCAAAACCGGCACCGGCCGCTTCGACACGCGGGTGTACAAGCTCTTCGAGGCATTCCAGTCCTTCGAGGACCTCGTCTTCCGTCTCGACGAGCGCATGAGCGCTTCCCCTTACAAGCACAGCACCGCGCATGTGCTGCATCAGCTCGGTCTAATCGACGCACCAGAGGCACATCCCGCCTGTAAAGACCTGCGAGGCACGGATGAAGCCCAGCGAATGGAAGAGGCGATGAGAAGGCCGAAACGACTCGCGAAGAAGCTGGGGATTCCTTATTTCGGAGAGTGATCCCATGACACGAGACGCGTGCCGCACGACTCATAAATCCTAGCGCAGCCCAAACTCAGCGTGCTAATCTCTCGAATGCAGCAGGCCTCCCCTCCCCCGACCTCCACCCGCGAACGACTTGGTTTCGTGCGTGTGGCGGCAGTGTCGCCAGAACTGGCGCTGGGGGATGTGGGGAAGAATGTGGCGATCCTCGCGCGGGAGGCCCGTTCATTGGCGCATAGGGGTTGCAGGCTGGTCGTTTTCCCGGAACTGAGCCTCACTGGCTATTCCTGTGCCGATTTATTTCATACCGAGGCGCTGCGAGCGGCTGCGGTGCGTGGCTTGAACGAACTGGCGCAGGAGACGCATGATCTGCCGACGGTTTTGGTCGTGGGACTGCCTCTGCTGGTGCAGGACCGGCTTTACAACGTGGCAGCGGTGGTGGCGAAGGGCCGTGTGCTCGGGTTGGTGCCGAAATCGTTCCTGCCAAACTCGTCCGAGTTTTATGAACGCCGCTGGTTCTCACCAGCGCAAACGCTGGGCACCTCGGTGACGACACTGAATGGCGAAGACGTGCCGATTGGCACGGAGCTATTGTTTGAAGCACGCGATGTGACCGGTTTCGTCCTCGGCGTCGAGATTTGCGAGGATTTGTGGACCGTGATTCCGCCGTCGAGCCACTTGGCGCTTGCCGGAGCCACGCTGCTAGCGAATCCATCGGCCAGCACCGAAGTTCTGGGCAAAGCGCCGTATCGCCGCCATCTCGTGGCGCAGCAGGCGGCACGCTGTCTGGCGGCTTATGTTTATGCGGGGGCTGGAGCAGGTGAATCGAGCACGGATGTGGTTTATTCGGGCCACTGCCTCGTGGCTGAGAACGGCATCCTCCTGGGCGAGAGCGAGCGCTTTTCCTTTGAGACGCGTGCCATCGTCACCGATGTCGATGCGCAGCATCTCGCGCATGATCGATTGAAAAGCTCGTCCTTCCGCGATGAGGCGGGCAGCATCGGTTTTCGTCGAATTGTGTTCGATCTTGGCCCCGCGCTCGGCGGCGATGACAAACTGCTGCGCACCATCTCGGCGCATCCCTTCGTGCCTTCGGCCAAAGTGGATCGTGCAGCAGTGTGCGAGGAGATTTTCGCGATCCAGGCGACCGGACTGGCCCGCAGGCTCAAACAGGCACGCGCGAAGACCGCCGTGCTCGGCTTGTCAGGCGGACTCGATTCGACCCTGGCCTTGCTGGTGATGCTGGAGTCGCTGAAACGGGCTGGCATGCCGATGACCGCCGCTTTGACGATCACCATGCCCGGATTCGGCACCACTTCGCGCACGAAGGGCAATGCCGAGCAACTCGCCGAGGCGTTGAACATCGAACTGCGCACGATTTCGATCAATGAGGCGGTGCGACAGCACTTTGCCGACATCGGGCATTCTGAAACGCAGCACGATGCGACTTACGAGAACTCACAGGCACGCGAGCGCACGCAGATCCTCATGGACATCGCCAACAAAACCGGCGGCATCGTCGTCGGCACCGGCGATTTGTCCGAAGCAGCGCTCGGCTGGTGCACCTTCAATGGCGACCAAATGTCGATGTATCATGTGAACTCCGGCGTGCCGAAGACGCTGGTGCGCTACCTCATCGAATGGTGCGCGGAAGGTCCGTTTGCTGACAAAGCGGGTGCAATTCTGCGCGACATCGCCGACACGCCGATCACGCCCGAACTGCTGCCGCTCGCGGCGGATGAATCGCTGCAACAGAAGACCGAGGACACCATCGGGCCGTATGAGTTGCATGACTTCTTCCTGTTCCACTTCGTGCGTCACGGCAGCAGCGCCGAAAAAATCCGCTGGCTGGCCGCGCAGGCCTTTACAGGCAAATACGACGACGAAACCATCGCCAAGTGGCTCGCGCTGTTCTTCAAACGCTTCGCGCAAAACCAGTTCAAGCGCTCCAGCGTGCCCGACGGCCCCAAAGTCGGCTCCGTGGCCCTTTCCCC
>JBIKYB010000398.1:0-4417 GCA_044355475.1 Prosthecobacter sp.
TCACGCGCCACCTGGACGATGTCCGCGCCATGAAGCGTGCGCTGGCGGGATTTGAGGTCGGTGACGATTTGCAGAGCGAGACGCGGGCCGAGATCTCCGCCGATAAGAGCTGCCTCAAGGTCATCCCAGTCGATGTCTGGCTTGGTGAAACGCTGAAAGAGAGATTTGAAGAATCCGGCCATGGTCGAAGTGAAAAGTGTCCTCTACGGCATGAAAGAGCGGAGTGCCATCTCCTTTCAAAGTCCTCCAGTTTTTGCGATCTCCACCAAGACCGAACGGTGATCTGACCCCAAATCCGGCCCAATCTCACGCTTGAGCACCATCAAGCCATTTTTGACGAGCACATGGTCGATGGGAATCATGTGTGGGCCGTCGCGCCCCCATGTCGGCACCCACACTGGAGGCACTGAGTTAAACGCCATGCCGCTCTCCTCCATGAGCAGCCGCATTCCATCGCACCAGGGCGTTGAGTTCAGATCACAGGCCAGGATGACCTCTCCAGACATCGATTTCAACAACGCTGCCAGCTCACGAATATGACGTCTTCTCTCCTGGAAGTTTTGCTCTCCAAATGGGCGCGGAGGATGCGCGCCGATCAATGTGAGCGGCCTTCCCTCATGCTCCAGATACACCACCAGCGTCGGAACATCCAAAATCTCAAACCGTTCCATCGGCAGGCGCGAAAAGCAGACCACACTGAAGTTTCCAAAACCGAGACCGTCGGCCTGCTGCGGATACTTGCGGTAAAGCGGCTCCAGATCCTGCCGCCACGACTGGTCCACTTCAATCAGGCAGACAATGTCGGCATCCGTCTTCAAAACGTGCTCCACCACCGACTTGCGCTGCTGATTGGTGATGAGGACATTGAAAGTCAGAACCCGCAAAGGTTTCTGTGGTTGAATCTCCTCTGCCGGAGTAAAACCGCTGCCGGGGATCGAAACAACCAGCCAGACATTCCAGATGCAGGACGCGACCGCGAACACCGCAATCCGTGAGTGCCGACGCAGCCATGCCAAAACACCGATGGCGGCGGCACAAAGCACATATTGGAGGCGGAAATGAGCCAACAAATCAAACGGCCACCAGAAACGCCCCAAGCTACCTAGCCAAGTGACCAGTAGCAGTAGGCCAAGGATCGTCGGTGTGATGTTGCGGATGAAAGTCTGGCTCATCGGTCGGGGCAATTGGCTGAACATGTAACAGCAGTAAGGTTAAAGCCCCCCAGCTCTTGCCAGTTCTACCGTGACCGAGCGGTGATCTGAGCCCACATCCGGCCCGAGCACGCGCTTTTGCACGCTAAGGCCGCCTTTGAGCAGGACATGGTCGATCGGTATCATTGTCGGCAGGTTCAAGCCCCAAGTAGGCGGCCAGACAGGATCGACCGAGCGGAATTGCAGCCCCCCAGCTTCACGCAGCAGCCGCATCCCCTCGCACCAGGGCGAGGCATTGAAGTCACCGGCCACGATGACCTCGCCCTCAATGGCGGCCACGGCGGAGCCGATCTGAAAAAGCTGCGAACGCCACTGCTGGGCATGCAACGCACCGATCGGCGTGTCAGGATGGGTGCCGATGAAGGTCAACGGAGTGCCTAGATAATCGAGATTGAGCAGGACGGTGGGTAAGCCCCAGATCGTGAAACGACGCACCTCGCTGCTTTTCACCTGCAGCCGCGTGTAGCAGGCGATGCTGAAAGCTCCAGCAGAGAGATCTTCAACCCGCTGAGGATACTTCACCCGCAGTGGCTCCAAACTGTGCTGCCAAGAGCTATCAACCTCCAGCAGGCACACAATGTCTGCGTCCACCTGGAGCACATGGTCGATGGCGGCGACGTGGTTTTTGTTGGTGAACAGCACGTTGAAGATCATCAAGCGCAGCGGCTTTCCAGCACTGACCACCGGCACAGCGGTGTGATGGACGGCATGAATGATCTGCGCATTCCATAGCATTGAGATCAATGCCGCGAGCACCAGCCAAGTGCGCCTTCGGAAGAGCGCGAAGAGCACCACCGCCATGCCAGCAGCGAGGTATTGCAGCCGAAAGTGGGACACCAAGTCGAGCGCCCAGTGATACCGTCCCAAGCTACCCAGCCAAGTGAATGCCAGTGCGAGAACTGCGATGACCTCGCAGAATCCGCCGAAAGAGACGGACCTTTTCAAAAAGGAGGGCTTGGCGGCTGGGGGCACTTCTTCAGTCATCGGCAATAGCGGCGATCATGGCGTGATCCAGGCATGATGCACCTTCTTCTTGCACGCGGATAACCGCCGTTCATGGATGAGCACATGGGTAAACTTCAAGACAAAGTCGCAGTCATCACCGGAGCCGGACGCGGCATCGGCAAAGCCATCGCTGAAACCTTCGCCGCCGAGGGCGCGAAAGTCGCCATCATCAGCCGCACACAAGCCAACGCGCAAAGCGCCGCTGATGCCATCAACGCCGCGCACCCCGGTGCCGCCAAGGCTTACGCCGTCGATGTGGCCGATGGCCCAGCCTGCGCAGAGGCCGGGAAGCAGATTCTGGCTGACTTTGACCATGTGGACATCCTGGTGAACAACGCCGGAGTCACCAAGGACGGCCTGCTGCTGCGCATGAGCGAGGAAGACTGGGACGCCGTGCTCGACACGAACCTCAAAGGAGCCTTCAACATGCTGAAAGCCGTGCAGCGCAGCATCTTGAAGCAGAAAGGGGCGCGCATCATCAACATCAGCTCCGTCATCGGACTGATCGGCAACGCCGGCCAAGCCAACTACGCCGCCAGCAAGGCCGGCCTCATCGGCTTCACGAAGTCACTCGCCCGTGAGTTCGCCGGTCGTGGTGTCACCGCAAACTGCATCTGCCCCGGCTTCATCGCCACAGACATGACCCATGTGCTCAATGACCAAGTGAAAGAGGAAATCCTGAAGAAGATCCCTCTCGGTGATCTCGGTTCCGCCGAAGACATCGCCGCCGCCGCCCTCTACCTCGCCAGCCCACAGGCCCGTTACGTCACCGGTCAGGTACTCACGGTCGATGGTGGGATGGTCATGTAGAGCTAGATGCTGGACGCAAGTTTCTCGATTCTGGATCTAGCATCCAGGATCGAGCATCCAGACACCAGCCTCAAGCATCCGTGAAGATCATCATCACGATGCTCGTGGCATTGAAAATCATGTGCAGCAGCATCGGCACCAGCAGGCAGCCGGTCATTTCGTACGCGATGCAAAACAGCACCGCCAGCACGCACAGCGGCACTAGACTGCCCACATGTTGGTGGATGATGGCAAACATGAGCGACGAAGCCAGCGCGGCGAATGGGGCGTCCGTGTAGCGCTTCAGTACACCGTACACAAAACCGCGAAAAAGCGTCTCCTCCGCCAACGGGGCGATCACGACGGCAGCGAGCACCACCAGCACCTTGAGTCCGAGATTGTCGGAGGTCTTAAACGTCTCCACCAACTGCTGCGGCTGTAAATCCGGCCAGACGCTCTGCAACCAATGCGTCACACCGATGGCGACCAGACTTACCGTGACCAGACAGACCACCGTGAACACCAGCACCACCCGGAAAATCGACCGCCAGTGGACATGCTGCAGACCAAACAACTCAGCCGGGTTCAAACCGCGCAGACGATGCAGGTACATCAGCAGCGCCAAGCAGACCATGAGGTTAAACACCATGCTGATGATGATCCCAGCACTGCTGATGACCGCGTCTGCCTTCTCCCCGGTCGAAGCCTGCATGGTGCTGATGAAAAACAGGCCCAGCAGTGCCAGCAAGATCAAGTCCGGCGCAGAATAGGGGCGTGACAGCACCTGCCCCTCCTGATTCCAGGACACCTCAGGTCGCCGCAGCCGCAAGGTTCGATACCCTAGCAGAGCGAACGCGGTGGCGATGGCGACCAGGATGGCAAGATCCCGCAGAACCCCGATGGTGAAAACGTCTGCCATGATCAGTGGGCGTAATGCGCTGGCAGGTAGTAGGGCACACCCGGTTGCAGTTTCGGCAGCAGGCCACTGCTCACATCGAGCTGCACTTTGGCAGGCTGCGCAGTCTTCGCCGAGGCCATGCCAAAGGCGTCAAACAAGCTGACCTCGTGCCTATATTTCACCACTGCCGCGTCCGCCGCTTTACCCAGCTCACGCGCCAGAGCGTAGGCATCCTCGACATAGCCGATCTGGTCCACCAGCTTCGCCGCCAGCGCCTCGCGCCCCGTCACCACACGCCCATCGGCCACGGTGCTTTTCAGCGTCTCCTTCCGCACACCACGCGCCTCGGACACGATGCCGAGGAAGCGGTCGTACATCTGCATCACCAGGTTCTGCACATAAGCCTTTTCATCCTCACGCATCGGCCTTGCGCCGCTCAGCGAATCCTTGAAGGCACCACTGGTAAACGTCGCCATGCTGAGGCCCACTTTGCCAAACAACTCGCTGTAATTCA
>JBIKYB010000575.1:0-2544 GCA_044355475.1 Prosthecobacter sp.
CGTTTCGGTCTCGGAGGTGGACTGATCCATTTGCTTCATCTTGAATAGCACCTCGCCCTTCGGGAGAAACAGGCTGAGCAATTCGGCCGCGTCATCAAAGTCACCGGGAGGGGCAGGGGTGCGCAGGTCGAGGATGAGATGAGCGGCCTTAACGGCGATGAATTTGGCAAGCTGTTGCTCGATCTCCTTCGTCTCACGTTCCGTGAAGGCCTGGGGCCGCAGGTAGGCGATCTGTGGCGTGATCAACTCCGACTGCACGCCTTGCTGCGCCTCAGGCACGGATTCGAGCTTCCGGGGGATGAGTTCCGTGCCGAAGTCGAGCCGTTCGAGCAGTCCGGCCAGCGCGGCGCGGTTCAGTTCGTCAAAGGTGAGGTCGCCGCTGCGGATGTACTCCTTTTGCAGAATGCGAAACGCAGTCTGGATGCCCGCTTGGCTGATGTCCTTCGATTCTGGGCCGCTGGCGGCGAATAAAGAGGGCGCGAGGGCCAGGATGAATGCGAATTGTCTCATGCGCCGGTCTGTTGAAGATGGTTGAGTGCATGCACGATGCCCGCGCCACTGCTTTGCCACGCGAAATGCTGCGCGATGGCCCGGCTAACGAATTGCTTGGCCTGCGCCACGGCTGCGGGCAAATCCAAGCCATGCGCAAGCCCGGTGGCGATTGCTGCCGAAAAGGTGCAGCCTGTGCCATGCGTGTGAACGCCCGCTGTGCGCGGAGCGGTGTGCCAGGTGAGAGAATCATCGTGGCAGAGCACATCCGCCGCGTCTCCCTTGAGATGGCCGCCTTTGACCAGCACAGCAGTGCCAAAGCGGGCACTCAAATCGCAGGCGCAGGCTTCCATGTCCGCGAGACTCGTCACCTCGCGATCCCACAGCACGCGGGCCTCGTCCATGTTTGGCGTGATCAGCGTGGCCAGCGGCAGCAGTTCGTCGATGAGCGTGCGCACAGCCTCGTCTTCGAGCAGACGCCCGCCGCTGGTGGCCACCATGACGGGATCGACCACGAGCGGGATGCGGTCATGGGCGAGCTGTTTCCAGGACTCAACCACCGCATGAACCTGCTCGCGTCCGCCGAGCATCCCGGTCTTTGCCGCCGCGATGGGAAAGCCGCCAAACAGGACACGCATCTGGTCCGCGATGAATTCGGCATCCAAAAGCCGCACTTGGGACACAATGCCGGGCGTCTCGGACACGACGCTGGTCAGCGCGTTCAGGCCGTAGCCGCCGAGGGCCGAGATGGCCTTCAAATCCGCCTGCACTCCGGCCCCGCAGGAGGAGTCCGAACCTGCGATGGTGAGAACGATAGGGGGAGTGCGCATGGTTGAAACGTGGTTGATGGTAGGGGCCGGGCGCGTTTTTGCAAACCCCGGCTTGTGGCAAACCGGGTATGAACTAAACTCAGCCATGCAATTCGACACCCTGCCAGGACTGACGGTCACGGTGGACAGCATCGCCTACGATCCCACCAGGCCTGCTCCGCCGGACCGGCCGCACCCGTTTGTGTACCATCTCTCCATTCACAACGCTTCGGAAGACACCGTGCGCATCTTTGGCCGGAAATGGATCGTGAAGGACACGGACGGGGACACCATGGTGGTCGAGGGAGATGGCGTGGTTGGCCAGTTCCCGAATCTCTCGCCGGGTGAGACCTTCAGCTACAATTCCTACCACGTCATCAAGTCGGAAAGCACTGCCACTGGCTCCTTCTTTGGCACCACGCCGGACGGACGCCGCGTCTGCACCCGCATTCCCGCCTTTGACATGCAGCCGCCGCTCATGTCGTGAGTGTTGCCCTTTGATTACCGCCACCACGCGGGCAGGTCGTTCATTGTCTCCTTGAGGATGCCACGAACAGCCATTCTTTCGGCGGGGGAGAGGTGTGCATGCTGCGCGTCAGGCTGATCACGCAGGTAAAGCGCCATGTGGTAGTAGATGCGCTCCTTCAGCTCCTTCGGCGCCTGTTTCCAGGTGTCAGTGTAGAGCATGTAGCTGCAGCGGTGCTTGAACATGCGCGTCTTCATGTCGAAATCCTTCAAAGACAGTCCTGCCTTGGTCATCTTACGGTCGCGGAGGAAATCCTGCGCGTAGGCCGGATCACCCGTGATCCCCCGGCTCGGAAACTTCGCTTCATCGGCAAACATGATGTAACGAGCCATCTCTTGGGCGCCCTCTTCGATCTCCGCCTTCGCCGCAGCGCCCAGCATCCCCCGGTTCTCGTGCTTGAGCTGCCGCACGGTGTAAATCGCGTAAACCAGCCGGTTTTCGAAGCCGATCTGATGCTCGTGGATGAGGTGCGGCAGGATGTCGCTGGTGGGCAGCAGGTGCAGGTCGAGGTCTGAAAACTGACCGGGCGGCACTGCTGTCTTTTCGATCTTCCCGTTCCGCGCCAGACCCATCACGTTCGCCTTGTGGCTGGAGAGATTGTGGTCGCCCGTGAGATGCCAGCCGCCGAAGCGGTCCTCCAGCGGGATCTGATGCCCTTGCACATCGCGGCGATAGGTCTCCAGACTGGATCCGGCCTGGGAGACAAGGAGCGACTCGGCA
>JBIKYB010000399.1:0-4397 GCA_044355475.1 Prosthecobacter sp.
TTGTCTCCGCCCATCATCGCCAGCACGACGGTGTCGGGCGTTTCGCTTTGGATGAGGCCGCTGAGGCTGCGTCCGTCTTTCGTTTCGAGGGTGTAGGCGCTCCAGCGGGCCTCGAACATGCGGTTGGGGTCGAGGATGTCAGTGAGCAGACCTTCCGGGGGCTTGACCTTCACGTCGGAGAGCGGCGGGCCGACATCGACGCCGAGCTGGCCGTGCTTGTGGCAGGTGATGCAGATGGTGGCGAAGACTTGCTGGCCGCGTTTGGCGTCGCCGGGCTTTTTGGCGGCGTCGAGGTAGCTGGTGACGACTTTGGCGCGGTCGCTGTTGGCCTCGCCGAAGAGCTTTTTGGCGAGTTCGGCCATCTCTCCTTTGCCGCGCTGGTAGCTCCAGCGTTTTTCGACATCGACCCACGCAGGCGGGAACTCGCCTTTCTCCATGCGCTTGAAGAGTTCGAGCGCGGTGGTGGCGTTGGCGGTGAGGATGGTCACGAGGTCGCGTTTCAGCGCGGGACCGGCTTTCGGAAGCATGTCGTAAATGAGCGGCGCGGTGCTGGTGGCGGCGAATTTCTTCAACAGGGTGATTGCGGCGGTGGTGAGCTCCGCAGGCTGGTTGCTGGTGAGCAGGTTTTTCATCACGGGCTCGACCGCAGCCCATTTCCGCGAGGAAAGCAGCGGCAGCACGGCGAGGCGTTGATCGAGCGGGGCTTTGGGGTCGGAGATGATGTCGTCGATCTTCGATTGCAGCGCCGCGATCTCTTTGGCGGCGTCTTCGTGGCCTTTGGGGAGCTTGGCGAGGCCTTGGAGAAGGGCGGGTTTCCACCAGAGGAGCTGGCCGGGTTGTTTTTGAAGCAGCGTGAGAAGCGCTTTCACGTCATCGGCCTCGGCATCGGCGAGAGAGCCTGCGGCGAAGGTGCGGACGGTGGTGCTGCGGCTTTCGGAGAAGGTGCTGAAGAAGCTGTCGCCGAGCAGGCTGAGCACGCGGCCCATCTGCTTGCTGGAGGCGCTGGCGACCATCTTGGCCATCCATTGATCGTCAGCATGCTTCGTGAGAATCGCGGCGAGCTCCTTCACATCGGTGATCGTTGGCACTTTGAGGAAAGCGGCACGATCAGCGTGGTCAGCGGGAACATCGCCCCAGCCGACTTCGGGAATGGCGTGGTATTGCCCCGGCGTCTTGGTGGTGAGTTGTTTCGTCCCCTTCGGAACGACACGCCAAATTCGCCCGTGGTTTTCGCCTTGGCGCATGTCGTGGGTTTTGACGAACTCCTCGGGGAAGAAGCGGGCGTGGTCGATCCAGCGGCGGTAGATGTCGCAGATGTAGATGGCGCCGTCGGGGCCGGTGGTGAAGTTCACGGGGCGGCTCCATTCGTCGCTGCTGCGGAAGAACTCGGTGCGATCACCGACACGTGTGGCTTTGAGAGATGCGCCGTTGGGTTCGACTTTGTAGCGGGTGACGAGCTGGCCGGTGGGATCGGGGACGAAGACGTTGTTTTTGAGTTCGGGCATCAAGTGACCGCGATAGACGCCGAGGCCGCTGCACGCGGTGTTGGTGCCGGCGTGGGCATCGGCGGTGGTGTGGGTGATTTGCAGCGGATAGACGCGGGTCTCCGCGCCGGGCGTAGCGATGTCTTCATGCACCTGGGTGATGCCGGCGTGTGGATTCCGCAGCATGGCCTCGTAGGGCATGACGGTGAACATGAGCGGGTTGCGGTTCGAGCAGTAGAAGTGATGGCCGCAGTCATCGAATGCGCCGCCGTATTGGCCTTTGCCGCCGGTGGGGGTGATCTCGCCGGTCTTGGGGTTCCATTTGAAATTGGAGCCGGGGATGCCGACGACCTTGGCGGGCGCATCGGCGGGATAAATTTCCCTCGCATCGAGGCCGTTGTTGAAATGCACGCAGCCATCGGGACCCCAGCGCGGGGCGCTGACTTGGAGCTGGCTGTGTTTCGGATTGAAGCCGCGGATGAGGGGCTTGATGACGTCGGCCTTGTTGTCGCCGTCGGTGTCTTTGAGGAAGAGAATCTGGCTGCGCGTGGTGGCGATGAGGCCGCCGTCGTAGGGGAGGAGGCCCTGCACGTTGTCCATGTGGTCGGCAAAGGTCACGGCCTTGTCCATGCGGCCGTCGCCGTTCTCGTCGGTGAGGAGTTGGATGCGGGAAAGCCAGGGATCGCCGGGATTCGGCGGGCCGAGCGGGTAGTCACGCATGTCAGCGACGAACATGCGGCCTTTGTCGTCCCAAGTGGCCTCCACGGGATCAAGCACGAGCGGCTCGGCGGCGACGAGTTGCACCTCATACGGGCCATCGAGCTGGATGCGCTTCATGCTTTCTTCGGGCGAAAGGGCTTCGCTTTGACCATCGCGCACCGCGCCGATGTCGCTGCCGCCGCTGGCCTGGATGGCGGACCATTTCTCTTTGAACTCGCCGAGCGGATACAGCTCGTAGCGACGCACGATCATTTCCGCACCTTCGGTCTGAAGGAGGATTTTGCCTTCGCTAGGTTTGCAATCGAAGGCCTCATTGATGAGCGCTCCGTTGACGAAGTATTGCAGTGTGTCGCCCTTGGCGATGACTTCGAGGCGGTTCCACTCGCCGCTGGGGCTTTCGACATCGTTTTTGCCGCGAAAGCCCACGGTGTCGCTCCAGTCTTCATCGCGACCACGCCAGTTGATGCGGCCTTTGGTCACGGTCTGGCGTGGTGCGCCTTGTTTCCAAATCTTCTCCTTATCGCGATCAAGCACGAACTCAGCGGAAAGCGAGGTCGTGAGCTCGGTGCCGTCGGCGAGCTTCGGCGAGAGCACCAAGATGTCACCCACACCGCCTTCGATGATCTGCGCCTCGATGCTGGCCATCCAGGTGTCGCTGTAGGCACCGTGCGGGCCGTAAGCGTGAAGTAGGATGCCGTTGTCCTTCGCTTTCTTTTCGCGGGCACCCCAGGTCTTCGTGCCCCATTTGAATTCGATGACGAGATGGTAGTCGCGGTAGTTTTCCTTCGTGGCGACATAGCCGTAGCCGCGGCCGGAGATGTTGAAGGTGCCGTCCTTGGCAAAGGTCCAGATGTCCTTGGGATCGTCGTGGAAATCCATCTTGGGGTTCACGTGGTGCTCGACGTTGCCGGATTTGATGACTTCGAGCAGGTCCACTTTCTTTGTGACGGGCTGGGCCGTGGCGACAAATGGGATGGAGAGGAGGAATGCGAGGAATGGGCGCATGATGGGCATACGAGACGAACGGCCAAGAATTCGCCCCCTCAGACACGAATGCGGCCAAACTTGGTGCTTTTGTGATGAAGCAGCGCCTGATGAGCGATCTTGCCACATCGCGAATGATCAGGCGATGAGATGCCTGACAGTGGAAGCCACGGGGCAAATCCAGAGAATTTCGTCGCGGTTGAGATTGATGGGCGGGGCGACGGGATTGGGGCTCGTGAGCAGCACGCCGCGACCATGATCCGTGCTGGTGTAGATGCGGAACAGCACTGCGCCGCCGATATCGTCATGCACGCGCACCATGACACGATCTCCGGTGCGTGGCTGGGACTGGGGATAGACGATGGCGATCTCGCCATCGACATGCAGCGGCTGCATGGAGTCGCCGTTGATGCGCACGGCGAAGGCCTCGGGGTCCGTGACGCCGAAGGCGAAGTGCTCACGCGCAAAGCGGGCGCTGTGCAGCGGGCTGGAGAGCAGCAGGGCATCCCGCATGGAGATGAGCGGCAGGGCGGCGAGACGCGGTGAGATGAGCGTCACGCCTGGAGCCATCGGCTGCAATAACGGCGGATGTTCCGGCGCAGGCGGTGGTGGAGCGGTGATCTTTGGAGGAAGGGGAGGTGCGATCTCTTCTGCTGGCGGCTGTTGTTTGGCGCGGAGCTCGGCCTCAAACTTTTCCACCAGCTTGATGATGGGCTTGGAGGCACCTTTGCCGTTTTCGATCTTGGTGATGTACTGGCGGCAGACGCCCATCATCGCGGCCAGTTTGGGGCGAGTGACGCCGAGTTGATCCCGGATGGCTTTGACACGCTGGGCAAGTGACACGTCGAGGGCTGTGGACGCAGGAGATTGGGCTAGAGCGGTTTTTTCCTGCTGGCGGAGCTGATCGAGGACGGCGAGAGCTTCAGGCGGGAGTCCTATCGCGATGGGGGCGGGTTCAGAAGTGACGGGTTCATGCATCACGAGTCGATGTTGGGTGGTTTCTTCCTCAAGTTTTTCAAAAAGGTGGAACAAAGGCGCGGAGGGAGCCTGACGCCCGTGCTCAAGCTGGCTGACGTGGTCTGCGCAGACGCCAAACCACCGTGCCATCTCCGTTTTGGGCATGCCGAGGCGTGAGCGCAGCTTGGTGAAGCGAGTAGGGAATTCAGCAAGTTGACGAAGATCGACAGCAGAAGATGACATGGGGGTGGG
>JBIKYB010000400.1:0-4382 GCA_044355475.1 Prosthecobacter sp.
GCGGCATGAAAATTCTGCTCGCCTGGTTGTTATCCGCCGTGTTCGTCCTGAACGCACAAACACCCGCTCCTGTGGTGGTCGATGCCGCGAAGCATCCGAATTTGCAGGCCGCGTTGGATGCGGTGCCGGAAAGCGGCGGAGTGGTGACGATCCCGCCGGGGAACTATGAGATCACGGAGCCGCTGCGGGTGAAAACGGCAGAGACGCGCATCGTGGGCGGCGGTGCGGCGACTCACATCATCAACAAGAGTGAGAATGGCAGCCCCGCGATCATCCTGCGTCCGACGAATCTCGACTCGGATAAGAAAGCCAAACTATGGCGGGTGCAAATGGCGGACCTTCGCATCAGCGGGAGTGAAAAGAGCGGCGATGGCATCTTCGCGGAGGGCATTCAGGAAATTTACCTCGAAGGCGTGTCCGTGGACCATCATGGCGGGCATGGAATCGTGTTGAAGGATTGTTTTGAAGACCCGCGCGTGGCGGATTGTATCATCACCTACAACAAGAAGAGCGGGCTCGAGATCCTTGGCTGCCACGACATCGTGGTGAACGCGAACCAGTTTGAGGAAAACCAGGACGCGCTGCGCTGCATGGATGCCTTCAACCTGTGCATGAACGGCAACAATATCGACGATCATCTGGGCAACGGGGTGATCATCGAGAACACCTACGGCTCGGTGGTGAGCGGAAACATGATCGAGGAGTGCAACGGTACGGCGATCATTCTGGACCGTGACTGCTACGGCATCACCCTGAGCGCGAACGTGATCGCGCATCATCTGGAGGGTGGCATCGACTTGCGTGATGCCTGCGGCTGCACGGTCAGCGCGAACACCTTCACCATCGCGCACAAGTTTTCTGTGCGGGTGGGCAAGGACTCGGAGCGCAACACGATCAGCGCAAACACCTTCTGCAACACCTACATTGGGGAGGGGAAGGACAAGCGACCGGTGGAGGACAAAACGCCGATGGGGATTGATGAGGGAACAGGCGTTTTGATCGAGGGTGGTGCCAATGGATTGATTCTCAATGGCAACACGTTCTCAGGGCTCTCAACGGCAGCCGTTTGGACTACGGGGGAGGTAAAAAATGTGCTAGTGACGAGCAATCTATGCATAGACTGTGCTCGCAAACTCGCTAAGAACACTGCGTGGTTGTCTTTTGAGCAAAAGACTGGTGTAATGATCAAAGACAACCTGATCGAATCTCCCCCGTCCTCCCCCTGATCAAAACATGCTCGACGTGCAGCGCTATCGTGGTGCCATCCACCTGGAAGAAATCCAGTACACCCGCAAATGGATGTGGCTGCACATGATCCTCGGCGCGGTGATGATCGCCATGTTCTTATTTCATGAGATTTTTCGCTGGTTCGCGGGTGCGGTGGTCTGGTATGCGATCAGCCTTATCGTGATGTATGGCTTCATGGGCGGTCGTCGCATTTACAAGTGGCTGCTGGCGCTGGTTTATCTGGGGGGCGCGGGGGCCGGGGTGTTTTTCATCAACCGCGTGTTTCCTGCCATCCAAGCGCCACGAGGGGCGCTGATCCCGCAGGCGGTGATTCCGATCTGGGTGGGCCTGGGTAGCCTGACCTACACCGTGAGCGCGTTGTTTGTGCTGTGCAGCAGTCGCATCGGCAAGGCGGCGAAGACAGGCTTCACTTTATGGTGAAACAACAACGCCGACAGCGGAGGCTGTCGGCGTTGCCGAGATGAGATGTGCAAGGAGCGGTGCTTACTTCTTCTTGTCACGGATCGCTCCGGTCTTGAGGCGCAGGGCATTGAGGCGGATGAAGCCGGTGGCGTCGTCCTGGTTGTAGGCCTTCGTCGGGTCGGCTTCCATGGTGGCCACCTGTGGGTCGTAAAGACTGTAAAGGCTCTTGCGGCCAGCGGCGATGATGTTGCCCTTGTAGAGCTTGAGGCGCACGGTGCCGCAGACTTTCTGCTGCGTTTCAGTGACGAGCGCCTGCAGGGCGTGACGCTCCGGCGCGTACCAGAAGCCGTTGTATACGAGCTGGGCGTATTTCGGGATGAGGCTGTCTCGCAGATGCATGACCTCGCGGTCCATGGTGAGGCTTTCGATCTGGCGGTGGGCGAAGTGCAGGATGCTGCCGCCGGGAGTTTCATACACGCCGCGGCTTTTCATGCCGACGAAGCGGTTTTCCACCATGTCCACACGACCGACGCCGTGCTTGCCGCCGAGCTTGTTGAGCAGTTTCATCACTCCGAGCGGAGAGAGCACCTTGCCGTTCACGGCGATGCAGTTGCCCTTTTCAAACTCAAGGATGACGGTCTCGCCCTTGTCCGGCGCGTCCTCGGGGAAGACGGAGAGGGTGTTGAAGTAGCCTTTATACTTCGGATCGCTGGCGTCGAACCAGGGGTCTTCGAGAATGCCGGCCTCGTAGCTGATGTGCAGGAGGTTGCGGTCCATCGAGAAAGGCTTCTTGGCGCTGGCCTGAACGGGAATTTTCTTTTTTTCGCAGTAGTCGATCATCTCGGCGCGGCCGGGGAACTCGGTGCGGAAGCGCTCGTCACGCCAGGGGGCGATGATTTCGATTTCGGGGGCCAAAGCGGCAGCGGTGAGCTCGAAGCGGACTTGGTCATTGCCTTTGCCGGTGGCTCCATGGGCAATGGCGGTGGCACCTTCGGCCTTGGCGATCTCCACCATGCGTTTGGCGATGAGGGGACGGGCGATGCTCGTGCCGAGGAAGTACTGGCCCTCGTAAATGGCCCCGGCCTGGATCATCGGGTAGATGAAATCCGTGGCGAACTCCTCCTGGAGGTCATCAATGTAGATCTTGGACGCGCCGGTTTTTTTGGCCTTGGCGTTTAGGCCTTTCAGCTCGTCGTCCTGGCCGACGTTGGCGCAGAAGGCGATGACTTCAGCTTGGTAGGTGTCTTTGATCCAGGAAAGGAGGACGGAGGTGTCGAGACCACCGGAATAGGCGAGGACGATTTTCTTGCTCATGGGCGTTTGGAAGGAAGGGCCGCGAGAATAGGGGCCGAATGGCAGGGTGTCGAGGGTTAGGCGGAGGTAATTTGTGGAGGGCGAAAAGCGGCAGAGACCCAAGGGAACCATGAAAATCAGGAAATATTAATAAAATATCATCAAAGCTCTTGCTGTTATTGAAAATATGGAAAAACATGTTTATTTAAATTCACTCACCTTATATTCATGGAATCAATCGCGGGAAACAGCAGCCCGACCTCGCTTGCTCAGATGCAGCGGGTCACAGCTGACTCCAGTCACCACGCCAGAACGTGGGAGCGAAGGGGTATGTCCGCGCTGACTTGGTTTAAGGCGGTTAAAGGTCTGGTCGTGACCGCCTTAGCGGGATTGTTGGTCATGGCGGGCAATGTCCAAGGTCAAACTTCGGATTTTGGCGACTACTCGGCCTTTGGCAGCGTCAGCAGCACCGTCAACGGTAACCTGAAAATCGGTGCTCTCACCGATGCTGAATCAAGCGCTGTCACGAATACGACCGCCACCGGTGATGACAGCAACGGCGTCGATGATGAGGATGGTGTGACGTTGCCAGCTTTGCTCATTCGAGGCCAGAGCGCGTCCATCACGGTCAATGTGACCAACACACGAGGCAGCGGCTCGTTTTTGAGCGCGTGGATCGACTATGATCGAAATGGCACGCTAGATTCCGTCGAGCGCATAGCTAGCAATCTGACCATTGCCAATGGCTCCACCAATTCAAACCGCGTCATTAATTTCACCGTGCCGAACTCGGCGAGCATCGGAACAAGCTGTGTGCGGGTCCTATTGACGAGCGTCACAATCAGCAGTGCCACCGGTAGCGTGGGATCTGGTGAGGTGGAGGATCACCTCATCACGATCATCGATCCGACTGACTTCGGGGATAATTCAGCGTTAGCGCCCGCCAGCAGCGTTGTGAACAGCAATCTGCGGATCGGTGCGACGGTGGACCTGGAAACGACCGCCACGACCAACCCGACTGCCACAGGCGATGACATCACAGGGAGTGATGATGAGGACGGCGTTACCGTGCCGACTTTTCTCAGCCAGGGCGTTGCCAGTTCATTCGTCGTGAATGTCACCAACACCAGCGGCAGCGGAGCCTTCCTCAACGCCTGGATTGATTTCAACGGCAATGGCGTGCTCAGCGACGCAGGGGAACAGATTGCCACCAACACCACGATTGCGACGGGCACATCGAACTCGAACCGGACGGTCAGTTTCACCGTGCCAGCCGGAGCCACTCTGGGCACGGCAGCCGTGCGTGTACGCCTGACCTCCACCAGCAGTCCGGGAGCGACGGGTGCCAGCGGCAACGGGGAAGTGGAAGATAACATCACCACGATTGTTCCAGCCTCAGATTTTGGCGATTTTTCCCTGTTTGCTTCAGCCTTCAGTAC
>JBIKYB010000009.1:0-43660 GCA_044355475.1 Prosthecobacter sp.
CTCCATGTGGCCGATGCCGATGGGCCTAGCCTGCTGCGCCATCGAAATGATGGCCGCCGCGTGCAGCCGCTACGATTTGAGTCGCTTCGGCATGGAGGTGATGCGCTTTTCCCCCCGCCAGGCCGATGTGATGATCGTGGCCGGCACCGTGACCTACAAAATGGCCCTGGCGGTGAAACGCGTCTGGGATCAGATGCCGGAGCCGAAGTGGTGCATCGCCATGGGTGCCTGCGCCAGCAGCGGCGGCATGTATCGCAGCTACGCCGTGCTCCAGGGCGTGGATCAGATCATCCCGGTGGATGTTTACATCTCCGGCTGCCCGCCCCGCCCCGAGGCGCTGCTCGAAGGCCTCATGCGCCTCCAGCGCAAAATCGAAACCGAGCACTCTTTTGTGGAGCAGAAGAAGGAACTGATTGCCGAGCTGACCGCTTAATTTTTCCACGATCATGAACGCCGCCCAGATGACCGAGGCCCTGAAGCAAAAGTTCGGCGCTGCCGTGCTCGAAACGAAAGAATTTCGTGGTGAGCACACGCTCGTCGTCACCCTCGAAAGCGCGAAGCCGCTGCTGAAATACTGCCGCGACGAACTGGCCTTCGACTACCTCGTGGATGTCTCCAGCCTCGATTACCTGGGCCGGGAGCCGCGTTTTGAGATGGTTTACGAGCTTTACGGCTACGGGCACCACGAGCACCTGCGAGTCCGCGCTACCGTGGCGGAAGACGTGGAAGTCCCCACCGTCAGCGACCTCTGGCCGACCGCCGAATGGCATGAGCGCGAGGTCTATGACATGATGGGCATCAAATTCAGCGGTCACCCGGACCTGCGCCGCATCCTGATGTGGGAAGGCTACCCCTACTTCCCGCTGCGGAAGGATTTCCCCCTCGAAGGCCTGCCCAGCGACATGCCCGATGTCGGATTCACCAAGACCGCCCCGATGGCCGACGGTCCGTTCGTCACCAGCCCAGGCGTCGGTGACACCGTGACGCGTGAGCCGCGCTCCCGCAGGCCGGTGGAGTGATGAGTGGAAGTGAGATGTAAGAGGTGAGAAGTCAGAAGTTCCGATTCGTCGCCACATCTCACCTCTAACGTCTCACTTCTGACCTCTCTCCTGCTACCAACGAAAGAGTCAACCCAGCCCTGCGTTCCCGTTTTCTCATCACCATGACACGCACCCACCTCACCACCGTTCTCGGTCTGGCGCTCGCCACGACCGCCTCTGCTGCCACCGACTGGGCCACTTTCCGTGGTCCGGCGGGCAACGGCATCGTCCCTGCTCTGCCAGATGCCAAATGGAGCCTCAAAGAAGTCTGGAAATCGCCCACGAACCTCGGCTTCAGTAGCTTCGCCGTCTCCGGCGGCAAGGCCTACACGCTCGTCACCGGCGAGACCGATGGCAACACCGGCGAAATGCTCGCATGCCTCGATTCCGCCAGCGGCAAGGAAGTCTGGAGCAAGCCCCTCAGCGTCATCCCGAAGTATGACGGCGGTGGCAACGCTGGTGCCAAGGGCAATGAAGGCGGCGACGGCTCCCGCAGCACGCCCGTGGTCGACGGCGACAAGGTCTATGTCATCGACAGCCTTCTCCATGTCTTCGCCTTCGACGCCGCCACCGGCAAAGCCGTGTGGGACCACGATGTGATGAAGGAAAACAGCGGCGAGATGATCAAGTGGCAAAACGCCGCCTCCCCGCTCATCGATGGCGATGTGCTCATGCTCGCCGGCGGCGGCAAAGGCCAGGCGCTCATCGGTTTGAACAAAAACACCGGCAAAGTCCTGTGGAAGGGCGAGGACGACAAGATGACCCACGCCACCCCGATCCTCGCCGACATCCACGGCGTGCATCAGGCCATCTTCTTCACCCAGACCGGCCTTGTCGGCGTCGAGCCAAAGAAAGGCGACGTGCTCTGGCGTGCCGAGTTCCCCTACAAAGTGAGCACCGCCGCCTCCCCGGTCGTGTTTGAAGACATCGTCTATTGCTCCGCCGGTTACGGCGTCGGCGCGGGTGCCTTCAAGCTCAGCAAAAAAGGCAGCAAGCTCTCCGCCGAGCAGATCTGGCGTCGTGAAAACGAGTGCTTCAACCACTGGAGCACGCCCGTCGTGAAGGACGGGTACCTCTACGGCATGTTCAGCTTCAAAGAATACGGCGCTGGCCCTCTCGCCTGCGTGGACATCCGCACCGGCAAGGACATGTGGAAGGAAGGCGGCTTCGGCCCCGGCCAGGTCATCCTCGTCGGCGACAAAGTCGTCGCCACCAGCGACAAAGGCGAAGTCGTCGTCGCCACCGCCAACCCCGAGAAATACAGCGAAGTCGCCCGCAAAGACGTCCTCGAAGGCAAGGTCTGGAGCTACCCCGTCCTCGCCGGCGGCAAAATCTACGCCCGCAGCACCACCGAAGGCGTCTGCCTCGACGCGAATTGATTCTCCAAAACAGGTTTTATAGGATCTCGAAGCCCGGAGCCAGCGCTCCGGGCTTCTTTTTTGCCCTGAGGGCGTGCAGCCTTGACGCATCCGGCCCTCTGGCCGACTCTCGCCCCCTCTCTGGCATGAAGTGGCTGCAACGTGTGATCCAGGCCTGGCAAAAGGCGCGTGAAATCCCCTACTTGGGGCGCAGTTCCTTTGTCCTGGCCATGATCCTGCTCGTGACCGCCATCGCGCTGGACTGGCACCGGTCGCATCCTGATGACGGCGCGGGGGCGGCGATCCAGCAGGCCCAGATGGCCCACATGGACGTGCCCAAGACGATTTTGGTGCTCTCACGCATTCTGCCCTACCTCAATCTGTGGGTTTCAATCGGCGCACCGCTGCTGTTGTTCATGATCTGGCGGCGGTGGAATGACCTGCGCCGCTTGATGGCACCGGTGAGCATCGCCTCGGTTTCCATCGTGGCCTGGATGATCGCCAGCGAGCTGGTGGACTACGTCGCGCATTCGCAAATGACGGAGATGGGGGAGCCGCCCGCACCTGTGGCCTTTGTGTTCAAGCTCATCTTCATTGCCCTGGCGGTGGGTTCGATACCTTTCGCCCTGCAATACTACCGCAAGACGACCATCCTGGAGCGCTACACGCTGCGCACCTTCGTGCATCCACTGCTGTTCTGCTTCGTGTCCTTCTGCTCGCTGTGGATCATCATGGACCTGCTGGACAACCTGAAGGACTTCCAGTCAGCCAAATCCAGCTTTGGCGAGGTGCTCGGCTTTTACCTCGGTCTGCTGCCCTACATTTACGTCACCGTGATGCCGGTGGCCCTGCTGCTGGCGGTTTTGTATGCGCTGACCCGCATGTCACGCGCCAACGAGATCATCTCCATGCTCGGAGCTGGGCGCAGTCTGGCGCAGGTGCTGCGACCGGTGTTTCTCTGCACGCTCTACGCCGTGCTGCTGAGTCTTGCGGCGAATTATTACTGGGCACCCCGTGCCGAGGGCAACCGCAAGGCTGTGGTGCGGGCGCTGGAGGAAAAGGGCGTGGACTCCATCATGGCCTCCTCCATCATGTTTCACAACGCGCAGACCCGCCGTACCTGGTACACCGCCACCTTCCCCTTCTCCCTGCGTAGCGGGCGTGAGCGCATGCACGGCGTGCAGGTGCGGGAGGAAAGCCCTGAGGGCGTCCCTGTGCGCACCATCCTGGCCCCTTCCGCCGCATGGACCCCCTCTGGCGGCTGGCGCTTCTTTGACGGTCAGGAGCTGCTCTATCAAAACGGCAGCGTGACTACAATCCAGCCTTTCCCACTTCGAGCCGACGGCACTCACATGCTAGAGCTACCCGGCATTGAGGAAACCCCGTGGAGCATCGTCAGCTACGCGCTGCGGGCAGACTTCATGAGCGTGCCGGAGATCGTCTCCTACCTGCACGCGCATCCGAAGGCCGCGGCAGACAAGCTCGCGCCCTTCCGTACGCATTTCTGGCACCGCTTCGCCCTGCCATGGCAGGCGCTCGCGCTGGTGCTCGTCGCCGCACCGCTGGGAGTGGCCTACTCACGCCGTGGCTCGGTCGGTGGCATTGCAGGCAGCGTGTTCATCTTTTTCATCTTCATGTTCGTGAACAACCTCTTCCTCAACCTCGGCAAAGGCGGCCACCTGCCACCCTGGCTCACCGTCTGGATGCCGCACCTTCTGTTTGGGGCGCTGGGGCTGGTGCTCTTCCATTACCGCTCCCAGAACCGCGACCTGCCGCGCTTCAAACTCGGCTTGTCCAAGCCCAAAAAATCCCAGATCGCCCGTCCGCGCAACCGCAGCGCCCCGCTGCCTGGAGCCTCGGCCACTTGAAACTTCAAACCTGAAACTTTAAACCTCGTTGATGCAGCAAAACTGGTCCATCCGCAGCCGCGCCCATCAATGCGCCCTCACTAGCCGCCCTTTCGAGGACGGCGAGAGCTTCCACACCACGATCTACTTCGATCCGCAGGAAAACGGCTACGTCCGCCGCGATGTCTGCGCAGAGGCCTGGCCGCAAGAGCGCGAGCAGCGCAAGCCCGTCGCCGCCTGGAAGAACATTTACCAAAAAGTCATCGCTGAGGCCAAACCTGAGATCGCGCCCAAGGAAAGCGCCCAGGATCTTCTTCAGCGCTTCATTGAAGACGGCGATCCCAAGACCGAAAACGCCCGCTACATCCTCGCCCTCATGCTGGAGCGCAAACGCCAGATCGTGCAGACCGCCGAGAAGGAAGTCGATGGCGCGAAGATGCTCTTCTACGAAAACAAAAAGACCGGCGAGATCTTCATCGTGCGCGATCCCGAGCTACGGCTCGATGAAATCGCGCAAATGCAGGACGAAGTCGCCTCCATCCTTGCCTTCGGCGGCCCTGCCGCTGAGGCAGCGAAGGCAGTGGGCGTGACCCTCACCGTCGATGGCGTCGTTCCGGCCGCCGACACGGCCCCGGAGTTGTCTGAACCCGAGGCCGAATCGCCTTCCGAAAACGTTGAGCCCACCATGTCTGACGAGTCTGCGGAAGAGACATCTACCGAAGAGACGGCGGAGGAGCCGGAGGACGAACTTGAATCCGATTCCGAGAGCGCTGAACCGGAAGCATCGGACGAATCTGTGTCGGACGAGCTTACCGAAGAACAGGAGCCGCCTGTTCATTAAACAACACCACACGAAAGAGCACGGTCAGGCCGTCGGTTGAGTGTCTCTGCATGAAACACTTCTTCCTTGCCGCCCTCGCTGCTTTCTCGGCTGCCCATGCCGCAGACCTTTCAGATCTGCCCCTCGTGGACCTTTCGGATCAGAAAGACCGGCACACAATCATCGCCGCTGGCACGGAGCAGACTTATCAGGGCCACCCGACGACCGTTTTGATGCCGGATGGCAAAACCATCTTCTGCGTGTGGTGCATCAACCATGGCGGTGCCGCAGGACCGATGGCACGCAGCGATGACGGCGGCGTGCCGTGGACGCGCATGGATGAGTTGCTGCCACCCGGCTTTAAAACGCATCAAAACTGCCCCAGCATCTACCGCATGACCGATCCTGGCGGCAAAGAGCGCCTGTGGGTCTTTTCCGCCGCGAAAGACAATCGCAAAGGCCCCGGCATGCCCAGCATCATGAGCGAGGACGCGGGCAAGACCTGGAAAGAGATGCCGCCGCTCGGTTTCCCCTGCGTCATGACCTTCAGCAGCATCGTGAAGCTCAAGGATGGCCGTTACCTCGGCCTCTACCACAAAGGCCCCGGTGGAGCTGACAAAGCGCCGCTCGAAGTGCTGCAAACCATCACCGCTGACGGCGGCTTCACCTGGAGCGAGCCGAAGATCGTCGCCTCCGTTGAAGGCAAAAACCCCTGTGAGCCTTTCGTCTTCCGCGCACCGGACGGCGTGGAGCTTTGCTGCCTGATGCGTGAGAACACGCACAAAGAACGCAGCCTCATGATGTTCAGCCACGATGAAGGACAAACCTGGACCAAGCCCGTGAACACCTCCTGGGGCCTCACCGGCGACCGCCATGCGGGTGTGTTCACCCAAGACGGCCGCATGGTCGTCGCCTTCCGCGATCAAGCGCTCAACAGCCCCACCAAAGGACACTTCGTTGCCTGGGTCGGCACTTACGATGACCTCAAGCAGGGCAAGCCCGGCCAGTACCGCGTCAAGCTCCTCCACAATCACGCCGAGCGTGTCGGTGACTGCGGCTATCCCGGCATGGAACTGCTGCCAGACGGCACCATCGTCGCCACCACCTATGTGAAGTATGCGTCAGGCAAAGAGAAACATTCCGTCGTGAGTGTGCGCTTCAATCTAGCCACCACCGATGCGCTGGTGAAGCCTTGATACGCCTGAACTTCGCAAAGGCAGACGCATGGGTCGCGTATGACTCGCGCCATGAACACGCCCGCCACCTCTCGCCGCCGCTTTCTTCAAACCTCCCTCGCCGGAGCTATTTCACTGCCTGCCTGGGCCGCACCGCTCGGTGCGAATAGCGATGTGCGTGTCGCCGTCATCGGATTTCGCGGTCGTGGCGGCGGTCACATCAAAGAACTGCTCAAAGTTCCCGGGGTGCGCCTCGTGGCATTGTGCGATGTCGATTCCGCCGTGGTGGACAAGAAGGTCGCCGATCTCGACAAGCAGGGCATCAAGGTGAAGACCTACCGCGATTTCCGCGAGTGCTGCGCTGACAAAGACATCGATGCCGTCACCATCGCCACACCGAATCACAGCCACGTCTTGATCGCGCTCACCGCCTTGCAGCACGGCAAGCATGTCTATGTCGAGAAGCCGGTGAGCCACAACCTCATCGAAAGCGCCAAGCTCATGGCCGCGGCCACCAAAGCCGCCGCGAAGGGCCTCATCGTGCAGCACGGCATGCAGCGCCGGTCCGACGAAGGCTGGGCCAGCGCCATGCAGTGGGTCAAAGAAGGCCACATCGGCAAACCCAAGCTCTCCCACGCGCTCGTTCACGGTCTGCGCCTGAGCATCGACAAAGTGGATGGCCCGCAGCAGCCACCCGCCACGGTGGATTACAAGCTCTGGTCCGCCCCACGGCCCGAACTGCCCATCATGCGGAAACAATTCCACTACGACTGGCACTGGCAGTGGCCCTACGGCGGCGGCGACATCGGCAACCAAGGGCCGCATCAATACGACGTGGCCCGCTGGGCGCTCGGCGACCCCGACACGCTGCCCAAGCGCGTCATGAGCTTCGGCAACCGCTGGGGCTATGTGGATGACGGTCAGAGCGCCAACTGCCAGATCGCCTTCCACCCTTACGAGCCCGTACCGCTCATCATGGACAAGTTCGGCCTGCCCATGCGCAACCTCGACCCCAAATCCGGCGAACCGCCCTACAAAGGCCTGCGCACCGGCAACATCATTCACTGCGAAGGCGGTTATGTGGCTGAATCGAAGGCCTACGACAACGCGGGCCAGGCCATCATGAAGTTCGAAAACTTCCTCACCGGCCCGGACCACATGAAAAACTTCATCGACTCCGTCCGCGCCGGAAAATACACCAAGGACGTTCTCCACATCCGTCATGGTCATGCCGCCGCCTGCCTTTCGCACATGGCAAACGTCTCCTACCGCCTCGGCAAGGCGATGAAGAACGAGGAAATCAAAGAGCGTCTCGAAGGCGACAAGTTCGGCCAGGAACTCTATGCCGAGTTCCTCAAGAACCTCGCCAACAACGGCATCGACACCCAGGAAAAACAAATCATCACCGGCCCCTGGCTCGACTTCGATCCCGCCACAAACCAGTTCACCGGCCAGTTCGCCGCCGAGGCCAACAAACTCTGCCAAGAGGAATACGCGGCAGGCTTTGAGCTGCCGGAGGTGTGAGTTTGTCTGAAAGCCATTCGTGCGAGATGAAAAGTCTCCCGCCAAACGACCCATCGCCAAACCGCAGCCCGACTATACCGGCCTTATCAGCGGCATTGGCGAACTCCTCGAATCCGCCCGCCACGCCACCGCCCGCGTCGTGAACTCGTTCATGACAGCGACGTATTGGGAGGTTGGTCGTCGCATTGCCGAATTTGAACAGGGCGGGAAGAAACGGGCGGAGTATGGGGAGGAGTTGCTGAAGCGGCTGGCTGAGGATTTGGGCGGACGTTTCGGAAAGGGCTTCTCTCGCTTCAATCTCGCCCGCTTCCGTGCTTTCTACCTCGCGATGCCGCCAGACAAGATTCGAGCGACAGTGTCGCTTAAATCTGCGCTGACGCCGGAGTATCTGCCGCTTTCGGATGTAGCGCGAGCCTTCCCGCTGCCGTGGTCCCATTACGGGTGCTGTCAAGGTGCTCAAAAAGGTGCTCCGGCATGTCTTGAGGTATTGTGCCTCCATCTTGACCTCTTGACGCGAAGCATCTTGACCCGCCCCCGCCGCTTTTTAACTCTCATGCTCTCAAAATCCAGTCTCCCCTGCCCCCATGTCCGCCAAAATCATCTACACCCTCACCGACGAAGCCCCGCTCCTCGCCACTTATTCGCTGCTGCCCATCGTGAAGGCCTTTACCAAGGCGGCGGGCATCGAGGTCGAAACGCGCGACATCTCGCTCGCAGGCCGCATTTTGGCGCAGTTCGGCCAGCAAGACGATGATTTGAGCTACCTCGGCAAACTCTGCCTCGAACCGACCACGAACATCATCAAGCTCCCGAACGTCTCCGCGTCGCAGCCGCAGCTCAAGGCCGCGATCGCCGAGCTTCAGGCCAAAGGCTACAAACTCCCCGATCTGCCCGAAAACCCGCAGACCGACGAGGAAAAGGAGATCAAAGCCAAATACGCCAAAGTCATGGGCAGCGCCGTGAACCCCGTGCTGCGTGAAGGCAACAGCGACCGCCGTGCTCCAAAGGCCGTCAAAGACTACGCCAAAGCCCACCCGCACTCGATGGGCAAATGGTCCGCCGATTCCAAGACCACCGTCGGCACCATGGGCAAAGACGACTTCTTCTCGAACGAGAAATCCGTGTGCGTCGCCGATGCCACTGAAGTCAAAATCGAGTTCACCGGCAAGGACGGCAGCACCAAAACCCTCCTTCCGAAACTCGCCCTCAAAGCTGGTGAGATCATGGACGCTACGAAGATCAGCAAGAAGGCCCTCGTCGCCTTCTTCGAGCAGCAGATCGCCAAGGCCAAGGCCGATGGCGTGCTCTTCTCGCTGCACATGAAGGCCACCATGATGAAGGTGAGCGATCCCATCATCTTCGGCCACGCGGTGAGCGTCTTCTTTAAAGACCTCATCGCCAAACACGCCGCCACGCTCGCCGAGATCGGCGTGAACTTGAACAACGGCTTCGGCGACCTCATCGCGAAGCTCGACAAGCTCCCTGCTGACAAAAAAGCCGAGATCGAGGCCGACATCCAGGCGGCTTACGCCAGCGGCCCGGCTTTGGCCATGGTGAACAGCGACAAAGGCATCACCAATCTCCACGTCCCGAGCGACGTCATCGTCGATGCCTCCATGCCCGCCATGATCCGCGGCGGCGGCAAGATGTGGAACGCCGCCGGCAAGGAGCAGGACACGCTCGCCGTCATCCCAGACAGCAGCTACGCCGGCATCTACCAGGCCACGATCGACTTTTGCAAAAAGAACGGCGCCCTTGATCCCAAGACCATGGGCAGCGTGCCCAACGTCGGCCTCATGGCCCAGGCCGCCGAAGAATACGGCAGCCACAACAAGACCTTCGAAGCCCCCGCCGACGGCACCATCAAAGTCACCGACACCGCAGGCAACGTGCTCTTTGAACACGCTGTCGATCAGGGCGACATCTGGCGTGCCTGCCAGACCAAAGACGCCCCCGTGCAGGATTGGGTCAAACTCGCCGTCAACCGCGCCCGCGCCTCGCAGACCCCCGCCGTCTTCTGGCTCGACAAAGCCCGCGCCCACGACGCCCAGATCATCGCCAAGGTCGAAAAATACCTCAAAGACCACGACCTCACCGGCCTCGACATCCGCATCCTCCCGCCCGCCGAAGCCTGCACCTTTTCCTTGGAACGCATCGCCAAGGGCCTCGACACCATCAGCGTCACCGGCAACGTCCTCCGCGACTACAACACCGACCTCTTCCCCATCCTCGAAGTCGGCACGTCCGCCAAGATGCTCTCCATCGTCCCGCTCATGAATGGCGGCGGCCTCTTTGAAACCGGTGCCGGCGGCTCCGCGCCGAAGCACGTGCAGCAGTTCTGCGAAGAGAACTACCTCCGCTGGGACAGCCTCGGCGAGTTCTTCGCCCTCGCCGCCTCCTTCGAGCACCTCGCCGACACCTTCAAAAATCCGAAGGCCAAAGTCCTCGCCGACACCCTCGACGCCGCCAACGGCAAGTTCCTCGAATTCGACCGCAGCCCCGGTCGCAAACTCGGCACCATCGACAACCGCGGCAGCCACTTCTACCTTTGCCTCTACTGGGCCCAGCAACTCGCCGCCCAAACCGCCGACGCCGACCTCGCCGCGACCTTCAAACCCATCGCCGAGTCCCTCACCGCCAACGAGAGCAAGATCGTCGCCGAACTCCTCGCCGTCCAAGGCCAAAAAGCCGACGTCGGCGGCTACTACAAGCCGGATAACGCGAAGGCCGATGCCGCGCTGCGTCCGAGTGCGACGTTGAATGGCATTTTGGCGGGGGTGTGAGTAATTTGACGATTTAAGGTCGGGAACAATCTCTTGCGCATCGCTCTTGGGCTGCTGAGCATCTGCTCATGCAGCCCAAAGTCTTTATATCGTATAGTTGGACGAACCCGGCCTACCAGGAAGAGGTGATGACGATCGCCGACCGGCTGATGACAGAGGGTGGGGCAGATGTCGTGATCGACGATTATGACCTCAAAGAAGGTCAAGATGTGAATGTTTTCATGGAGCGCCTTAAGCACGATGAAAGCCTTCACTTTTGTCTGATTCTGTCTGACTCGGCCTACGCGAAAAAAACCAACGAACGGAAGAAAGGCGTGGGAACTGAAGCGCAGATAATCTCGAAGGAGATTTACGACTCGGTCGATCAAACCCGATTCATTCCTGTGGTAATGGAGAACGACGATCAGGGGAAACCGTGTTTGCCGACCTTCCTCCAGAGTCGCAAATTCATCGACTTTTCTTCGCCCGAGAAGCGGAACCAAAATTGGGAAAGACTCGTGAGGTTGCTACACGGAAAACCCGCGCGAGTGAAACCCGCAGTTGGCTCAGTGCCGACTTTTTTGGATGATAAAGTTGGCTTTCATTATGTTGCTACTAAAACAGCACTCACTTCGCTCCGAATCGGCTTAATGGAAGGTAAGCCCGGCGTTGCTATCCTCCGAGATGATGTTTTGGACAGTTTTGTCAGTGAGATAGAGGAAGCCAGTAATCAGGTTCCTGCGGACGATTCATCAAACGACGACGCAATTCGCCACTGGGAAAGCCTATTGCGGGTGCAAGTGCCTGCTCGTGACCTTTTGGTCGATTGGATGTTGGTTGAAGCCAAAATCGACGCCGAGCGAGCTGTCTCCAAGTGCATCATTCCAGTGCTCGAAAGGGTATTCACGCTGCCCACTCGTCTCGAAGGAAAATCATCTGATCAATTCGTCAATGACGCGATGGCATGTTTAACATACGAACTGGCATTGTATGCTGTCGCGTGTCTCACCGAGGTCGATGGTGTCGCCGCTTTGAAGCTGCTGTTCGAACATCCGTTTCCTAAACGACGAGCATATCCCGACCAAATGTGTGCAGGATTAGTTGGGCTTTACCACTATTCCAAGATAGCCGCTGAATGGAACGAACAGCAGAAGACGAAGTGGATTTCTCCGCTGTCTCAACTTTTCAAAGAACGAGCAACGCATGGTAAGATCAGCTTTCATAAGCTGGCTGAGGCCGAGGCACTCGTTTTTCTCTTCAATGTGCTAATCGAGGAGCGATGGTATCCAAGTTCGGCTGTGTATGCCGAAAGAGGCCCTCCTTTTGCCTGGTTCATGAAAGCCAAGGCTGGGCGAACGCCGGACAGGTTAGCCTTAATCACGGGAAAACCTGCTTGGGGCAGCGTGAGAGATGAATTCCTCCAAAAACTCGGCATTCTACTCAAAGGCGGCGGCTGGTCAGTTTTTCAATGGGGCTACGACGAGTATCTCTCATCGATGGGTTTTGGCCGATGATGCAGTATCAGTTAGCCCGCTTGTGAGCTAGATTACATTCCCCTCAAACCTCTCCGCCAGCCGGTAACTTCTTCCCTTCTTCGAGGTATTGGCGACGGTCAAAAAGCCTTCAGCGACCCATTTCGCGCATTGGTCGCGGCCTTGGCGGGTTGAGAGGCCGAGGTAGCTGGCGAGTTCATTGGAAGTGACGATGCGATGCTTCGAGAACAGGCCGAGGGCCTGGCGCTGCAACGGACGCAGCTCGCGGAGCAGCGCTGCTTTGTCCTTCGGCGCTGACAGGCCTGCGGCCTCGGCACGCGCGGCGACCTTCGCAAACGCATCCGCCATGCCCTCGCAGAAATACTCCACAAAGCCGCTCACATCCGCCTCGGCGCGTCCCAGGTGGTAGTTGTGGCTGGGGCCGACCGTGAGCGCCGCGTAGTAGCCACGCAGGTTCTTGGCGTAGTATTCCTCCAGTGAGTAGATGCCTTTCAGTCCGTAGCCGCAGCGATGCAGGATCAGAGTCGTCAACAACCGCGCGGTGCGACCATTCCCGTCGTAGTAGGGGTGGATCGTGGCAAACTGGTAGTGCGCTAGCGCGGCGATCACCGGCACCGGCAGATCGCGTGACTCGATCTCGGCATTGATCCACGTCACCAGCTCGGCCATCAGCCCCGCCACCTCCTTTGCCTCCGGCGGCAGATAGGTGATGGCACCGCTGCCGCTGTTGCGGATCACGTTTTGACCGTCGCGGTAAGGCGTGGACCGCTTTATGCCATCGAAGGCCAGGCCGTGAATCGTCTGAATGTCCTTCTCGGTCAGTTTGCGCTTCAAAGCCGCCAGCGATTCGATCTCATCTGCCGCCTTGTAGTAGTTCTGCACCTCCCGCTCGTCCCGTTCACGCCCCGGAAAACCTCCACCGCCGGCGATGACCTCCTCCACCTGTGGCAGGGTGAGGCGATTCCCCTCGATCTGCGTCGAGTAGTGAGTCGTCATCAGCCGCGCCGACTCCCTCAGCGACGCGATCATCTGCGGCGTCACCGGCAGCCGGTCCACCGCCACCCGCGAAGCCTCAATCGCCATCAGCGCCTTCGCCGTGGCGGAGGAAATGCGAAAATGAGGCAGGAAAGGCATGGCGGCACCAAGCTACCGTCCGTCATTAAAACGTCAATAAACCGTCATTAAACGGCAGGAAGACGTCATGAACCATTGAGCGTCCGGCTCACTGCTTGACCCACAACTTGACTCATACTTGACCCATCTGCCGCCTCCTCACAGCCGAATCTTGAGCCCCATTTGCTCCTTCATCGTGAGAAGAGCCTCGGCGTTGCCTTTGGCGTCATCGACGGGGTGGTGGGTGTGTTTGGTGAGGCGGAGGTGTTTGAAGTTGGGGGCGGTGTCTTTCACGAGGCCTTTGTAGAGGCTGCCGAGGTTCGTGGAGGAGAAACCGAAGGGATTGCTGCCAGTGAAGTGGTGGAAGTACCAATTGATGAACTGCCAGTCGAACCCGTTGTTGTCGGAGATGAACATCGGGCGGTCCCGCGAGATGTTGCGCAGCCAGTCGGCGAAGTTTTGCATCACCGTGGCCGGTTCGGGGAACTGCAAAGTCTGCTCCCGCGTGAATCCGCTGACCGCCAGCGCCTCGGGAATGAACTTCTCCGAGATGGGACGCAACTGACCATAGAACGTCCGCCCCAAGCCCGGCTCCACAACGACGGCACCGAAGCAGATCATCGAGTAATCCCCTGGAATGGGGCCGTCGGATTCAATATCGACCATGATGTAGCTCATATGGATAAGGCGGCATGGTAAATCTGGGGGCTTTCTAAAGGTGCTTCGGGAAGCAAGACAGAATGCGCCCATGGTTCAAAGGCTGCGCTACTCGAAAAGCCGAGCACCTCACTTCTTCACCGGCACCACCGGTCCCGTGCCTTGCGGGCGGCTGGTGCGTGGTTTTTCGATCTTCTTCGCCGTGGCGGGCAGCTTCGTGGGATCGAAGGGCACGAGTGGAGCCTCGGGCAAGACTTTGAGGCGGAGGTCTTTGATCTCTACGCGGTTGGGGTTGCCTTTGTGGAGCTGAATGGCGAGCAGGCCCCCCAGCGCACGTTTGTCCGCGTGGTGGTCGATGAGTTCGGAGGTGGGTTGGCCGTTGATGAAGTGCTGGAGGCGGTTCCCCTGCACGAGGATGACGTATTCGTTCCACTGGCTCACATCGGCCTTCACCGGCGTGTGCTCGCCAAGCTGCCAAAGGGTGCCCTCGGGGTCGAGCATTACGTCCTTGCCGTTCAGGCCGAAGATGCCGCGACCGCGCTCCTCATACGTCATGCCCGTGTGCTCGATGGCCGGGTGAATGTCGCACTGGTAACCGGTGATGACCCACGGCGCGACGTCCTTCAGCTCGCGGCTGCGATACTGGATGCCGCTGTTGTTATCGCCGATGACGCGGACAGTGGCGCGTAACTCGAAGTCCTTCACCTTGCCACCACGCCAGATGAGGAAGCTGTTGTTTGCCATCGCCTCCGGCGACGCATTTGTGCCGATGACAATGCCGTTTTCGACCTTCCACAGCGCCGGATCGCCGTCCCAGCCGGTGAGGTCTTGGCCGTTGAAGAGCGGCGTGAAGCCATCGTCGGCAGCGAAGGACGACTGAAGGATGAGAATCGAGGAGAGAGTGAGGAGTAGCTTCATGGAGGCGACAATTAACGCCGTCTTGTTTCGGTTGCGTGCAACTTATTGGCTCCGTGCTCTGTTTGCCTCCCACCATGCGAACCATCGTCTTTTCTCTCTTGGCCTTTGCCACCTCCCTGTCGGCGCAAAACGCACCGTATGATGTTTTTCCTGCCGCTGATCCGCCTTACTACCGCGTGCGTTATGAGGCGAAACAAGCAGGTGAGCTGATTTTCCCGGTAAACTACACGATCTGGATTCCGCCGGGTGTGACGTCCGTGCGCGGCGTGATCGTGCATCAGCATGGTTGTGGCGAAGGATCCTGCAAATCGGGCCTCACGGGTGCCTTTGACCTGCACTGGCAGGCGCTGGCAAAGAAACACGACTGCGCATTGCTGGCACCCTCCTATGAGCAGCCGGACAAGGCCGACTGCCAAATGTGGTGTGACCCGCGCAATGGCTCAGCCACAGCGTTTCAGAAATGTCTCGTCGATCTCGGTGCGAAGAGCGGTCATCCCGAGCTTTCCAAAGTGCCTTGGGCGCTGTGGGGCCACAGCGGCGGCGGTCATTGGGCGGGCGGCATGGTTTTGACGCATCCCGAGCGCGTCGCCGCCGCATGGCTGCGCTCGGGTGTGCCGCTGCTGAAGGCGAACCCGGATCGCTCGACGATCAAGACCCACACCGTGCCTGAAGCTGCGCTGAAGGTGCCGATGATGTGCAATCCAGGCACGAAGGAAGGTGTGACGGTCAAAGAAGGCCGTTTCGCTGGGGTGTGGCCTGCGAATGAGGAGTTCTTCAACGCCGTGCGCGGCCAAGGCGGCCTCGTCGGCGTTGCGGTGGATCCACTCACCGCTCACGAGTGTGGCAACGCACGCTACCTGGCGATTCCCTGGCTGGATGCCTGTCTGAGCGTTCGTTTGCCGAAAAACAGCGGCGATCCGCTCCAGGCGATGCCTCAGGAAGATGTCTGGCTTGCCCCGCTGCTCGGCACCGAGGCTGTGCCTGCCGCCAAATTCACCAGCGATGCGAACCAAGCCGTCTGGCTGCCCAACGAGGTCGTCGCGAAAGCCTGGATACATTATGTCAAAGACACGCAGATTTCCGACACCACACCACCGCCTGCGCCAACCAACCTCCGCGTGAACGGCAACGAACTTGCCTGGGACGCCGAGGCTGATCTCGAAAGCGGAATCGCCAGCTTCATCATCGAGCGTGATGGCCAGGTGATCGGCACAGTGCCCGAACAGCCGAAGAATCCCTTTGGACGACCGATCTTCCAGGGCCTGCAATACAGCGATACGCCCGCGATGCCGCTCGTGAAGATGACCTTCACTGACGCGAAGGCCGAGGCGGGCAAGAAGCACGCCTATCGCGTGACGGCAGTCAACACGGCTGGTTTGAAGTCGAAGTGAGGCTCACCTCACTGCATCGCGAATCGCTGGCACAAGCAACTCGGCCACGAGCTGGTGGCCGAGATCGCCGGGGTGCATGCCGTCTGTCAGCATGGCGTCGATGGTGGTCTTGTGCTTCGCGGCAAAGGCTGGGTAAGCAGTGTGGACATCGACCAGCGGCACTTTCAGCTCGGTGGCGAGTTTTCGCAGCGCATCGTTGTAGCGTGTGAGGTTCAATGACTCGAAGCCGTCTTCAGCATCTGCGTTGTAGGGCGGCTTGCCGTAGAGTTCGCGCAGCTTCGAGGTCCAGCGCAGCGGGTTGGTGGTCATGACGATGACCTTTGCGCCCTGCTGCTGCGCCTCGGTGATCATGGCGCGGTAGTTGTCGATGAAAGCGCTCAAAGAGACGCGTGGCTCGGTGGTGGGTGGTTTCTTCCAGACATCCACGGCGGAGTCGTTGATGCCGAACTGCATCACCACGATGCGCGGCTTGTGGCGGAGCACATCTTCTTGAAGCCGTTTGCGAGCCTGAACCGTCGTGTTGCTCGGGACACCCGAGTTAGACACGCTGAGTGATGAACCGATGCTTTGCAGCGCGATCTCGACACGCGTGGCATAGACTTTGACTGACCCACGCGGCGCGGTGGTGGAATCGCCGAACATGATGATGCCGCCGGGCTTCGGCTGCGCTTTGGGCGGAGGCACGAAGACGGGAATCTCACCCGCGCCGAGATCCGCCACGTTGATCTTCATGCGCAGATTACCCTGCATCGTCGTGATCCACAGCTCGCCGGGTTTGCGCTCATAGAGATAAGGATAGGACACTCGACCTCCAGGCGCATAGTTCGCCGCGACGATCACTGGCTTCGACCAAGTGGCCGTTTCGTCCTCGGAAAAGGCGAGCGACAGCTCCGACCGGCTCGAACCGCTCTTCGGATCGTGGCGCGGCGGGGCGTTCCAGAGCAGCGCGATGCGTTCGTCCCTCAAACGTGTCATCTGCGGGCAGCAGGTGACTGACGGGATGGTCGTTTGCTTCAGCCCTTCCCATTTCAAGCCATCGCGTGAGGTCGCTTCCCATAAAAAGCCGGACTCCGTGCGCAGCAGCAGGTAAAGCGAGCCATCCTTGCGCTCAATGACACTGCCTTCGAGCGATCCAGCGTGATCATGTGTGCCCACGCCGTAATCCAGCATGTCGCCGCGTTGCCAGGACTTGCCGAGGTCATCGGAGACCCACATCACCGTCACATGCCGCCACTGTGGGATGATTTCCTGTCCCACGAGCACGATGCGGCCGGACTTCATCTGGATGAGCGAGTGAATGCAGCCGCACCACGGATCGCTGAGCTTCACGGGTGCCTCCCAGGTCTTGCCCTCATCGGTGCTGCGGCAGGTATAAGTGGGCAGCACAAACTCCTTCCACGACACTGCATTCTCACCCCAGCGCCAGCCCTTTGGCTGTGCCCGTTCGGCGAGATTCATCCAGGACGAGATGATGACGCCCTCCCGAGTGCGCAGCAGCGCTCGCTCGCTGCTCACTGTGAACTTCGCAGGCTCTGAGAAGAGCGGCGTCTTGGTCCATGAGAGGCACTCATCGGTGCTGAGCAGAGCGTTTTTGGCATCCACGCAGATCACGCCGCCGGCCGCCGTGGCGACAAACGGCCCCTGATGAGTGAAGGGCAATGCTGATGCTTTTGGATGAAGCGTGGGTGCGTCTGCGGCACAGGCGGCCGTGGCAAAGATAAGCGGGAGAACATATTTCATGCGGATGGAACGGTGAAAACGAACGTAGATGAAAGCATGTTGCGATCGCTCAGTCCTGGCAGCCTGCGCAGGCCGTGGCGGATGAAGAAAAGCGCCCCCGAGGTGCGGTCTTTTTGCGAACCGACATCAAGAGCCGCGTTCGCGTGGCGTAGTACGGTCGATGTCTTCTCCCTTCCATGGATGTTCCGGCCACGAAGCCTCGCACGCCTTCACCTTCATGAATCCGCGTCTGCGAGATGGCGTGGTGGTGCATGGACGGCGCTCCGTTCTAAAAACGAGCCTCGCAGGGCTTGGTGGGCTCACGCTGCCCGGTTTGATGAAGCTGCGTGCGGAAGGCAAAGCGACGAAGAGCGGCAAATCGGTCATTTTGCTCTGGATGACGGGTGGGCCGTCTCAAATCGACACGTGGGATCCCAAGCCGGAACGGCCCATCGAGAATCGCGGGCCTTTCAAGACGATCCAAACGAAGCTGCCCGGCGTGCGCATCTGCGAGTTTTTGCCAAAACAGGCAGCAATGCTGGATCAGTTCACGCTCATTCGCTCGGTGGATTGCCGGTTTAGCAATCATGAGCCGAACATGGTCATGCAGACCGCGAACCTCGCCAACGAGCCGCGCACGAACCCGCAGGCGAAGTATTTCCCCTCCTTCGGCAGCATCGTGGCGAAGCATCACGGCGCGAATCATCCCGCGATGCCGCCCTACGTCGTGCTGAACATGAAATCGCGCTCGCATGTGGCCTGGGGCGGCTATCTCGGCACGCAGTATGATCCATTTGATGGCAACAACGCCTCCAAGCTCTTCCAACTGCCCTCCGGCCTCAGCATGGATCGTCTGCACGCACGCCAGACGCTCAGCCGGCAAATGGATGGACTGCGGGCCGACATCGACGCGAGCGGCATGATGGGCGCGATGGACACTTTTGGCCAAAAAGCCTTCGACATCGTCGCAGGGGGCCGCGCGCAGGAAGCCTTCGATTTGGAACAAGAGCCGAAAAAGGTGCGCAACCGCTATGGCGACCACGATTGGGCCAAGCAAGCGCTGCTGGCGCGTCGTCTGGTCGAGCGCGGCTCATCCTTTGTCACCATCGACCTCAGCAATCACAGTGCCTCCGGCACCTGGGACAACCACGGCGACAACATCCCGCCTTACGGAGGCATCTGGAACGGCCTGCGCCCGCTGCTGCCCGTTTTCGATCATGTCATCACCTCGCTCGTGAGTGATCTGCGCGAGCGCGGCATGCTCGATGACACGCTCGTCATCGCGATGGGTGAGTTTGGCCGCACCCCGAATCTCGGCACCCAAGGCAGCACCGACGGGCGCAATCACTGGCCCGTCGTGATGAGCATGAGCCTCGCCGGTGGCGGCTTCCGTCACGGCCAGGTCATCGGCGCGAGCACGAAAGACGGCGCGGAGATCTCCGAACGCCCCGTGACGCCGTCGGATCTCGCCGCGACGATTTATCATCACATGGGCGTGCCGCTTGATGCCACCTACAACGACCATCAAGGCCGACCGTATTTCATCGTGGATCAGGGAGCGCCGTTGAGAGAGTTGATTTGAAAGCCGAACTGCCGTTCCCAATCCCACTAGATTCCAAAGACTTTAAGGAAACCATCAACAACACCTTCAATACCACGAACGGTGAGTCCTGATTGACGTGCGCTTCGAGGTCGAAGTCGCTCGCGTCAGCGGGATCGAGGCGATCTTTGAAGAGTTTGAGCACCTCCAGTTCCTCGCGCAGCAGCGAGGCCTCGGAGCCATCTGGAAACGCATGAGAAAATACTGCTCCGTTCCCGCAAGGCGTGCGTGTGACGATGCCCACCGCACCGCGCGGATGCACGAGGGCGTTGTTACTGCCATGCACGCCGACTTTCGTCACGATATGGGTGCCGGCGTGAATGTTGAGAGGTTGATGGGACATGCGAGAGACCGGAGCATTCTGGGAGCAAGTGCCCCAAATGCCAGCCGACAATCAAACACCCTCCTCATCCCGCTTCACGAAGCGTTTCCGATGCCAGAGGAGCCACAGCACGCTGAGCAGCGCCCAGGTCCACGCAGCGTAGATGTGATGGGAAACGGTCGTGGAGGGCACCCAAGCGGGGGTGGCGCGGGTGGTGGCGGCCAGAACGCCGAGGAAAACCAGAAAGCGCACCCACTTGGATTTCACAAAGAAGCCTTCCAAGTCGCCACTGTGGCCGAACAGCACCCGACTGCCCACCACGAGCATCAGCATGCCAAAGCCGCCGATGTAAAGCAGGTGCTCGATGCTGACGTGCTGCACATAATGAAACGGTGCGAGCACGATGCCGAGCCAGCCGAGAATGAGCGCCCAAAACAGACCCGTGGTGAGTGATCCGACCTGCTGCGTCTGCCATGTCACCTCAATGAGCAGATACCCCGCCGCGACGACGGCTCGCACAGCATAGCCGAGCGTGACCTGGCCGAACGCTTCGAGAAAAAAGCTGACCACGAGCAACACAGCGGCGACGATGGAGCGAAGCAGCTTCGATCTGCTTTGCGCGGCGGTTTTCGGATCGCCGAATTCGCCGCCGAGCATGCGTGGAAAGACAAACGAGCCAATGCCGAGCACGGGCGGCAGCAGCAGGCCCTGGTAGAGCAGCAGATTCGCCAGACGCATGCGTTGCAGGTCCATCATCGTGGCCGACGAAAGCAACATCGACGCTCCGGCGATGCCGCAGACCAACCCTGTGAGTGCGAGGAGCATCTGCGGTGGCGGTGCTTCCTTGCGGAACTTCACCACGCGAATCACGAGGCATAGCAGCAGTGAAAGGAGCAACGCGACGAAGAACCCATCTCCCCACGCGTGTTGCAGCCGCAGATGACTGATCGCCGAGGCCTGATGCAGCGCGAAGAGCCAGAACAGCTCCAGCGGCGTCAGTTTCGGAGCGGTGGCCATGCGCGGACCGGCGGTGCCGAGAAAGCCGACGACAAACGCACCGCCGAAGGCCTCGATCATGAGCCGCGCGTGTACGATGCTCGGATAGAAGCCAAGCTGCTGCGCATAGAACAGCGGCCACAGCGCCACGCCGATGATGCTCCACATCGCGCCGCTGGCAAAGAACACGCGATACGGCTCCGCCGCGAGCCAGCGCAGCCCGCCTTTGCGCGGGCCTTTGGCCTTGTGCTTCTTGTGTTTGCAGGCGGGGAATTGGCTCATGGGGTGGTGGCCTTGTAGCGTGCGTAGCGCTCGCGTTGTTCCGGCGTGAGGTTGGCGGGATCGAATCGCGGATCGGGCACGGCGTTGATCTTGCTGTAAATGACGTTCGCCATGTCGGCGGCGCAGTTTTTGATGTGTTCTGCTTTCTCGCCAGCGAAGAGATCGTCCACCGTGGCACGGAAGAGCAGGAGCCAGCGGTCAAACTGCTCGCGGCCCATCGCGGTCTGCGGCAGGAGCTTTGCATGCGCGGCGATGGGGTTTCCCGTGTAGCCGTCGCTGCGGAAGAGCACCGTCTCCCAGAAGGCGTACATCTTGGGCAGATGGGTCTGCCAGTTCGTCTGCGCGATCTTCTCAGAGATGAAGCCGAGCAGCTCGTCGCCGCGCACGCGGTCGTAGAAGGTGTTCACGAGCGTCTCGATCTCGGCGCGGCCTTGGATGTCGGGTTTGATTTCAAACATGCACGCACTATGCAACTTTGGCCGCCTGTGTCGCTCTTCTGTTTCTGTGACCTTGTGCGCCGGTATTGGCCCGCCGGGCACCGAGCATGAAACGCGCAATGCTGCGCAGGATCGGCGTATTGATGCATCGTCCGTGCATCTTTATATGAAGGCGCATTCCAACCACCTGCCATTCCATCCAACCAACCATGAAACTCATCCTCTCTTCGCTCGCCACCATCACCGCCGTGATGACGTTGCTCGTGAACGCCGCCCTTGCCGCCGATCCCGCCGCCGTCGCCACGGAAACCGCTACGAACACCGTCTGCCCCGTCACCGGCAAGCCCGCTGATCCCGCCATCACCGCCGAATACGAAGGCCGGAAGTGGTCCTTCGCCAAGGAAGCCTGCAAAACCAAGTGGCTCAAGGCCCGTGAAGACAGCCTGTATCAGAAGCTCGGCGGCAAGGCCGCCATGGAAGCCGCCATTGATGCCTTCTACGTCAAAGTGCTCGCCGATGATCGTGTGAAGCATTTCTTTGACGACGTGAGCATGGACAAGCAGCGCCGGAAGCAGAAAGAATTCCTTTCCGCCGCGTTTGGCGGTCCGCTGCCCTGGACCGGCAAGGACATGCGCAAGGCCCACGAGGGCATGGGCCTCACCGAGGTTCACTTCAACGCCATCGCCGAAAACCTCGTCAACACACTGAAGGATCTGAAAATCAGCCAGGATCTCATCGACCAGGTCGTCGCCGTCGCTCTCAAGACGAAGGATGACGTGCTTGGCCGTCCGAAGAAGGCCAACTGAGAGCGGTCCATCTCTCCGTTGCCATCAACAACCGCCGTCGCGAGTGCCGGGAGTCACTTGCGGCGGCGGTTTTGTTTGCGTACGGACGAGCGCTTCAAAAAAGACGCTGAATTCAGCGCGGGGCGGCGTTTTCTCGTCCGCCATGAAGTTCACGCCTCTCGCTGCTGTCATCACGCTCTCCGCCCTCAATCCTTCGCTTTCCGCCGAGCAGGTGGGTCCCTGGAATCTCGACGCGCTCAAAAACAACGTGCCCGCCATGAAATGGCTGCGGCAAGACCAGCCGATTCATTCGCTGACCTACGCGGGCGAGAAGTATCAAGGCCACGACACCGAGGTGTTCGCCTTTTATGCGTCCCCGATCACGCTCGGCGAGGCGAAAGCGGGCACCAAATTCCCCGGTGTCGTCTGCATCCACGGCGGTGGCGGCACCGCCTTCGCGGAATGGGTGCAGCTTTGGGCCAAGCGTGGTTACGCGGCCATCGCGATGGATTTGAATGGCTCGCGCCCTCCTGAGGTGGAGTTTGACGCCAAAGGTGTTGCCATCGGCAACGGTCATCGCGGCACCCGCACGCGTCTGCCCAACGGCGGCCCGCCGCACGGTCATCCTGAAAAATTCGACTGCATCATGACCGCCGACACGAGTGACGACTGGCCCTTCCACGCCGCCGCGAGCGTGATGCGCGCGCATTCGCTGCTGCGCAGCTTCCCGGAGGTGGATGCGGAACACACCGCCGTCACCGGCATCAGTTGGGGCGGCTACACGACCTGCCTCGTCGCCTCGCTCGATGATCGCTTCAAAGCCGCCGTGCCCGTCTATGGCTGCGGCTTCCTTCACGAGGGCGAGTCCGTGCAAAAGCCCAGCATCGACAAACTCGGCGAGCACAAGGCGAAGTGGGTGAAGGAATACGATCCCGGCAGCCTCCTGCCGCGCTGCCGTGTGCCGATTTTCTTCGTCAACGGCACCAACGACGTCCACTATGTGCTCGATAGCTATATGAAGAGCTACAACGTCATCCCCGGCGAAAAACACATCCGCATCCAGGTGAAGATGCCTCACGGCCATCCACCCGGCTGGGCACCGCAGGAGATCGGGATTTTCATTGACTCGAAATGCAAGGGGATAACACCCGTGGTTGGAGCGAAGGATGGACTAAAAACCGAACAGCCGCTGCCAACCCTTGGCGAACCCGTTATAAAAGCCGATGAGATTGAGGTTTCGTGCAAAGCGTGGGTTAACAACATCAAGAAGGCTGAATTGAACTACACCACTGACGCCGGACTGCGTTCAAAACGCGAATGGAAAAGCCTCCAGGCCAAAATCACGATGAACTCTCTAACAATGAGTCCACCGGTCTTTGGCTACAAAATAACAGCCCCGAAGCCGCCCTCCGAAGCGAACACGTGGTATCTCAGCGTCACTGACAGTCGCGATGCGATGGTGAGCACGAAAGTCGTGTTGACTCCCTGATCACTTCTTCTCCAGCGACCTCAGCTCGATCTTCCGAAACCAAACAGGCTGCCCTTCGGCTTGAAGGGCGATGTGGCCGTAGCCGAGCATCAAATTGCCGCCGAGTTCGATCTGATCCGTCGCCGGAGCGTTGTTGTTCGTCGGATCGAGTTGCGGGCGCTGGTAGCGCAGGACTTCGACGCCGTTGATGCGGTGGATGATCTCCTCATTGCCACGCACCTCCACCTCCGCACGCACCCATTCCTCCGAAGGAAAAGTCGGCGCGCTGGATTTGACGATGTGCTTTGTCACGAGCTGTCCGCCCATCTCCACATGCGTGCCCGGCGTGCATAGATTGGCCGTGGAGCGTTCTCCCTTGCCTTCATCAGCCAGGAATTGCATCTCCATGCTCGCGGGGAAGCCTTGATCGAAGCGCATGCTCTGCGGTGGCTGCGCGTGCAGCATCACGCCGCTGTTCAGGTTCACATACTTTGGCGCGTCGGCCATCATCGTGCCGGTGAAGCGATACTCCAGCCGCAGGATGTAATGCGAGTAGGCCAAATTGGTGAAGAGGTGGCCAAACTGCTCATCAAACTTCGTGTACCCGTCATAACTGACTTTCAAGTTGCCATCCTCGACACGAAAGGTATTCGCGAAGTTCTCCCCGAGCGGACGCTTTGCGATCTTCGGCGTCCAGCCGCTCAGATCCTTGCCATTGAAGAGCGGCACCCACTTCGGCTCCTCAGCAGAAACGGCGGCGGTCAGCAGGCAAACCAGAGTGGTAACGACAAAACGGTGTGTTGGAATCATGCGGACCATCATGAAGCGGCCAACAATGTTTCCAATCGGAAGATGCCCTCGGTCTCCGCGTTATAGGGCCGCCATGAAGCTCCTGTTCATCCTCCTTTCGTCATTCGCCATCTCGGCCTCGTCATTTTCGGCTCCGCCGAACATCCTCTTTCTCCTCAGCGACGACCACAGCTATCCGTTCCTGAGCGCTTACGGCGACACCAACGTCAAAACGCCGACGCTCGACCAACTTGCCTCCGAGGGCATGAAGTTCCATCGCTTCTTCACCGGCGCACCGCAGTGCGTGCCCTCGCGTGCCACGCTCATGACCGGTCGCTCGCCCGTGGCCGCACGCATGACGCGCTTCTCCGCTCCGCTGCCGCGCGATGAAATCACGCTGCCCGAGTTCCTTCGCGAAAAAGGCGGCTACTTCACCGGCGTGTGCGGACGCAGCTTTCATCTCGATGGATCGGCCAAAGTCGGTGCAGCGGCGGCAAAAGTTTTCCAGGAGCATCAATTGAAGACCTTCATCGACCGCGTGGACTCGCTGAATCAATGCAGCGATGACGAAGTGGCCTCACAAGTGGCCGCCTTTCTCGACAAGAAGCCCGCCGACAAGCCTTTCTTCATGTGGGCGAACTTCAGCGACCCTCATCATGCCTGGAACGCCCCCGCCGAGTTCCGCCCTGATTCCGCCTCGCTCAAACTCCCACCGCATTTCCCCGATCTGCCCGGCTTGCGCGAGCAGCTCGCCGATTACTGCGCCGAGGTGAACCGCGTCGATCGCACCGTCGGCACCGTGCTCGCCGAGTTGAAGAAGCGCGACCTCATGGACAGCACGATCATCGTCTTCTGCGGGGACAACGGCATGGCCATGCCGCACGGCAAAGGCTCCCTCTACGATCCCGGCTCGAACGTGCCCTTCCTCGTCCGCTGGCCCGGCGTCGTGAAGCCAGGCGGCGATTCGCGTGCGCTCATCAGCGCCGAAGATCTCGCGCCCACGCTGCTCGCCGCCGCAGGACTCGCCGCAGGCCCGAAAATGAGCGGCGTCAGCTTCCTGCCCCTGCTCAAAGGTGAAACGCATACACCGAGAAAGCACCTCTTCGTCGAACGCGGCCCCCATGGCTCCGCACCCGTGCAGGCAAACATGACGAACGGCGGCTATGACCTCGGACGTGCCGTGCGCAGTGATCGCTACAAGTTCATCTACAACTGCACGCCCTGGATACCGTATGCCCCCGTCGATTCCGCCGGAGGTCAGGCCTGGAAAGAGATGCAAGAGGCGAATGCCGCCGGAAAACTCCCACCCGGCATGAGCGCCACCTATTTCAAAACACCGCGTCCCGTTTATGAACTCTACGACCTCGAAGCCGACCCGGCGGAGCTGAACAACCTCAGTGGCAAACCCGAACTCGCCGCCACTGAGCGCGAACTCCGCGCCGCCCTCGCCGAAAAAATGATCCTCGACTGGGACTACCTCCCGCTGCCCGATTTGATGGAGGGCAATGCTGGTCAAGGCGGTGGCAAGAAAGGCAAAGGGAAGAAGAAGTAGCCGTGTGCAGAGATTCGGCGAGTATGCCCGCCCATGCCGGACATCGTCCTCGCCACGCTCAACGCCAAATACATCCACGCCTCCTTCGGCCTTCGCTACCTCATGGCGAACCTCGGCGAGCTTCAGGATCGCGCCTGCATAGCCGAGTTCGTCATCAACCAGCAGCCGCTGGAGATCGTGGAGGCCATCTTGGCTCATAAGCCGCGCATCGTGGGATTCGGCGTCTATATTTGGAATGTGGAGCAGACAACGGAGGTCGTCGCCTTGCTCAAACGCATCTGCCCGGACTTGATCATCATCCTCGGCGGGCCTGAAGTTTCGTATGAAACGGAAGGGCAGGAGATCGTGGCGCTGGCGGATCATGTCATCACGGGTGAGGCGGATGTGAAATTCGCGGATGTGTGCCGTGGGATTTTGATTGGTGATTCGTCTCCAGAAAAGGTCATTGCTGCTGAATTGCCTGCGCTGAACAATTTGGCGTCGCCCTACGACCATTACACGGACGAAGACCTCAAAAATCGCGTCATCTACGTCGAGGCCTCGCGTGGTTGCCCGTTCACTTGCGAGTTCTGTTTGTCTTCGCTCGACATTCCGGTGCGTGCGTTTGCGACGGAGGCGTTTTTGGCGTCGATGCAGCGGCTGTTGGATCGCGGAGCCATGCAGTTCAAATTTGTGGACCGCACCTTCAACCTGCATTTGCCGACGAGTTCGGCCATTTTGCAGTTCTTCCTCGACCGCTGGCGTGAAGGGCTTTTTTTGCACTTCGAGATGGTGCCGGATCGCCTGCCGGAGCAGTTGCGTGGCCTCATTCGGCAGTTTCCGGCCGGTGCGGTGCAGTTTGAGGTCGGCATCCAAACCTTTGATGACGCGACATCGAAAAACATCAGCCGCAGGCAGAACCTTGATCGTCTTGCAGACAACTTCCGTTTCCTGCGCGAGGAGACTGGCGTCCACATTCACGCCGATCTCATCGTCGGTTTGCCCGGCGAAGGCATCGAGAGCTTCGGGCGCGGTTTTGACCGCCTCGTGCGTCTCGGACCGCAGGAAATTCAAATCGGCATCCTCAAGCGCCTGCGCGGCACCCCCATCGTCCGGCATGACGACGAGTATCGCATGATCTACGCGCCACATCCGCCTTACGAGATCCTTTCCACGCGAGACATCCCGTTTGAGCAGATGCAGCGCATGCGGCGCTTTGCCCGCTACTGGGACATCGTCGCCAACAGCGGCCATTTCACCGCCACGCTGAAACTGCTGTGGCAAAACGCCGCCTCGCCCTTCGCCGAGTTCCTTCGCTTCAGCGACTGGCTGCACACCACGCTGCGACGTACGCATCAGATCGCGCTGCACGTCATCGCCCAGGTGCTTTTCGATTACCTCACCGAAGAGAGGGGCATCGATCACGAACACGCCGCCAGCACCCTCGAAGCGGACTGGCACCGCACGCCGAGCCGCGAGGCGCTGAATCTGCGTGGTCGAAAAGACGCACAGAAATCCGCCGTCCTCCGCGCCGCCCGTCGTCAGTCCAGACACACGCAGCCAGTCTGAGCTTGGGCATCTGAAAAGCTGTCTGCAATCCCGGCACCCCAGTCGCGTTACACCCGCGCCATGATCCGCGCTTTCTTGCTCCTCTTCGCCCTTTGCCCTGTGCTCTCCGCCGCCCCGCCGAACCTGCTCATCATCACGACCGATGACATGAGCTGCGATTCGGTCGGCATCTATGGCTGCAAACTGAAGGACACCACACCGAACATGGGCCGGCTCGCGGCGCAGACGCTGCGTTTCAATCACGCGCATGTCGTCGTCAGGAACTGCAGGCCTTCACGCAACGTGATGTGGAGCGGAAAAAACCAACGAGGACATCGCTGCCCGCATCGACCTCTTCGATCCTCGCGTGCCCGAGGAAGCCTGCGAAGTGCGCTACGACCCGGATGCGCTCACCAATCTCATCGCGAAACCTGAACGCTCCACGCAGGTGGCCACGCTCGAAAAAGCTCTCGAAGACTGGATGGTGAAAACGAATGACCCGCTGCTCGAAGGCAAGCAGACGTCCGCCCAAGAACGCAAAGTCGCTAACCAGGCCCTGTCTGCTGCAAAACCCACCGACGCCCTCATCATTCTTGAAGCGCCCAAAACCATCGTGCGCGGTCAAAAGTCCGTCTTGAAAGTGAAACACGCTTTCCCCGCCGATCTCGGTGAAAAGCCGATCCAGGTCACACTCAAAGGCGGCGTCGGCGAAATTGAAGTTGCCTTTGACATCCCGGCTGAAGTCCCCGGCAACAAAGTCATCTTCGCGGGTCTTGTTGGCACCAGCCTCAAGGATTCGGTGCAACACATCCAGACGAAGCCCGTGCCGGTGAAGTGATGGAGGCAGCTTTGACTGCGAATTCGAAGCCTTGCGTCAGAAGGTTACTTCAGCCGCTCAATCGGAATCACCGCCATTTCGGCGCTGTTATGGTTGCCGCCGCGACCACCGTTGTTGGAGAAGCCGACGTAGAGTTTGCCTTCGTGCTCGGTTGCGCAGGGGTAGCTGAGGGCGGCTTTGGGATTCGATTCGCCCGGGCCGTTGTGCTCGGCATGGCGGATGACAAAGACCTGACTGAGCAGCGGCGATCCCGGCTTGCTGACGGCAATGGTGAGCGGGTAACGTTTACCCCCGTTGTTCGCGGCATTGGTGCAGACGAGGTAGCGCTGACCAGTGCTCAAGATGCCAGCAGCAGGTTTGGATGTGGTCATGGGCAGGTTGCTTTCGCACATCATGCTCCAGGTGCGACCGTAGTTGGTGCTCTTTGAAATCAAGGCGAGCGGTTTGGCGGCGTAGCGGGCGATGTTGAGCACGTTTGCGCCGTCCACGATGATGCTCGACTCGCCCCACATCCTTAGACCTTCATGAACGGGGATGCTGATGAAATCCCACTTCGCGAAGTCATCGCCATGACTGATGGCGACGGCGGCGGGGAAGGTGCCGGTGTTGGAATAAGGCCCAGCGCTGATGCCGGGCATGATCCAGTTGCCATCATTCATCTTCACCGGCTGATTCAGCGCCCAGAAGCCGTTTTCGAGCGCGACGCCATGCTTCACCCACTGACCCGTGGCTTCGTCGAGCGAGTAGGAGCGAGTGTGGATGCGCTCCATCTTGTTGTAGTAGGCTCCGTGGAAGGCCCAGAGCTTCCCGCCTTGCGAAACGAAGACGCCGTGACTGACCGCGAGGTTCTCCTCCTCGCCTGCGTCGATCACACGCAGCTCACTCCAGGTTTTTCCGCCGTCCTCGCTCACGCGATACTGCGCTTCCTCGGTCACGGTGTTCTCATCGCCCTTGTTGTGGCCGATGGAGGCGTAGAGCTTGCCCTTGTGCCAAACGAGGCCGACGCCGTGGAGGAAGGTGTAACCATCCGCCGCCTTGTCCCACTTCTTGATGACGTGAAACTCTACGCCTTCGAGCACAGGCAAATCCTTCGCCTCGCCGAGCTTCTGCGAGTCGTCCCAGAGCGGGAAATCGGCGGTCTTGGGTTTTGGAAGCTCGTGCGTGGCCGTGATGGGGCGATAACTCGTGGCGACCTCTTCCGCGCTCAGCACACGAAGCTCGAAGCGCGTCTCATCGAGCGCACCGTGAAACTGCTGGCGCGGTCTGCCGGCGTCCAGGATGCCGCCGAGTGTGATGGATGCCTGAGTGGCCGGAATCGGCTTTTTGAGCTTCACCTCACCCACGGGCTTCCCATTCAAAAACAGCGCTGCTTTGCCAGAATCGACCGTCAGTGTCGCCAGATGCCAATGACCGGCCTTCAACGGCTCACCACAGATGATTTCGCTCCAACCGTCCTGCCGCAAGTGCGCCTTCATTTTGCCATTCGGCTCGATGGTGATGCCCCACTGACGCTCGCCGAGCGAATAGCGATTTTTGCCGACGATCATCTGCTGCGTGCCTTCGAGCACATGCGGATTGAACCACACGGAGACGGTGAAGCTGCCGTTGAGCTGCGCGGTGTCCTTCAGTTCGATGACGGAACTGCCATCCAGCACGAGGCTTTGTCCGACAGCGCCTGCGGCTGTCTTGACGCTGCCGTGGGCTTGAACGGACTCTTTGGCGTCATCCAGTTTCCATCTCTCTGCATGGGCAGTAATGAGCGGAACCAGCAAGAGCAGAAAGGCGGAAACAGATTTCATGTCCCTGGAGAAACGCGGCAATGGGTCCCAATCCTGAAGCAACGGCACTTTTCGATGTGATATGTTAACATCAGGCCAACGGCCTTTAAGAACTCTGGGCGGTGATCAAACCGCCCGCTCCAGCTTCTCGTCGATGCGGGCGACGAGGGCATCGAGCAGTTCGCTGTTGCCGAAGCGCTCCACCACGCCGGCGAGGAAGCCTTCGATGATGAGCTTGCGGCTTTCGCTGTCGCTGATGCCGCGGGCTTTGAGATAAAAGAGCTCTTCGTCGCTGATGGGTCCGCTGGTGGCGCCGTGGCTGCATTTGACCTGGTCGGCGTTGATTTCGAGACCGGGGAGGCTGGTGGCTTCGGCTTCGTTGCTGTTGAGCAGGTTGCGGCAGGTCTGGTAGGCGTCGGTGTAGTGGGCGCCTTCATCGACGATGATGAGGCCGCTGAAAATGCTGCGGGACTGGCCGTAGAGAGCGTTTTTGTAAAGCAGGTCGCTGGTGGCGTGAGGGGCTTTATGACGCTGAAGCGTGCGCTGATCGACGATTTGCTCGCCGATGGGCAAGCTGACGCTGAGCATGTCGCTGCGCGCCCCTTGGCCGACGAGGTCGCTGACGCTTTCGCTGCGGCTGAAGGCGGCACCGAGCTGCACCTGGAAGCTTTTCACGCTGGCATCGCGTCCGGCGGTGATGCTGGAAAGATGCAGCGCCTGGGCGTCATCGGCCAGCTCCTGGCAGGCCGCATAAGTGATCTTGCTGCCGCTGCCGCCGACGAGATCGGCGATGGCGATGCTGAGGCCTCCTTCCCCTTCGAGACTGCGATAATGATCGACGACGCTGACCTCGGCGTGGTCGCCCGTGACGATCAGCGTGTGCGGAAAGATGGCCGCGTGATCGCCAACGACCCAGTGGAAGATTTCGACCGGCTTTTCGATGACGACGTTCTTCGGCACGATGATGACCGTGCCCGCTTTGACATGCGCGAGATGCAGCGCGGCGAATTTATTTGAGCCCAGCGCTTGCTCACCCTTCATGAAATGCTGCTGGAGGGCCGCTTCGTGGGATTTGAGGGCTTCTTCGAAGCTCACACAGACCACACCGGCGGGAAGGCCGTTCGTGTCGGACTCGACGAGTGTGTCGTTCACGAAGACAAAGCGTGCGGCGCGTTCCTTGAGGCCTTCGGTAGCTGCGAGCGCGGCTTTGGACTGCTCGGCGGTTGGTGCCTTGGCCGGAGCGTGGTCGGTGAGCTCGATCTTCTTCGCGTTCGAATAGCGCCAGTTTTCGTCTTTGAGGCCAGGAAGCGGGAGAGACTGGAATTCGGTCCACGCGGCGTTGGAACGGGCAGTGAACCAGTTGGGGGCGACGGTAAGAGCAGTCGGGGCGATGGCGAGGAGGCCGGTGGAGGTGTCGGAGGGCATGTGGAAAATGACGAATGGCGAATTCAGAAGGACGAATGAATGACGAAGTCCGAAAGGCGGAATGAGCGGATGCGACGAACGAAGGCGCGAGAGCGTCGTGGAGTGCGGTGACAGAGATGCGAGGGCGAAGCCTCGCATCGGCGGCACCGCTGTCGGGGGCGAAAAAGGCTAACGAGGGTCAGGAGACGTTCGAAAGCGGCGTCGCGCCAAGGCATGCCGCACGCACTCCACGACGCTGGCGCGTAACTCGATTGTCGGTGAGCAAACAGAATCTGTTCGGCATTCATCATTCTGGTTTCGTCATTCCGCGCATGCGGCTAGCCGACGCTGCCTTCCATTTCGAGGTCGATGAGCCGTTTCAGCTCGACGCTGTATTCCATCGGGAACTCCTTCACGAGGTCGTTGATGAAGCCGTTGACAGACAAACTCATGGCTTCGGCTTCGGTGAGGCCGCGTTGCATGAGGTAGAAGATTTGATCGGCGCTGACTTGGCTGACGCTGGCTTCGTGTTGAGTGCTGTGCTGATTGCCACGAACGCTGATGGCGGGGTAGGTGTCGGTGTGGCTGTTGCTGTTGATGAGCAGCGCATCGCACTCGGTGTTGTTTTTGCAGCCTTTGAGGTGCTTCGGGATGTGGACGAGGCCGCGATAGGTGCTGCGGCCCTGGCCGATGGAGATGGATTTGCTGATGACGTTGCTGGTGGTGTCATCGGCGGCGTGGACCATCTTGGCACCGGTGTCCTGATGCTGGCCGCTGTTGGCGAGAGCGATGCTGATGACTTCACCACGGGCGCGTTTGCCTTTCATGATGACGCCGGGGTATTTCATGGTGAGGCGGCTGCCGATGTTGCAATCGATCCAGCGCACTTCGGCGTCTTCCATGGCGATGCCGCGCTTGGTGACGAGGTTGAAGACGTTGCTGCTCCAGTTCTGCACGGTGACGTATTGGATCTTGGCACCTTTGAGGGCAACGAGTTCGACGACGGCGCTGTGCAGCGTGGCGGTTTCAAACTTCGGCGCGGTGCAGCCTTCCATGTACATGACCTCGCTGCCTTCATCGCAGATGATGAGCGTGCGCTCGAACTGGCCGAACTGCTCGCTGTTGATGCGGAAGTAGGCCTGCAGCGGATGCTTCACCTTCACGCCAGGCGGGACGTAAATGAATGAGCCGCCGCTGAACACGGCGCTGTTGAGCGCGGAGAATTTGTTGTCGCCAGTCGGGATGACTTTGCCGAACCACTTCTTGAAGATCTCGGGGTGTTCTTTGAGGCCCTCGCTGCTGTTCACAAAGATGACGCCCTGCTCGGCGACGGCGGCTTTGATGTTCGAGTAAGCGGCCTCGCTGTCGTACTGCGCTTCGACACCGGCGAGGAATTTGCGTTCCTGCTCAGGGATGCCGAGACGATCAAAGGTCTTCTTCACGTCCTCGGGCACGTCGTCCCAGGAGCGCTTCGGCTTCTGGCCGTCGCTGAGGTAGTAGCGGAACTCGTCGAAGTGGATGTTTTCGAGGTCCTTCGTGGCCCAATGCGTGGGCATCGGCTTGTCTTGGAAGACTTTGAGCGCCTTGTGACGGAACTCGCGCACCCAATCAGGGTCGTCCTTCACGTCGCTGATGTAATCGACGGTCTTCGACGTGATGCCGAAGCCGGAGTCGAACTTGTTGCGCTCGGGAAAGGTGAAATCGCCGACGCTATCGACGCGGATGTCGGAGATGTCGTTTTCGACGGCCGGTGGGACGTCGAGGGTGGAGTCGGGGGCGGAGACCATGATGTTAAAGTTTGGCGGGTTTCAGGTTTAAAGTTTCAGGTTGGCTCAAGCGGCGAGAGCGCTGGCTGGTGACTCGACAGGCTGGCCATTGAGCCAGAGTTCAGATTCGGCGATGTCGAGATCGTCATTCCAGACGATGCCGTAGCCGCCGACATCGACGTGCGCGGTTTTAAAGAGCGCTTCGTCGCGGAGCAGTTCGGTGGCGGGCAGGCCAGACTTCGTGGTGAAATCGTAGAGACGAGTCTGGCCGTTGACGAAAGCCATGCGGAGTTGAAAGCCACAGAGGGCTTCAACAGAGGCAATTCGAGGATAATCAGGCCAGTTGCTCATGGTTTATTTTCTAGGTTGCAGAAGTTCCTGGGGAATCTTCGCGGACGACGAAGGATTCGGGCTGTGAGGCCTCGTAGCTGACGGATTTGCGCCGAACGATGGGGCGATCGGCGAAGACCCAGCCCTCGCGTTTGAACTGCTCGCCGACCTCACGCATGTAGGCATTGAATTTGTCATGATCGTAACCGCACTTGGCGAAGATGGCCTCGCGGTTGGCGCGGACTTCGGCGATGATGGGATCTTCAATTGAGTTCATGGCGGTTAGACGAGTTCCTCAGGCGTTCCAATGACTGGCGGCACAAAACCAGCGTCACGGCAGGTTTCTTCAATGCGCCGGAGCATGTGGAGGTTGTTGATATGAGTGCAGTTCCAGGTGAGCAGGAAATCCATTTCATTCACTGCTGCGATGGCGATGTGATAGGCGTCCGCCTCCGCTCGTTGCGGGAGCCCGAGCCGGGCGACCAACCGCAACGCGAGCGCACTCGACTCGGACGTTTCCAGCAGTAAAGGAATGCCTTGCAGGCTTTGAAGGCGTCGTTCAGCCATCTCTGCCTCACCACTTCGTGATTCATCCAGGACATAGGACGAGATGAAGAGATCGAACTCGTGGCGTCGATGGCTCCAGAAGTCGCGCGTTGCCTGCTGATGCCCAGCCAGCACAATGTCGCGACTGGGCCGGGCTACGAGGTAGCTCGGGATGGTCGTTTCGATGTACACGCTGGGTTTCATAGGATCGTGTTAGGAATCGGCAGGTTTCTGGAGTTTGGCGAAGGTTTCAGACTTGAGTTTCTTGCCGTACCCAAAGCAAACTTCAGAGTCCGTGATGCCTTTAACTGGCGGGTACGAGCCATATATGTTGGCCGGAGTGCCCTGGATATCAGGAGAAAGGAGTTCGCGCTGCTTCCAATGACCGTCTTTATCTCGCTGAAGTAACAGCAGGGCTACTCTTGGAAAAGTAGGTGAGCGGTCTTCGACGATAAGGAGAGAGCGTCCGCTTTCGCTTTGGAAGATCTCAATGCGGTCATTTTTCCGATTATAGCCCTCAAACTCGCCGTCGTATTTAGGGTCGGATAGCCCCGAAGGCGATTCGCATAACTTATGACCATGCAGATCAGTCAACTCATAGCGCGAAAAGGTTCGTGCTCGATCTGAAGTGCCTACTTCCGGCCTGCTTTCGTCTTCACAGTTCCTGCCAGCGAAGTGTTTAAGAGTCACTCCGCCCTTGAGGGCTATTTCAGTTTCAGGATACGTTGGGGCACCGTTATATAATGGGGCAACAAATTGGTGTGCGCATGAGGTCACCACTAACATGCATACTACAGCGAGATGCTTCACGACATCTGGCAGAGTTCTACTTCTCGTTGTTGATTGACGGTTCATGATTTCACTTTGGTTTGTCACGCAGCAGCGGCGAGAGGCTCCTCATGGACCCAGTCGTAGCCGCGTTCTTCGAGTTCGAGGGAGAGCTCTTTGCCGGCGGTTTTGACGATGCGGCCGTCTTTGAGGACGTGGACGATGTCGGGCTGGATGTAATTTAAGAGGCGCTGGTAGTGGGTGATGACGAGGAAGCCGCGGTTCTCGCTGCGCATGGCGTTCACGCCGCGGGAGACGATTTTGAGGGCGTCGATGTCGAGACCGGAGTCGGTTTCATCAAGGATGGCGTATTTCGGCTCCAGCATCATGAGCTGGAGGATCTCGTTGCGCTTCTTTTCACCGCCGGAGAAGCCTTCATTGACGCTACGGCTGGTGAAGCTGCGGTCCATCTCGAGCTGGTCCATGCGGGCGTAGAGCGTTTTGTAGAACTTCACGGCGTCGATGTCCTCGCCCTTCGGCAGGCGGGCTTTTAAGGAGGCGCGGAGGAAGTTGGCGTTGCTGACACCGGGGATCTCGTGTGGGTATTGGAAGGCGAGGAAGAGACCGGCGCGACTGCGGGCATCGACGGCCATATCGAGGATGTTTTCGCCATCGAGCAGCACTTCACCGCTGGTGACTTCGTAATCGCCGTGGCCGCAGAGGACTTTGCTCAGCGTGCTCTTGCCGGAGCCGTTCGGACCCATGATGGCGTGGACTTCACCGGGGTTGATCGTGAGGTTCAGGCCTTTAAGGATTTCGCGGCCGGGGATCTGGGCGTGGAGGTTTTTGATTTCGAGGGACATGGAAAGGGATGAGAGATGGGGGATGAGGGATTATTTGGCCGCGCAGGCATCGCAGGTGCCGTGAATGGCGAGGTCGGTGCGGGTGACGCGGGTGCCTTTGGGGAGGTTCCAGAACTTGGCGGGGTCGAAATCGGTCGCCGGATGGGCGTCGATGACCTTGCCGCATGTTTCGCAGTGGAAATGGACGTGCTCGTGGAGATTGGCGCAGTAGCGGGACTGGCCGCGCTCGAGGTGGACCTGCTTGATGAGGCCGTGGGTGGTGAGGTGCTCGAGGCAGTTATAAACCGTTGCCAAGGAGATGTGGGGCGAGCGGCTTTTCACTCGGTCGAGGATGTCGTAGGCCGTGGGGTGGTCCGTGGAAGCGGCCAGGACATCGAAAACCTCACGGCGGTGGGGTGTCAGACGCACATCGGCCCCGAGAACGGCGAGGCGGCAGTCCAAACCCGAGGCTTTGGCGGGTGCGCGTGGAGTTGAAGGTGGCATGGCGATTTAGAATTAGAATTGGAATGATTCTAACTGGACCGAAAACGCCCCTGCCGCAAGTCTGGATGCCCTGGGACATAAAAAATTTCCGTCCCACCCAGAAATACATCCTCCATCGTGCTACAACTTACCTGATGAACCGCGCCCAAGCCGACGACCTCCCCTGGACCACGCAAAACTCCCCCCAAGGCACCTTTGGCCTTGCCCGCCGGTCGCTTTCGATGGCCGCAGGCGGCCAGAAAGACATCGGCACCTGGGGCGGTGGTCACCCGTTTGACCTCGAAATCCACCGCATCCCGCCTGGGAAGATCAATTTCCCGCTCCACGAGCATTCCGCCCAGTGGGAGGGCTACTACATTCTCAGTGGGAGCGGCAAGGTGCGCACGCCCAAAGGCAAGGAAGCGATCAGGGGCGGCGACTACCTCGTTTTCGCGCCAGGTGAGGCTCATCAGCTTATCAACACCGGTTCCGAAGACCTCACCTATCTCGTGATCGCCGACCAGCCGCAGGCGGATGTGATTCACTACCCCGATTCCGGCAAATGGATGACCAAACCCCAGCGGAAGGTCTTTGAGATGGCGGAGGCGGACTACTTCAAGGGCGAGGAGTGAAGCCAATCCGTGCGCAAGCATTGCGGTTTCAAGATCAGGAAATGCAGGCATGCTGCGTCATGAAGTCCTCCGTTCTCCCCGCTTACTGCTTGGTCGCACTGCTCACCAGTTGCCTGTCCACACCCACGAATCCTGCGGATGAGCAGGCCTTCGCCCCTGTTCGTGTCGTTCTCGAAACAAACTGCGTGCATTGCCACGGCGAGAACCGCCTCTCCACCATGCCTCCGATCAACGACGCGCAGGCGCTGTCGAATTTGGTCGGCACGAATTGGATCGTAGCCGGTAAACCCGAGCTGAGCCGCTTCTTCCAGGTCGTCACTTTCCCAGACACCATCCCTGGTGCCATGCCTCCGTCGGGTCACGCAATCTCGAAGCAGGAGGTCGAAACGCTACGCTCCTGGATCAAAGCCGGGGCGAAAGTGCCTCGACAGAACATCCCATTCACCCCACGCGGCGAAATGCCTCGTTCGATCTGACGACCGTTCAAAGTGGCTGCAAGACGAGCGCATGCGTGTAGCATCCGCGCCCGCTCCGTCCCATGCCTCAGATCAACTACCCGCCCGATCTTCCCATCACGCCGCGTCGTGAGGAGATCATCGCTGCCATCCGGCAGAATCAGGTCGTCATCCTCGCAGGCGAGACCGGCTCGGGAAAAACCACGCAGCTTCCGAAGATGTGCCTTGAAGCACTGCATGATGTGCGCTGCCAGATTGGTTGCACGCAGCCGCGTCGCGTCGCGGCAATGAGCGTGTCCAAACGCGTCGCGGAGGAGCTGAATGTGCCGTGGGGCCGCGAGGTCGGCTGCAAGATGCGTTTCAGCGACGACACCAGCCGCGACACACGCATCAAGTTCATGACCGACGGCATCCTGCTGGCTGAGATCCAAAGCGATCCAATGCTGCGGAACTATTCCGTGCTCATTCTCGATGAAGCGCACGAGCGCTCCCTGAACATCGACTTCCTACTTGGTTATCTCGTCGGCTTGCTGAAGAAACGGCCCGATCTCAAACTCCTCGTCACCTCCGCGACGATCGACACCGAGGCCTTTTCGGCTGCATTCGGCGGTGCGCCGATCATTGAGGTCTCAGGGCGGCTTTATCCGGTCGAGATTCGCTATGCGCCGCTCGTAACTGAGGAAGACGACTTCGGTTTCATCGACGGTGCCGTCTCCGCCGTCGAAAATGCACTCATCGAGACCGATGACGGCGATGTGCTCGTCTTCATGCCCACCGAGCGCGACATCCGCGACACACGCGATCTTCTCGATGGCAGACTCGGTGCCGGCTTCGAAGTGCTCGCGCTTTATGGCCGCATGGCCTCCGCTGAGCAGCAACGCATCTTCTCGCCGGGTCGCAAACGTCGCGTCGTCATCGCCACCAACGTCGCCGAAACCTCCATCACCATCCCGCGCATCCGCTACGTCGTCGATACCGGTCTGGCACGCATCAGCCGCTACAATCCGCGCACGCGCACGAAGCGTTTGCCCGTCGAAGCTGTGTCACAAAGCAGCGCGAACCAGCGCGCAGGCCGCGCCGGTCGCGTGCAGGACGGCATCTGCATCCGCCTTTACTCGCAGGAGGATTTTGAGAAGCGCGATCGCTTCACCATGCCGGAAATTCAGCGCGCGAACCTCGCCGAGGTCATCCTGCGCATGAAGGCCTTCAAGCTCGGCGAGATCGAGGACTTCCCCTTCATCAATCCGCCCGTCAGCGCCTCCATCCGTGCCGGTTACGACCTGCTGCACGAACTCGGCTCGCTCAACGAAACGCACGAGCTCACGCCGCTCGGCCGCGAACTCGCACGCCTCCCGCTCGACCCCACGCTCGGCCGCATGCTGCTTCAAGCACGCATTGAGAAAGCGTTGCCCGAGATGCTCATCATCGCCGCCGGCCTCAGCATCCCCGATCCACGCGAACGCCCCGAAGAAAAACGTGAACTCGCCAACGCCGCCCACAAAGCCTTCGCCGCCCCCGAATCCGACTTCCTCACGCTGCTCAAGATCTGGAGCGCCTGCCCCGACGCCACTGGCAAGTCACGCAACGCGCTGCGCAAGTTCTGCAAATCGAACTTCCTCTCCTTCACCCGCATGCAGGAGTGGCGCGACGTCTGGAACCAGCTCTGCGACTGCTTCAGAGATGATTTAAAAAGTAGCTCGACTTTCCAAAGTCGAGACTCTGCTGTGCCGCCACCCGCATCAAATCCGACTTTGGAAAGTCGGGCTACGGACGACGCCATTCACCGCTGCATCCTCGCCGCGCAGCTCGGTCACATCGCCATCAAGGAAGAGCGCAATCTCTACAAGGCCGCTGGCAATCGCGAAGTCACCGTCTTTCCCGGCTCGAATCTCTACGAGCGTCGCGAGAAGAACAGCAAGGGCAAACCCGGCCAGGACAAAGGCCGCCAGCCGCCGTGGATCGTCGCAGGCGAGATCGTGCAGACCACGCAGCTCTTCGCACGCACGCTGGCGAAGATTGACCCGAACTGGATCGCCGAACTCGGCGCGCATCTTTGCTCGCACAAATACAGCGAGCCGCATTGGAACCTCAAATCTGGCCGCGTCCTCGTCACGCAGCGCACGCTCATTCACGGACTCGAGGTAAAGCGCCAGCACATCGACTTCCTCAAGGTCGATGCCGTCGCTGCCACGCAGATGTTCATCCGCGCCGCGCTCATCGACAGCCAGGAGGTGCCCATCACGCTGCGCTTCTACGCGCACAACAACCAGCTGCGGCAAAAGATCGAGACCATGCTCACCCGCGTGCGCAACAATCGCGTCTATGCCATCGAGGAGCGCCTCTTCCGCTTCTACGACGCCCGCATTAAAAACGTCTCGTCCATTCACGACCTCAACCGTGTCGTCAAAGAGCACCTCGACGAGCAGCCGAACTTCCTCTGCGCCACCGAGGCCGATCTCACTGCTGGCGAGGACTTCGAGTGCGACCTGCAGCAGTTCCCGGACAAAGTCTCGCTCGGCAACACCGCGCTGCCCGTCACCTACAACTACAAACCCGGCGAGGAGAACGACGGCGTCACCGTGCAAGTCCCCGCACAGCTCGCCGGCCATCTCACCAGCGGCCAGGTGCAGTGGATGGTGCCCGGCAACCGCGAAGAACTCGCCAACGTCATGCTGCGTGCGCTGCCGAAGGTCATCCGTCGCCAGTTGATGCCCATCGACCCCAAAGGACGCGAAATCGCCGCCGCCTTCGATCCCGGACGCCATGACTTCCTCACCGCGCTCGCCGATTTCATCACGCGTCGCTACCGCATCCACGTCCGCGCCGAAGATTGGCCGCCGCAAAGCCTGCCCGCGCACTTGCAGCCACGCGTTGAAGTTCTCGACCCGAAAAACAACAGCGTCATCGCCTCCAGCCGCAATCTCGATGCCATCCGCAGCAGCGTGCAAAAACAGGACGTGCGCTCCGATGCCTGGGAGAAGCTCCTGCCGCGCGTCGAACGCTTCGCGCTCAAATCCTGGTCCTTTGGCGACCTTCCCGAGACCCTCCTCGTCGAAGAACTCAACGGCACACCCATCCTCGGTTATCTCGGCCTCGTGCTGCGCGAAGGCGAGATCGACGTGCGCCTCTTTCGCACCCAAGCCGAAGCCGCACGCACCACACCCGCCGCCATTCGCAAGCTCGCCGAGAACACGCTTGCCAAAGACCTCGCTTGGCTTCCCAAAGAACTCCGCAGCATCAGCGCACCCGCTTCCAAAGCACCGGTGGCCAATCACTTCGGCGCACTCACTCAAATCCAGCCCACAGCCGCCCCAGCGTCCAATCTCGGCACCCAGGCCCACGAGCACATCCTCGCGCACATGCTGCGCTTGCAGCCCGTGTTCCCACTCACCGAGAAACGCTTCTTCACCCTCTGCGAAACCGTCCGCCGGGATCTCCCTGCCGTCACCCATCGGGTGAAGACGCTCTTCACTCAGATCCACGACCAGCGCGCCAAACTCCTCGCCGCGACCAAGCGCTACCCCGGCCTCGAACAAGACCTCGCCCGCCTCATCCCCGCCGACCTCCTTGCCACCACGCCTCACGACCAGCTCCAGCATCTACCGCGCTATTTGAAAGCCATCCAGGTCCGCAACGAACGCTACCTCGCCAACCCCGCCAAAGACGCCGAAAAGAACCTATTCATCACCGACTTCGACGGCTGGCCATCCCACGTCCCCAAATGCCAGCACGAAACCTTCCGCTGGATGATGGAAGAGTATCGCGTCCAAATTTTCGCTCAGGAACTCGGCACCGCCCAGCCCGTGAGCGTGAAGCGGTTGGAAGCATTGTGGCTTACGTGAGCCGATGTTTCTGAAGCCATCGAATCCAGCTTCGACGGCAAATGACAAACGCAGAAGAACGGTGAGGAAGAACGCGATGACCGCTGGCCGTTCGATTTTCAAATGGCGCAGACAAGGGATTACCTCTTGGATTTTTTCCCGGCTTTCCATTGCGGTTCCCACTCAGCCAGCGGTGTGCGGGCGATTTTCAAGTAGTCGCTGATCTGCGTGGCGATGTCGGGATGCTTGTCGGCCACATTGGTCAGCTCGGCGACATCGTTTTGCTGATCAAAAAGCTGCACGGGGGCATCGGGACCACCACTGCGAATGCCTTTCCAGCGGCCCTGATAGAGAGCAGCCTGCTTGAAGCCGCCTTCATGGAACTCCCAGTAAAGGAAGTCGTGCTTGGGCTGCTCTTTGCCGGTGAGCACGGGCACCAGGCTGATGCCGTCGGTTTGCTCTGGCGCGGGTGTTCCAGCGACTTCGGCGGCGGTGGGCATGAAATCGGGGAAGTAACCGACATGCGCGGACTCGCCCGGCTTCACCTTACCCGGCCACCAGGCGATGAAAGGCACGCGGATGCCGCCGTCCGTGAGGCTGCGCTTGATACCAGTGTAGGGGCCGTTGGGATCGAAGCGCTCGAGGTCGTGCTGGCTCTCGTTGTGCGGTCCGTTGTCGCTGCTGAAGATGACGAGCGTGTTCTCCGCGAGGCCAAGTGCTTTGAGTTGCTCCATCATGCGGCCCACATAGCTGTCGAGTCGTGTGATCATCGCCGCTTGGCCTTTGTCCTGCTGCGGCCAGTCTTTGTCCGCGTAGGGACCGTAGTCGGGCACATGGGCACCATCCCCGAGGATCTTGCCGCGCTCGTTGTTCGCGTGCGGAATGACCATGGCCCAGTAGAGGAAGAAGGGGGCGGCTTTGTTCTCCGTGACGAACTTCAGCGCGTCATCGGTGAAGAGATCGTCCGCGTAATGAATCGCCTCCGTGGCATAACCTGCACCGTCTTCGCCGACGGGCACGATGATGTTGGAGAGCGCTTCCTTGCTCTCATTGCGCCAGAGGTAGTCGGGGAAGTGATTGTGCGCGTGGTGCTGGCTCAGGTAGCCGTAAAAGTAGTCGAAGCCCTGCTTGCGCGGAAGGCCGCTCTCCGCTTCCCCGACATTGCCGAGGCCCCATTTGCCGATGAGAGCCGTTTTGTAGCCCGCCTTCTTTAAAACGGAGGCCACGGTGACATCTCCTTCTTTCAAAGCCTGTGCGGCTGGGTTTGTCTGGCCTGCATTGCCACGGATGCGTGTGTGGCCGTGATGCAATCCCGTCATAAGCACGCTGCGCGATGGGGCGCAGACCGTGGCACCCGAGTAAAAGTGCGTGAAGCGCATTCCTTCCTTCGCCATGCGGTCAAGGTTTGGCGTGGTGATGACCTTCTGTCCGTAGCAGCCGAGATCGGCGTAGCCGAGGTCGTCCGCCATGATCCAGATGATATTCGGCCTGCCCTTCGTAGCCTGGGCGGAGTCGGGCTGGGCCGAGAATGAGGAGTGCGCGACAGATAAAAAGAGGAGAGCGAGAAGCAGCTTCATGGGGTGGCTGCGAACGAGCGCCAGAGCCTCCATCTTCCAATTCAATCCAGCCCGTAACTCTTCATCCACCAAACGAGGCGCTCCGCATCGGTTGGCTCGGCTTTTTTGAGACGTGCCTTCCAGGTGCGCTGGTAGTCGAGGCGTTTGTCTTGGAGGATTGTCGCCATCGAAGGCTCGGTGGGTGGATCACCAGCGGCGCCGCGATCTCCGCTCGATTGGATCCACGCATCGAGTGCAACGCGCAAATGGGCGACCGACGCGGCTTGATCTGGATGCTGTGAAACGTCATGCAGGCCGAGCGCGTCAGTCTTGAGGTCATAAAACTCGATCTCGGGCCGTGTCGGCTGCAACCACCGTGTCTGGAAGGTGTCGAGGCCGCCGGTATCATTCAGCACACGCAGCAGGGCCATACCGGGATAGCTGGCCTCCTTGTAGCCGGACCAGTTCAAGCGAGAGAGGTCGGTCTTGAAGTTCCGCACGAGCCATGCATCGCGGCTGATGACGGCGCGGACACGATCCATCGCATCACCACAGCGATCACGCGCGGCGAAGAGCACGTCGCGCTCGGGAAAATCACCGCTGAGGATCGGTTTGCCCTCCATCCAAGCAGGAACAGGCAGGTCTGCGAGTTTCAGCATGGATGGAGCGAGGTCGATCAAGCTCACGAGGTGTTCCTCGACACCTTTGGCCTCGATCTGCGGACCGCGCATGATCAGTGGCACCTGAAGCCCTTCGACGCTCAGCCATTGTTTCCCCCACGGCATCGGGCGGCCATGATCGGCGAAAAACATGACAATGGTGTCATCGAGCACGCCTTCGGCCTTCAATTGATCCAGAATCACGCC
>JBIKYB010000401.1:0-4372 GCA_044355475.1 Prosthecobacter sp.
CAGCCATGTGCGCATCGTCTCGCGTGATTTCGCTGAAAAGTGCTCCGGGAGCACGGATCTGACTGCAATGGCCGCCAAACTCATACAGCCGCCCGCCAGGCTGCTCGTCATCACCGAAGGAACACGCGGCAGTCATGTGTGGAGGCCAGACGCTACGCATTTCCATCAGCCAGCGTTCAAAGCAGAGCCGCTGATCGACACCACTGGCTGCGGCGATGTGTTTCACGGTGCCTTTTTACACGGCTGGCTTTCCCAGTGGCCGCTGGAACGTTGTGCGTCTTACGCGAGTCGTTTGGCCTCCAAAAATGCTGAAGGACTTGGCGGGCGGCACGTCTTGAGCAAAGAACGCCCAACTTTGAACCTTGAACTTTGAACCCTGAACTCTAAACAGTCCCATGCGCCGGAACACCGCCCTTTTTCTACCGCTGATTCTTGCCTTCATTGTCGTGGCCTGCGCCACTTACGATACCTCGCGCATCTCCCGCTGGGAGTCGCGTTTCTACAATGGCCCGCCGCAGGTGACGCCAGATCAGCTCCTGGCTGAGGCAAGGGTGAAGCTGGACCTCATCCCGCCAGGCACGGTGGGGCGGCGTTACTTCCGGCCCATGAATCCGCGCTACATCACCATCCACAGTACGCAAAACTACACCGGGAATGCCTACAACCACGCGCTGGCGCTGAAACGCGGTGCGCTGCGCGCCACGAAGCGCCCTGACGGCAACCGCATCGGCTTTCTCACCTGGCATTTCACCGTGCAAGAGGACATCGCCATCCAGCACCTGCCTGGTCGTGAGCAGGGGGAGCACGCCGACTTTGACGGACCCGGTAATAACTACAGCATCGGCATCGAAATGTGTGAGCACAGCGGCAACGACATCGGCCAGACGATTGACCGCACGGCTCGTCTCGCGGCGTATCTCATGCGTGCTTATAACATTCCGCTCAGCCACGTCATGGGGCATTACCACTGGCCGCGCAAAGGCCTGAACCCGCCAAACAAGGACTGCCCGCACTTCCTGCTCGAACGTGGCCGCCCAGGCCCGACTTGGCGCTGGTTTCTCAACCGCGTGAACTACCATCACAGCCGACTGCTTCCAGGCCCGGCCACCCCTCTTGGTTGAGCCATGAAAGTTTTCTTACTTCTTGGCCTCTGCGCCGCTCAAGCCTGTGCGCAGACCGCTTGGCCGGAGAAACCAGTGCCAAGCACGAGCGACCGCGTGGCGATCCTGGAGGACAAGCGCCTCAATGAAAGCTCCGGCCTCTGCCTCAGCGGTCGAGATCCCAAAATTTTTTGGACGCTCAACGACTCTGGCGGTGAACCTTGTGTCTTTGCGATTGATCGCGCTGGCAAAACCCGCGCCAAGGTGCGCGTGCGTGACGCGGCGAACTTCGACTGGGAAGACATCGCCCTCGGCAAGGACGAGAAAGGAGCGCCCGCTCTCTTCATCGCCGACATCGGTGACAACCTCCGCATCCGCCCCACGCTCCAGATCTATCAAATTCCCGAGCCTGAGGTCAGCGCACCCGGCAAGCCCTTCGAGGAAACCAGCAGCGCTGCCCCGAAAATTTGGCGCTTTTATTACCCCGATGGAAGGCACAACGCCGAAAGCCTGCTGGTGCATCCCCAGACCCGTCGGATGTACATTCTGACCAAGAGCGATGATGGCCCGAGCACGCTTTACGCCTTTCCAGAGACACTGAAAGACGATGCCAGCATGAAACTGGAGAAAATCACCACCCTGGTCTTTCCTGCCTTGATTCGCGTCGGCAAACGTCCGCACGACAACTGCATGACGACCTCCGCAGGTTTTTCACCCGACGCCTCAAGCCTGCTCGTCTCCACCTACAGCAGCCTGTATGAATGGACGCTGCCCCAGGACAAGCCGCTGGCCGAAGCGCTCAAAGCGCCGCCCGTGCGGCTCGCGCCAGTGCTGGTCCGGCAGATGGAAGGTGCCTGCTACGACGCTGACAGACAGACCCTCTGGTTCAGCAGTGAAGGTTTGCCCACACCGCTGTATCGTGTGACGCGGTAAGGCTGCCAGTTTTAGAGCGTTCCGAAAATCGAGCAAAGAATCCGGTATGGATCGAATGCCCGAATGGTTATTGTCCCAACACTGCACGCATGACCAACAGCGGAAACAACGCCAAAACGCATCCTTCCCAGGCCTTTTATGACCTAGCGATGGCAGATGAGGAAACACTGGATGAAGTGGAGGGCTGCCAGCCAAGCCCGGAGCATCCAGGAATGGTGATCGCAGGCCGTTATGAGCTTAAATCCGTGCTAGGGGAAGGCGGCACGGGCCAAGTGTGGCGCGCCGAGCAAACCACGCCCGTGAAGCGTGAAGTAGCGGTCAAAATCATCCGGCCCGGACTGCTCTCGCAGCCGGTTTCGGCACGGTTCAATCGTGAGCATCAGGTTTTGGCGCTCATGGAGCACCCTGGCATTGCGGGAGTGTTTGACGCGGGAGAGCTGCCGGATGGACGGACGTTTTTTGTGATGGAGGTGGTTCACGGCAGCGCCATCACGCGCTGGTGCAAAAAGACGCAGCCGCCGCTGCACGAGCGGCTGGAAGTTTTTTTCCAGGCCTGCATGGCCGTGCAGCACGCGCATCAAAAAGGCGTCCTGCATCGAGACCTGAAACCTTCCAATGTCATGGTGACGCTGGTAGATGGAAAGCCGGTGGTGAAGGTGATTGATTTTGGCATCGCGAAGGCGCTGGAGGGAGATCTCGCCACTGGGCAGGATGTGACCCTGCGCGGCATGGTGCTGGGCACACCGCGCTACATGAGCCCGGAGCAGGCAGGACTGACCGGCGAGGAAGTGGACGCGCGTGCAGATGTCTATGCGTTGGGGGTGCTGCTGTATGAGCTCCTGACCGGAACGACTCCGCTCGTGGACGACGGGGCCGCCCAGCCGCCGTGCGCAGCGTGGCGTGGCGAAAGATGCGAAGCCGACGGCAGGTGAGCTACGCGGAGATCTGGACTGGATCGCCCTTTGCGCCCTGCAAAAAAACCGCGAGCAACGCTATGCCACGGCCCAGGCCCTGGCGGACGATGTGCGGCGGCACTTGAATCATGAGCCGGTCCTTGCGGGTCCTCCTGGAGCGGCTTACCGGCTGAAAAAGTGGCTGGTACGGCACCACAGCACCGTGAAGATGACAGCGGCGGTGCTGGTGTCACTGGCAGGTGGTCTAGCAGCCACCTCCTGGGCACTGAAACGTGAGGAAGCGCAGCGTCAGGTGGCGTTGATCGAGGCGGATCTGGCCCGGCAGGTGAGCGCCCAGCTCAAGGAGTTGCTGGGGAATGCCCGCAAGCATGCGGAGGCGGGCATGAACACGCAGATGCTGCGCAATCTGGCGGATGAGTGCGCAGCCGGGATTTCACGCTTTGCGAACCAGCCGGAGACAGAGTTGCAACTCGCTCATCAGCTCGCGCAGCTTTACACCGCGCTGGAGGAAGATACTCGTGCGCTGCCGTGGTATCGCCGCCGCTGGGAACTCACCAAGCAGACCCAGGGAGAGCACTCGATCGCTGCGCTTCAGGCACTTTACACCCTAGGCTGGAAGTCCATCGGCCAGGGGGATCCCCAAACGGCGGTGGAACTGCTGAGGCAGACGGTGAAGGGCTATGAAGCACTGGCGGACACCCATCAGGAAAAACACCAGCAAACGCTGCTGGCTCAGAAGGAGCTGGCACGTGCGCTAGCGCGAGCGGGACAGCACCCGGAAGCCGTAGAACTGATGGCGGTGGTCATCAAAGCCAAGGGCGAGTCTGCTCCTGCCGACGCCGCCATTTGGTTGCGTGACCAAGCTGACATATTGAAGACCAGCGGACGCCACGATGAGGCGAGCAAGGTTTTGCGCCATGCTTTGGAACTGCTGCCCAAAACCAACGAGAACGTCGGCCTGCGCACCTATCTGCTTACCACTCTGGCGGGCTTCGAGCGAAAAGCGGAGCCGTTTGAGGAGGCGCTAGCGGCCTCTGCCGAGCGCTTGGCGTTGTTGGAGGGAAAATCGACGACCGGGCACCCAAAACTGCTCAACGTTTTGATCGAACATGCCACGCTGGCCTGCCGGGTTGCGGGCTGCCCGGGAGGAGAAGAGGCCGCCAGACGCGCCCTGGCCATGGCACAGACCGCAGGGCATGAGACACGACTGGCAGACGCCTGGATCGCCCTGAGTGAAACCCTTCGCATCAAACGCCAATTCCGCGAGTCTGAGCAGTCCGTGCGTGACGCCATCGTTGATCTTGAAAAGACCAAGGCTGAACAATGGCGCGTGCTTGAGCTGCATCGTCGTCTGGGGGATCTGCTGACCGCACGCAGCCAGTTTGAGGAGGCACTGGCTGAATACGAGACCGCCGCTAAAGGCTG
>JBIKYB010000402.1:0-4371 GCA_044355475.1 Prosthecobacter sp.
CATTTTTGCCGCATTCACAGGTGGAGGTTGTGCCTGAAAGAGTGAATGTCGTGCTTCCCGCCTGATCCAGGATTCCGCAACTTCCATGGATTGGAAAACCCGTTCTACAACGGAACCTTCGCGCCCCACTTTGATTTTTCGCCAACACTTGATGGAACAACATTCCATGCGAACCGCGAATCGTGAAGCTAGAAAGCGTTGAAGCAATGACGTTCATGCGAATTTAATTATTTTTAGCAATTCACGCGATGTTCGACAAGACAATAAGGTCATTTCACTTACGTCTAAGTGTTTATTTAGGCTTAGTTTCTTGATGATGAATGAAACGCGAATAGAAAAAATCTCGCCTTTAACTGACCATGATCCATGAGTCCCAGTCATGAGCTCGCTCTCCTGGCTCGAAACCCATCGCGGACGCTACAGCGTCGTTCGCTGGTTGTTTCCGCGTCTGCTGGCGGGAATCTACCTCATCGCCTTCGTTTCCTGGGGCGTGCAGTATGACGGGCTGGTGGGCGAGAACGGCATCCTGCCAGCGAAAAACCTCATCGAGAACATCCACGCCTTCGAGGAGCGGGAGCACAAGACGCTGTTCTGGCAGTTCCCCGGCGTCTTCTACTGGCATTACAGCGATCCCTTCGCGCACGGCTGCCTGATCGCCTGCGGCGTGCTTTGCGTGCTGGTGATGGCCGGAGTGGCGCAGGGACCGCTGCTGGCGCTGCTGTGGTTTGGTTATCTCTCCTTCGCCACCACGGGCGACATCTTCATGGGCTACCAGTGGGATGCATTGCTACTGGAGGCCGGATTTCTTGCGCTGTTCGTCGCGCCGTGGCGATTGTGGTCACTGCGCGGCGTCACCGAGCCGCCGCGTGGCTCGATCTTCCTGCTGCACTGGCTGTTGTTCCGCCTGATGTTCCTCTCCGGCTATGTGAAAATCGGCGGCGGCGATCTGCCGTGGGAAAACATGACCGCGCTGCTCTACCACTACGAAACGCAGCCGCTGCCGAACGGTTTTTCCTGGTTCGCGCATCACTGGCCGCGCGGGTTTCACGTCGCGAGCTGCTGGATCATGTATGGCATCGAGCTTGGGCTGCCGTTTGCGATTTTCCTCGGCCGCTGGGGCCGTCTGGCCGCCGCGCTGGGCTTCCTCGGCCTCATGGCGATGATCTTTGCCACCGGGAACTACAATTTCTTCAACCTCCTCACCGCCGCCCTTGCCCTCACACTGCTGGATGACCGCTGGTGGCCAAAATCCGTGCGACTCTGGCTTCGCATCGACGACAACGCCCCGCGTCCGTCCTTCCGCCACTGGACGCAGTGGCCCGCTCTCGTCGCCGTGCTGCCGGCGATGCTCTGTACCCTGCTCGCCGCCGATTCCTTCCTGGCCGGGCGCATTCGCGGCTTTAAAGCCGTGCTCCCGTCGGCATGGCACGAAGCGCTCGACGCCCCCATCGGCCGCACACGCAGCTTCAACGCCTACGGCCTCTTCCAGGACATGACCGAGGAGCGCCCGGAGATCATCCTCGAAGTCAGCGACGACGGTGCGCTCTTTCTGCCGCTCGATTTCAAATACAAGCCTGGAGATCCCAAGATCGCGCCGCGTTTTATCGCCCCGCACCAGCCCCGGCTCGACTGGCAGATGTGGTTCGCTGCGCTCTACCCAGGCTACGATCCGCAGCGCGATGCCAACCCCAACTCCTCCATGCACTGGTTCGGCCAGTTTTTGACGGCCCTGCTCCAGCAAAAGCAGCCCGTGTGGGATCTCCTCGAACCACCGCCCTTCCCGGTCGAAAAAATCACCCACATCCGTGCCCGGCTCTACCGCTACCATTTCACCCCGCCCGAGGCGCAAAAAGTCTCCGGCGAGTGGTGGGAACGCCAGCTCCTCGGCAATTTCAGCGGCACCGTGTCGCTTCAGGGTTCCGCCAAGCCCTCTAACTTCTAACTTTTCACGTCTAACTTCTTCCATTCAGCCTTTCCCCTTGCTTCGTTCCCAAACCGCGCCACTATCGCGGCCCCTCGTTCTCCACAGGACGGCGGGAATGACAACGGGGCGTAGCTCAGCCTGGTAGAGCGCTTGCTTTGGGAGCAAGAAGTCGTCAGTTCGAATCTGGCCGCCCCGACCACTCAGGTTTTAAATCTGAGATCTCAAATTTGAATTTTCCCGTGTCCGCCCTTTACGCCGTCGCACTCAGCACCTTCAAGGAAATGGGCTGGCACTACCGCGAAATCCCGGAGCACCACGTCATCGAGTGCGACTTCGAGGCGCACCACACGAAGATCCCGCTGCACATGCAGGTCTTTGGCGAGACGCACATCGTCAGTGTCGTGGCCAATTCCACGCTCCAGGTGCCCTCCACCCACCGCCTGCCCGTGTGCGAGCTGCTCATGCGCGTGAACAAGGAGCTGAACCTCGGCAACTTCGAGCTCGAATGGGACGGAGGCCAGGTGATGTTCCGCATCACCAACGTCTTCCCGCCTCACCGGCACGACACACGCATTCTCGCCAGCATGGTTCACTCCGCCGTGGCTGAAATGGACCGCCTCACCGCCTTCCTCGGCGAGATCCTCCGCACGCCCAAAGGAGAGCTGCTGCTGCTGAAGGTGGCGGATTTAATGAAACGCGAGGATTTGCTCCCGCCCGCGCCCGATGCAGAGTGATCCTGCGTGACACGGGCCGCCTGCCTGTGCTTCCATGCCGCATTCGCCTGTCATCATGTCCGCCCGCTACACGCTGCAAAACCACCCGGCCTTTGGCGAACCGCTGTCGAAAGAAGACCTCTACACGCTCGTCGCGCGGGGTTCGCTCGCTCGTGGCGAGATGTGCGTGGATGAGGACACCGGCCTCAGCCACACCGTGGGCGAGCTCGTCAGCGGCATGCGCCCCGTCACCCAATCGCGTCTGAACCGCCCCGCATATCGCGAGATTAGCCCCGACCACGACATTCCAGACGAGGTAGAAACGGTCGAAGAAGAAACCGAAGATGTGGAGGAGGAAAAACCCGAGAAAGAGCCCAAATACCGCTACACCCCCAGCGGCGAGGTCATCCTGCGACATGGGCATCCTTCCTGGCTTGGTTACACAAAGGCGCTCTTTCTCGTGCTGCTGCTGCTCATCGCCGCTGGGCTGCTGCTGGCCATCCAGCTCGAATACGCCATCATCGCGCTGCTGTGCGCCACTTCCACGCTCATCATCATTGGCATCGCTCGCTACTCACATGACTACATAGTCACCCGTGAGAGAGTGGAGCTGATCTGGGGCATCATCGGCCGCAGTTCCAAAGAGGCGCGCATCTGCGACATCCGCAGCATCGACGTTTACGAGTCCGGTCTCAAAGGTCTGCTCGGCCTCGGCACCATCGACTTCTCCACCGCCGCCAACGCCGGCATCGAGGTTCAGTTCAAAGACATGCGCCAGGCCCATGAGGTGAAGGACCTCGTGCGCAAGCTGCAAAAAGGCGTCGATCCCACGGAGGACTGATGCGAAATGACGAAACCTGAATGGCGAGCCGAGCGAAGCGAGACAGACTGCCGCAGGCAGCCCGAAGGGAAGCAAAGCGCATCAATGATGAATGTCGGCTGGATGCGCCTCGCGGTTCTTGTTTCATCATTCATCATTCATCATTCATCATTCATCATTCTCAGCGCAGCTGACGACGGCCCTCGACATCCGCACGCTGCCCTACGAGCGCAGTTTGGAAAAGCTGCCAGTCGAGCTCACGGCCACCGTCGGCTTCGTCGAGAGCGGCGGGACGGTTTTCGTGCAGGACGACACCGCGGGCACGCATTTGCACTTCAAACCGGCCCGCAACGACCTCAGAGTCGGGGACCGCGTGAAGGTGAAAGGCGTCACCATGGCCGGGCTTTACCTGCCGGGCGTCGAAGTGACCGAAATCACTGTTTTGAGCCACGAATCGCCCCCGGCAGCGGTTTCGGCGATCTATGACGACCTCGCCACCGGGCGCTTTCATTATCAACGAGTGTTCGTCGAGGGCCTCGGGCGCACGTTGACGCCGCTGGATGAAAATCGCTCCCTGCTGCGCCTCGCCATGGGCAGTCGAGTGATCGAGGTGCGGGTCGATGCGCCGCTGGAGGCCGCGCCGTCGCTCATCGATGCCCGGCTGCGCATCACCACCCTCGCCGCTGGGGGCATCAATGACCGCCGTCAGCTCGTCTTTCCCTACCTTCGCGTCACAGACTGGAGCGATGTCGCCCTCACGCAAAGCGCCGCCGCGCCGGACTCGTTGCCCGTCATCTCCGTCGCCGCGCTGCTGCGCTTTGGCGCGGCGGATGAGCCGCATCACCGCGCCCGCATTCGCGGCACCGTCTTGGCCGCGTTTGAAGATGGTCGCGTCTTCCTGCGAGATGTCACCC
>JBIKYB010000403.1:0-4366 GCA_044355475.1 Prosthecobacter sp.
TCGGCGGTGGCGTCACGATCTGCCCCGGCGTGACCATCGGACGCGGTTCCTTCATCGCCGCCGGAGCCGTGGTGAACAAAGACGTGCCTGCGGGGATGATCGCGATGGGTGTGCCAGCACGATTCAAGCCGCTGCCGCCCAACATCCCGCCCGAGAACTTGCTGGAGCAGCTATTACCGCAGACAGACCTTTTCGGCGCACACCACGACGACAGCTGGATAAATGAAATCCGGTAGGAAGATCAGTCACAGGAAAATTTCCCGAGCCAGCTTTTCTGAAATCTTTCTACCCCCAATTTTCCTACCCCAAGCTCTAGTGAAAGCTCATCTCACCACCTGCCTGCTTGCCGCAGCCTTCCAGCTCAATGCCGCTGACTTCTTTGATGAAACGAAGGCGCAAACGCTGTTCGCATTTGATCATATCTCCATCCCGCACACGCAGAACTTGAAGCTCGAAATGCGGCAGCCGGTGAAGCATTACCTCAATCCGGTGATGAATCGTGGCGCACCGGGCACACCGGATGCTCATGGCGTGCAGTTTTATGGCTCGATCATCAAAGACGGGGCGAAATACCGGATGTGGTATGTGGCCTTCGACGATGACCCGAACAACAAGGTAACCTCATCACGCTGGCGGGCGGCTTATGCGGAGAGTGTGGATGGTTTGAACTGGGTGAAGCCAGAACTCGGCCTCGTGGATTTTCACGGCAGCACGAACAACAACCTGCTAGACATGGGCGGTGGAGCCTGGGGCTTTGTGAACCTCAAGGTGATCAAGGACGACTCAGATCCAGATGCATCTCGGCGCTACAAGATGACCACGCATGTCTATTACCGCCACACGCGACGCCTCGGCACGCTGCTGCCATTCGTCAGCGCCGATGGTCTGCGCTGGAAGCCGGTGAAGGACGTGAAACCGCTCAAAGCCGAGCTGCGCAAGGAAGATCTCTTCATCCCCGGCTTTCACTTCGAGCCCTGCGGCGGCCTCTACCAGTGGGACGGGCAGTATTTCATCAGCGGTCAAAACGCACTGCCTGGCACGCATCACTACCAGGGGCGTGTGAACAGGACCTACCGCAGCTCCGACTTTGTGAACTGGTCAGCCACCAACGCCATCACTTTCACACGCACGACACAGCAAGAGTGGCTCGGCCCGAACCGCAGCCGCGAGGGCGAGCAGTCGCACGAAGGCATCAGCGTGTGGAACCGCGGCAACGTGCTGCTCGGCACCTATGGCCGCTGGCATGGCGGCGCGGAGTGGAAGGATACGACGATCGATCTCGGCTTCGTGATGAGCAACGACGGCCTCAACTTCCGCGAACCAAAGCACGAATGGACCTTTATCGCTCGTGGCAAAGACGGTGCATGGGATCAGGGCGGGCTCATCCAGGGCCAAGGCTTTGAAAACATTGGCGAACAAACCTACATCTACTACGGCACCTGGGACCCGCGCCCCACCGGCGGTCCCGAGATGCCTCGTGGCGGTGTCGGCATCGCCGCATTGCCTCGCGACCGCTTCGGTGATCTCGTCTTCGATCCCAGCAATGAAGGTCCGGGCGATTACCAGCTCCCCCAAGTCACCGCTGAACTCGTCACCACCTCGCTAAGCGTCAAAAATCCGCGCTTTTACATCAATGCGGATGGATTGAGCGAAGACGCGGCGCTTCGCATCGAGTTGCTCGATCATCTCGAACGCCCGATTCCCGGCTATGAAACCCGTGTGACTCAGAGCGGCTTTCAAATGCCCATCCAATGGGGAAAGCCCGGCAGGCTTCCAGATCGTGTGCGGCTCCATGTCATCTTTGAAGGTCCGAAACGTGCGGACATCCGCTTGAGCGCGATTTATGTAAAGTAGATTCGTTGGGCAATCGAATCCGGCTCCCTTGGCCAGCCGAAGCTACACAACAAGCTGGTCCGCCAACTGAACCAGGAACTTGTGCTGGTAGGAGCAAGCCCGAGGATCAGAATCACTGAATGAAGATCATCTTTTGCCTCCTGAGTTGCCTCGCGTTCCAGCTTCATGCCGCCGAGCAGGTGTTCTTTGCCTTTGATGATCACAACATCGCCTGGCAGCACAATCTGAAGCTCACGCTGGAGACAGCGCAGAAGCATCCGGCCAATCCCGTCCTGCGCAGCGGGCCGCCAGGAACACCGGATCACGGTCACGCGATCCTTTACGGCACGGTCATGAAGCAGGGCGATACCTTCCGCATGTGGTATCTCGGCATGCACGAGCCGGAGATCAAATCCGGGCAGGCACCCGGCTGGTGGCGGCCCATGTGTTACGCGGAGAGCAAAGATGGCGTGACGTGGACGAAGCCCGAGCTGGGCCTCGTGGACTTCAATGGCAGCACGAAGAACAATATCTGCCTCATCGAGGGCGAGCCGCACTCGATGACACGGGTGAACGACTTTCTCTCCGTGCTTTACGAACCCCATGATCCTGATCCAGCGAAGCGCTACAAGTGCGCCTACATCGCGCACATGCCCTTTGATGAAGTCAAAGGCGGACGCAGCAAGATCGGGCCAAACGAGCGGCGCTGGGGATCGTTTATCACCGCCACGAGCGCGGACGGCCTGACGTGGAAATGCGTCGGAGATCGCCCGGTAAACGCCGGTGGTGAACGCTTCGAGGTGAGCGGCCTGTATCGCTTCGGTGATTTCTATTATGCCACCGGCCAGCTTCTCAGTCCCTGGTCGTGGCGGCCTGATGGCAGCGACATCGGACGTGACATGCTGGCTTATCGCTCGCCGGATTTCGTGACGTGGTCGAAGGCGAAAGCGCTTTCCTACGCGCGCCCCGGCCAGCTTTCCGATCCGCCGGTGAAAGGCCAGCAGATGCACATGGGCGCGGGCCTATGGAATCGTGGGAACGTCATGGTCGGCCTGCATGGCATGTGGCAGGACGCCGAGCAGCCGCCGCCGAAGGGCAAAAGCTGGAATCTCGGCGTGCGTGTCGATCTCGGCCTCATGATCAGCAATGACGGCGTGCATTTCCGCGAGCCAGTGCCCGGCTTCCAAATCATCCCACGCGGTAAAGAAGGCGAGTGGGACGACGTCGCGATCCTGCAAGGTCACGCCTTTGTGAACGAAGGTGACAAAACGATGATCTGGTATTCGCACTGGGACACTGGCGGCGTGCTAGAAGACATGGACATCGGCCTCGCGACACTAAGGCGAGATGGTTTTGGCTCCTTGTCTCGCAAGGTGGCCGAGGAAGAAGCCCACTTCATCACGAGCACATTTGCAGCGAAGGAGATCGCGTTTAACGTGGACGGCCTCACACCCGAAACGCCTCTCACCGTCCAACTCCTTGACCACCTTGACCATCCTCTTGACGGCTACGAGTCAAAAGTGACCACAAACGGCATCAACGTTCCTCTGAAGTGGTCCAAAGCTCTACCGTCCCACAAAATCGCGCTCCGCGTGAACTATTCGATGAACAGCTTCGCCAAGATTTACGCTGTGTATCTCAACGACTAATTTCCATGTCTCTCAAACTCCTCACCGAACTCAACGACACTGACCGTAAGCTGCTGCATCGCGCCATTGATGGCTTTGTGCCGCAGAAGGTCTTCGATGCGCACACGCATCTGTTTCACAGCCGCCATTTTGCCGAAGGAAAACGCCCCGTGTTTCTCAATGAGGATCGCGGCTACGGCATGGCGGATTTTCAGGCGGCGATGCAGCTGTGGATGCCGGGACGCGAAGTTGAGGGCTTGTTTTTCGGTTATCCAAGCGCGGGCAATGATCGCGTCGGCGAAAACGCCTGGCTGCAGTCGCAGATCGACATGAGCACGAACTCGCGGGCGCTTGTGCTCGCAGCACCGACGGATGATCCGGCGGAGGTAAGGCGGCTGATAAGCACGGGCGTGTTCATCGGCATCAAGCCGTATCGCCTTTATGCCGATGTGCCGGACACGAAGGAGGCGGAGATCGAATCCTTCGCGCCGGAGTGGATGTGGGAGGCCTGCCATGATCACGATGGCATCATGATGCTGCACATCATGCTCGCCGATGGCATCACCGATCTGCGCAATGTGGAGGCGCTTCGTCGTCTGTGCCGTCGCTATCCGCGCTGCAAGCTCGTCCTAGCGCACATCGCCCGCTCGTTTAACTACCGCCACGCCCGCGAAGGCCTGCATCACCTCATCGACCTCGACAACGTGGTCGTGGATACTTCGGCGGTGACACAAGCGGGGGCATTTCGAGCCGCGATCGAGATTCTGGGGCCAAAACGCGTGCTTTGGGGCAGCGATTACATGGTCAGCGAGCTTCGCGGCTCCTGCATCACGCAAGGCGATGGCTTCACGTGGATTCACCCTGACCTCGGAACCGACAAACTGACCGTCTTTGGCCAGTACACG
>JBIKYB010000115.1:0-14664 GCA_044355475.1 Prosthecobacter sp.
GGTGGATTTGAACATCGTCGAAGTGAAGGCTGAAGGCGCGAAAGTGGCCGAACATGAGGTGACGAATGAGAAATTGATCGTCACCTTCGCCTCTGCCATCGCCCCTGATGCCGAAGTCACGCTCACGGTGAAATACTCCGCACAACCGGAGCACGGCCTCTATTTCCGCACGCCCGAGATGGGCTACAAAGCTGGAGACACCCAAGTCTGGAGCCAGGGCGAAGCGGAGCTGCATCGCTTCTGGTTCCCGAGCTACGACTACCCGAACGAGCGCTTCACCAGCGAGGTCGTCTGCCATGTGCCGAAGGGCATGCAGGTCGTTTCCAACGGCACACTGCAAAGTGAGCAACCAGGCGCAGCCGGCCTAGTCACGTTTCACTGGCTGCAAAACCAGCCGCATGTGAACTACCTCATTGCTCTGGCCGCCGGACATTTTCACAAGCTGGAAGACAAAGCAGGCAAACTGCCGCTGGCGATGCTGGTGCCGCCATCCCATGCCGCGCAGGCGGCGAATGCGTTCAGCGACACGCGAAAGATCATCGAGTTTTATCAGCAGGAGATCGGCGTGCCCTTTGCCTGGGACAAATACTGGCAGGTCTATTGCCTCGACTTCCTGGCCGGCGGCATGGAGAACACGAGCTGCACCTTTGAAGCCGCCGACATGCTCTTCAACGCGGACACGGAGGAGCTGCGCACGCTGCACCGCCTCGACGCGCATGAAACCGCGCATCAATGGTTCGGCGATCTCGTCACCTGCCGCGATTGGGCGCACCTGTGGCTGAATGAAGGCTTCGCCAGCTACTACACCATCCTTTACGAGGAGCAGAAGCTCGGCACCGACGCGATGAAATACTCGCTCTGGCTGGAAGCGCAGGAAGTGTTCGGCGCGAACGACACACGGCCCATCGTCTGGCGTGATTACGGCGACCCGATGCAGCAGTTCGACAATCGCGCCTATCCCAAGGGCGCATGGGTGCTGCACATGCTGCGCAGCCAGCTTGGCCCCGATTTGTTCCGCAAGTGCATCAAAACCTATCTCGACCGCCATCGCAGCGGCATCGTGAGCACGGATGATTTGCAGGATGTCGTCGAGGAGGTCAGCGGACTGTCGTTTGACCAGTTCTTCGATCAATGGCTGCATCACGGCGGCGTGCCGGAGCTGAAAGTCGATCACGCGTGGGACTCCAACGCCAAGCTGGCGAAAATCACTGTTCGCCAGACGCAGAAGCTCAGCGAGCAGGTGCGCCTGTTCCGTGTGCCATTGCCGGTGAGCTTCAAGGTGGCCGGGCAGAAAGAACCCATTCGTTTCACCATGGATGTCAGCAAAGAAGTCGAGGATTTTCACTTCACGCTGCCCGCGCAGCCAGAACTCGTGCGCATCGACCCGGAATTCACCGTGCTGTCGAAAATCAGCTTCACACATCCCGGCCCGATGCTCGATAAGCAGCTCGAATCCGACCTGATCGGCCGCCTGCTGGCCGTGCAGACGCTGGATCGCAGACAGATCACCAAACTCGGCCAAATCCTGCGCGAGGACAAATTTCACGCCGTGCGCAGCGAGGCCGCCAAAGTGCTCGCGAAACTCGGCGAGCCAGAAGCCCGGGTCGAATTGATCGCCGGCAGTGCGAATCAAAAACACGCCGCAACGCGCAAGGCCGTCGTGCAGGCGCTCGCCAGCCTTCACACGCCAGAATCGCGCGAAACCTTGTGGAAGATGGCCCAGAGCGAGAAAAATCCCGCCATCCTGGCCACCATCATCGAGACTTGGGGTGCACGCCCAGGTGAATCAGCGGTCAGCGAGGCTTTGAAGAAGCATCTCGCCGCCTCCAGCTATCAAAGCAGCCTCGAACTGGCCGCGATCAAAACTCTGCGTGCTCAGGATGATGAATCCGCCGTTCCCGCCGTGCTCGCACGACTGCAACAACCGCACGAGCTCCGCGGACGCGATGCCAGCGCCGCCTTCGAAGCGCTCGCCTTCCTCGCACGTCGCCCAACAAATCCGAATCGTGATGCTGTGCGAGATTTCCTCGCCGAAAAACTCAGCGATCCACGCCGCGACTGGCGCGTGGCCGCCGCAAAGGCGCTCGGCACGCTGCGTGATCCGAAGGCGCTCGGCCTGCTCGATCTCATGCTCGCCATCAGCGGTGGTGACCGCATTGATCCCGTGCGCGAAGCCGCCGCCAAGTCCGCGCAAGACATCCGCGCCGACTTCGAAAGCCCCGCCGACTTGAAAAATCTCTGGGACCGCGTTCAGCAGCTCCAAAAGAAGTCCGAGGATCAGGCCAAAGAGATCGAAGCCCTCAAAAAGAAGCCGCAAACCGCGAAGAAATAACTCACATGCGCTTTGAACGTCTCCAATCCGTCGCCACCAGCGTGTTGAAGTCCGCCCTGCTGGCCATGCCCCAGGAAATTCGTGATGAAGCCGCGGAATGTCGCATTGAGTTCTGCGAGATGGATGCACTGATCGACATCGACGGAGACCTTGATCCCGATCTGCTCGGCCTCTTTGAAGGCAACGCCCGCTGTGATCCCTTGCCGGAATCGCCGGATGAAATGCCACGGATCCGTCTCTTTCTCGACAACCTGTGGGACGACTGCAACGGCGACCTCCAAACCTATCGCGACGAGGTGCGCATCACCTTCCTGCACGAGCTAGGGCACTACCTCGGCCTGGATGAGGCCCAAGTGGCCGAGTTGGGGCTTGCGTGACCGATTTCAGTTCATGTTACGCCGCCCATGCAGGGCCTGGTAGAGCGTGAGTTCGTCCACATGATCGAGATTGCCGCCCGCAGGCATGCCTTGGGCCAGCCGCGTGATGGCGATGCCCGCCGGACGCAGCAGATCGGCGATGTAGCTGGCGGTGGCCTCGCCTTCGACATCGGAACCGAGGGCGATGATGACCTCCTCGGTGTGCAGATCACGCACACGCTCCACGAGCGACTCCATGCGCAGGTCTTCGGGCGTCACGTTGTCGAGCGGCGATAACCGACCACCGAGGACATGATACAAGCCTTGAAAAGCACCGCTGCGCTCCAGTCGCAGCACATCGGCGGCTTGTTCGACGACACACAACAAACGCTGGTTGCGGCGTGGATCGTGGCAGAGCAGGCAGTCGCTGTTGTTCTCGATGAAGAAGCCGCAGTCGGAACATGGCACGATGCGCTCCTTGGCCTCCAGCAGGGTGTGTGAGAGCGAGGTGATGCGCGCATCCGGCATCTGCAGCAGCCAAAGCATCAGACGCTCCGCGCTGCGCGGACCGAGGCCGGGCAGCGACTTGAGCTGGGCCACGAGGCGCTGGATGGCGGGTGGGTAGTCGATGCGCACGGCAGAAATGACGAATGTCGAAGAAACTTAAAATCAGGTGGCAGCGAGCTTGCGCGAGTGTTTGGGCGTTTCCTTTTCTGGAACGGCTTTTTCCTTCAGCGCCGCCTCGACGCGCTCGGTGAAGTATTTCAGCGGCGCGTCTTCGCGATCCTCAAGGGTGGCACTGTTAAAGCTGGCGAGGGCTTGTTTGAGGTCGCCCTTGCGATACTGCACCACACCCTGCCAGAAGGCATCGCGAGCGCGGGCGTCCTGCTCTGAGAGCGTGCCTTTTTCGGCCAGCAGCTCATAGACCTCGCTCATCTGGCTGGAACCGGCGGCGCAGACCATCTCCATCGGCCGCACCTCGGCGTTGTCTTTGACCAAGGCATAGGTGCGGGCGCTGATGAGCACCTTGCTGCCGTACTCGGCGTTCAAAACGCAGAGCTGTGAGGCAAAGTCGATCACATCGCCAATGGCGCTGAAGCTTTCGAAGTGGCTGACTCCATACAGACCGCAGACCGCCGGTCCGGTGCTGAAGGCCACGCCGATCTGCGCCTTCTTACCAAAGCGCTGCTCGATTTCGCGTGTGACCACGCTCAACTGCGTACGCAGCACAGCGGCAACTTGCACGGCATGCAGCGCGTGATGTTCATCCGAGAGCGGGAAACCAAAGAACACGCGTACCTGGCGCGGATCGCAGTCGTCCAGGTAGGCACCACGGGCGATGAGGAACTCGGTGACACTGCGCTGGAAGTGCGTGGCCAGCTCCTCAAACTGCCGCGCCTCGATGCCGGTGCTGAGTTCGGCGTGATTGAGCAGACGGCAGGTCAGCACCGTGATCTCACGGCGCTCTGTCATCTTGGCTGGGTTGTTTTGATCCGCCAGCTCCTCAAACAAGCGTGTCGACATTCGCCCCACAAAATACTCGCGCATCACATGGCGGCGGTAGCCGTTCACCGTGCCGCCAACGGCGATACCCGCGATCCCGGCGAACCACAACGCCAGCGAACCGGACACCGGCTCAAACAAAACACCACTCATGGCCATGACGCAGGCAAAGGTGACTGTGAGGAAAGTGCCGCCGAGCAGAAAGGCAAACCGCCGCCATTGCGAGAGCATCTCGATGCACACCCAGGCGCTGGCGAAGGCCATCACCGTGTAGTAGCCGTATTGCAGCCAGACGAGCCGCTTCAAACCGACCTGCGGCAGGACGAAACCACGCGCATAAAGCCCCGCGAACCAGTCCGCCGTGCTCTGGAAAAAGCCGAAGTGATAAAGGGCGAGCAGCGGGATGCAGACAAGCACGCCGATGAACATGGCGGCAGCGTGATTACGATTCATGAGAAGTAGATTCGGGTGTGATGTCGATGATTGTGGACGACTGCGCTTCAGGCCGCTGACGGCAGGCGCTGACTACGAGATCGCTGACAAACTTGTCGGGATTAGCAATCGCAGCGGCGGAGAGGGCGAAGCTGGTTTCCCCGCTGCTGCGGGTGACGAGTTTCAGGCCAAAGGGATAGTCTTTGAAGAGCTTCGCGCACATGGCCTCGACGTGCATGCCCTCGCGCTGCGCCCTGGCGGCGATCGCGGCGATGGCGCTGCTGTCAAAGTCGAGCATGAAGCCGTGCTCACGCTGAAAGCGCTCGGCGAAGGCCTTGATCTCGTCCGCATGCGCCGCGCCGAGCTCGACCGCAAAGGTGGCGGCCTCGGTGCGGCAACGGGCGAGCACATGCTCGGGATTTTTGACCAGAGCGCCGTCTATGAGCAGCCCTGGCAGGCCGAGACTGGGCATCTCGAATTTAAAATCACGCAGCACCCGCTCCCAGGCGGTGACGAGGCCGCGCGCACCGGTTTTTTCCTCCTCGGCGCGGCTGGCGATCTCCCGCAGCGCGTCGTCCTCAAACGTGGCTTTCACTCCGTAGGCCGCGAATTCGCGCTCATACTGGCGGATGAGGCTTCCCTCGGAGTTCTTCATGATTTGGAACATGTCATCCGCGCTGAGCGGATCACAGACCACGCGAACTGGCAGACGTCCAATGAACTCGGCCTCGAAACCGTAGTCGATGAAGTCCTTGGTGCGCGATTCGCGGAATAAATGCTCGGCGGCTGTGATCTTCGTGTCAGCGGAGACGAAGCCGATGGACTTCCGGTTCGTGCGCTTCTCGATGATCTTGTCCAGGCCGCTGAACGCGCCACTGACGATGAAGAGAATGTTGCGCGTGTTCACCACCTCGCGGCCGGTGCGCCCCTTGCGCGTGTCGAACATCATCTGCATCTGGCTGCGGATGTCATTCGGCGCGTAGAGCGGCACCTCGGTCTCCTCCATGAGTTTCAGCAGCGCGGTTTGCACACCGCGTCCGCTCACATCGCGCCCCAGTTTTTCCGGCCCGCTGCTCAGCTTGTCGATCTCGTCGAGGTAAATGATGCCGTGCTCGGCCAGCTCGATATCGCCGTTCGCTTTCGCCACGAGATCGCGCACCAGATCGTCCACATCCGCGCCGACGTAGCCGGTTTCGCTGAATTTCGTCGCGTCCGCCTTCACAAACGGCACACCGATGAGATCAGCGATGTGTTTGACGAGGTAGGTCTTTCCTACACCGGTGGGACCGATGATGATGACGTTCTGCTTCGAAAATTCGAGCCGTGGCCCGGTCGAGTCGGACTCGCGGTCCTCACGCAGCATCTGCGCGTGGTGGTAGTGATCACACACCGCCGTCGCGAGTACCTTCTTGGCTTCATCCTGGCGGATCACGAAGCGGTCGAGGTGCGCCTTGATGTCCGCTGGCTTGTAATGAAACTCAAAGGCTGCTCCATCATCTTCAGCAGGCTCGTCCTCGGCTTTATCTTCGCCGTCCTTCATCGGCCGTAAACCGGAGCCCTCGACGCGGGTGAAGAGCACCTGTCCGCCAAGCGTGTTCTTAATGAAGTCCTCCAGCTTGCGCGTGACCTCCTCCGGCGAGGTCGGGGTCTTGGGCTTGTCAGTTTCAGGAGGTTCGGGCGTCAGATCGCTCATGTGGGGGCGGATTGTGCGCGAGGCGAGGCCCGCTGACAAGCGGCACGATGCGCTTCGCCGGGCCGCCACACGCGTCCCCCGCCCCGTTTTGGCAGCCGCTCCCAGGCCGCAAAATCCCGGTTGCATTCCCGGTTTCGACCTGCATTATCCACGCCCCTCGCGAGTTCCGCCCCTCAATTCGCCGTTGGTCTCCGTGCCTGCCTCTCTTTGAGATGCGCAGGATTCTCGCCCGGAGGTAACCCGGCCATATCACACACATCATGTCAGTACGTCTTGCTCGATTCGAGATGCCCAGCCGCCTTGTCAAAAACGAGGCCTCGGCAACCGACACCTACGCCCAGTTCGTCGCCGAACCCTTCGACAAAGGATACGGCCACACCATTGGCAACTCCCTCCGCCGCGTCCTCCTTTCCTCCCTGGAAGGCGCTTCCATCACCTCCGTGAAAATCCGCGGTGCGGAACACGAATTCACCACGCTGCCTGGCGTGCTTGAAGACGTGGTTCAGATCATCCTGAACCTCAAGAAAGTCCGCTTTAAGCACCACAGCGATGCCAAGGAGCCACGCCTGCTCTCCATCTTTGCCGACAAAGAAGGCCCCGTCACCGCCGGTGACATCAAGGAAGACAACCACTACGAGGTCATCAACCGTGACCAGATCATCTGCACACTCGACCGCAAAACAAAGTTCGAGTGCGAGTTCGAAGTGCGTGTTGGCCGTGGTTTCTCCACCTGGGAAGAAAACAAGCGCCCTGACACCCCGATTGGCGTCATTCCGATCGACTCTATCTACAGCCCGGTCACCCGTGTAAAGTACGCCGTGGAAAACACCCGCGTCGGCCAGAACACCGACTATGACAAGCTGGTGCTCGACATCTGGACCGACGGCCGCGTGACCCCTCACGACGCCCTGCTCCAATCCGCCGCCATCCTGCGCCACCACCTCGACGTGTTCGTCAATTACGACGACAAGGCCGTCGAGTTCGAGGCCGCCCCGGAAGCCCAGAGCGAGGAAAACAGCGAACTGCGCAAGCTCCTGAACATGAGCGTCAACGAAATCGAGCTCTCCGTCCGCGCCGCCAACTGCCTGAACAACGCGAACATCACCTCCGTCGGCCAGTTGGCTATGAAGACCGAGGGCGAGATGCTCCGCTACCGCAACTTCGGCAAGAAGTCCCTCACCGAGATCAAGGAAAAGCTCGCCGAGCTTGGCCTGTCTCTCGGCATGAAGTTCGATCCCGCGCTGCTTGAGGCCACCCCTGGCGGTGTCTCCCTCCTTGCCCGCAGCAGCATGATCAGCGACGACGATGAAGAAGCCGACTCCCTCGACTTCACCAAGCTGGTGGACAGCCACCTCCCCGACGCCGACGACGAGGACGAATAATCAAATCACAGGAAGCCAAGACTTAATCAGGACATGAAACACGGAAGAAAAATCGTCAAACTTCAGCGCAAGCAGGATCACCGCGACGCGCTGCTCATGAATCTCACCTGCTCGCTCATCGAGCACCGGCGCATCCGCACCACGCTCGCCAAGGCCAAAGCCCTCCGCCCCTACGCGGAGAAGCTCGTCACCCTCGGCAAGCGCGGCACGCTGCACGCCCGCCGCACCGCCCTCTCCTCCCTCCGTCACAAAGACGTGGTGAAGAAGCTGTTCGAAGAGATCGCCGTCGCCTCCAAAGACCGCGTCGGTGGCTACACCCGCATCACCAAGCTCGGCCAGCGCCGCAGCGACTCCGCCCCGATGGCTTACATCGAGTGGGTCGATGCCTATGTGCCGAAAACCGCCGAGGCGCCCGCCGCCGAAGTCGTGGCCGAACCCGTCGCTGAAGAAGCTGCTGCACCGAAGAAAAAGGCCCCGGCCAAGAAAAAAGCTGCGGCGAAAAAGACAGCCGCTGCCGCTGAATAAGCCCGGTCTCTCTCATCGAGAACCATCCAAACGCGGGAGTCGAAAGACTCCCGCGTTTTTTCTTGTCCTCAAACATACCGAAAATCGGCACTCAGGTATCAGCATGACGGCTTGCGCTGAGATCGTGTCCGCCTTCCATGATCCAACCATGGAACCAACCATCAAGATCGCCCTTGTCGGCGCCGGCATGTTCGGCGGAGATGTTCACGCGCGTGCTTACGCGGATTTACAGCGCTTCGGCATCGCTGGGCAGCTTGCGCGTGTCGGGCTGGATAAATTCTCGCGTGAACTCGCTCCAGTGAAGTTTGATCTCGTCGCTGTGGCAACACGCAGTGAGAAGTCAGCGAAAAAAGCCGCCGCAGCCTTCAAGGACATCACCGGACACGAGCCGAAGGCGTTTTACGGCGATGAACCTTGGAAGGATATTCTGGCCGCCTTCCCCGATCTCGACGTGATGGCCGTGGCCACGCCGGATCATCTGCACACGCAGCCGATCCTGGCCGCGCTGGCCAGGGGAGTGCATGTGTTGACGGAAAAACCGATGTGCCTCTCGATCCAGGAGGCAGATCAGATCATCGAAGCCGCGAAGGCGAAGAATTTGATCGTCGCCGTGGACATGCATAAGCGCTACGACCCCGACCACCTGCGCATCCGCGATGACATTCAAAACCGTATCGGCGCGCCGCTCTACGGCACCGCCTATCTCGAAGAACCGCTCGAAGTGAGCACCAGCACCTTCAAGTGGGTGGAAAGCAGTGATCCTTTCAGCTACGTCGGCCCGCACTGGACGGATCTGATCTGGAGCTACTATAAATCCAAGCCCGTGAGCCTCACCGCCGTGGGCCAGAAGAAGCGTCTCATCCGCGATGGCATCAACGCCTTTGATGCCGTGCAGGTGCGCGTGGACTACGACAACGGCATGTCGATCAACTACCACAACAACTGGATCACGCCCGCTGACTTTGAAGGCCCCGTCAATCAAGGCCACGAAATCCTCGGTGCGGACGGCAAGGTGGAGAGCGACCAGCAGTACCGTGGCTTTCGCTGGTGGAACGCCGGTGGCGGCTCCCGCACGAGCAACAATCACTTCACTCGTGAAGTTCAGCGTCCTGATGGCAGCAAGGGTTACATCGGTTACGGCGTCGATAGTCTGACGGTGGGCCTAGTGGCGGTCTGCCGCGTGAAATTTGCCCAGGAGTCACGCGATGCTGTCGCCGAACTCTATCCCACCGCTGAGGAAGCCCGCATCACCTGCGCCATCGTCGATGCGGCGGCTCGTGTGCGTGACTTGAACTGGAAACACATGCAGGAAGGCAAGGGAGCGACCGTCACCGCCCGCTTCGGCCAGGATGGCATCACCATCATTGACCCTAACTCCACCGAGGTCTTCCACACCATCTATGACAAGCCGCTCTGAGCTGACGTACAACAAACTTCCGAGTTCGTTGACTGAATGTGCCGTTAAACTTCAGATCGAACTTTGAAGCTCGAACTACTTTTTGCGCCAGTACCCGAGCTATTTTTGAGCACCTAGGCGGGAATTACTAGGTTGACATTGAGCTTGAGCCTTCATACACAAGTACTTGTCATTTAGACTAAAATCCATCTATGAACCTATCCTCCGCCCAATTCCGCCGCGCCGCCGCCCTTCAGGAAAAAATCGAAGCCATGCAGGCCGAGCTAGCCTCGCTGCTCGGCAGCGGCCCCGCCGCATCAGGCAAAGGCAAGAAAGACAAAGACAAGCCTGCCAAGAAAAAGCGCACAATGTCTGCCTCGGCTCGCAAGCGCATCGCCGAAGCACAGAAAGCCCGTTGGGCTAAGCAGAAGGCCGCGACCGCCGCTTCTGAGAAGAAAGGCAAGTAAGCCTCTGCATTTTTAACTTTAAATCGAAAAGCTCCGGCAGTTCTGCCGGAGCTTTTTTGTGGGTCAAAGCTGCGCCGTCAAAAAGATCAAGAAGATCAGGTTTCGTGCAGTGACCTTGGCCACCGTTTGACTCCTTGACCATTCCTTGACTGCGCCAAGCACTCTACTTCACAAACATCGGATCATCCGGGTTCCCTTTGCTGAGCAGGTAGGCCATCAGGTCGAGAATATCGTCCTCCTTGAGCATGAACATCAGACCGGGCGGCATCATGCTGACTTTGCTCTCCTCGGTCTTCACCACGTCACGGGCATCCACATTGGTGAAGTTGTTCGGGTCCATCATGTTTGTGCAGACCATCATGATGTTCTCCTTCATGTTCGCGATGCGGCCAATGACCGTGCTACCATCCTTCTTGGTGAAGACCGTGCTACCGTACTGATCACTGATCTCCTTGCTCGGCTCCAGGATGTGCTCCAGCAGGTCACGCGGACTGTATTTTCCGGCCACGCTGGTTAAATCAGGACCAACAGCGCCACCTTCGTTGTTGAAACGATGACAGGCAAAGCAGGTGGCTGCACCAAACATGTTCCGACCGTTTTGGAAGTCGCGATTGCCTTCCAGGCCAACACCGAGCGATTTTTCGAGGTCGGCGAGCGTCCAGGCTTTGACGAAGTTCATCGGCTTGGTGCTGAAACTTGGCGCTTTGATCTCCGGCTTGGCATCAAGCACGTCTTTGATGGCGAGTTTCTCCTCCTCCGTCATCGTTTTGAGCGCGTCTTGCTTGATCTCGCCGATGAAGAGGTCAAACGACGCGCCGCCCTTGTAATTCGCGGCACGCAGGAACCAGCGGAAGTAATCGGTGCGCAGTTCATTCGTCCAGCCGGTCTTCGCAAAGCGGAGGATGCGGGCGTAGTCGATCTGCTCCTCCTGCGTGGGCGAGTCGTTCACCAGCGGAGCCGCTTTGGCGACGATCCCAGCATCGCCGAGATACACGAGCAACTCCGTGAGGTCACGATTCAGTCCCGTGTCGTTCGTGGGGAAAAGCGGATTGAGTTTCGCGATCAATTCAGCCTTCGTCGCCGCATCCGGCTCACCTAGTCTGGTGAAGGTGAGCATGTAATCACGAATCAGCGTGACGCGGTCGAGTCCCTTGAGCGATTTGAAGTCGATCTTGTTCAGCGCGGCGAGAATCGGCTGCTGAAGCGATTTGTCACCGCCGCTGCTACGAGCGAGGGCCATGAGTGCGGTCAATGCGGCACGAGGGTTGGTTTCGGAGAGTGCTTTATCTTTCCAAGAAGCCACCGGCTGATGCTCCAAAGCGATGCGAGCAGCGAAGCGGAGATGACGATCCGCAGAGGAGAGATGCGGCCAAGCAGCTTCGACGCTCGCACCCTCCTTTTCGAGACCTTCACGCACCTTCGCGAGGTCGGACGAGTCCAACTTGTCAGACCTGTCTGACTTCTCAGCGCCCGTGTAAGTCACCCGATAAAGCCCACTCTGCACTTTGCGGCCGCCGACGCTCACATACATGGCTCCATCTTTCTTCGAGACCTCAATGTCCGTCAGCGGCAGCGGCGAGGCGCTCATGAATTCTTCAGTAGTGCCGGAGTAGCCCGCGCCATTCGGATTGAGATGCACGGCATACATCTTGCCGTAGCTCCAATCGCAGATGTAGAGAGCGTCTTGGAATTTGGCGGGAAATTTGGCTCCATAACCAAACGCGACGCCAGTGGGCGAGCCTGGGCCGATGTCCACGACGGCAGGCAGGCTGTCCTCCCAGCGTGCGGGCCATTTCTTGCTGCAAGTGCGCCAGCCGAACTCGCCACCGCTTTGCATAAAGCACACGCGTGTGGGGCGATACCACGGCATGCCAGTGTCCCATTCCATGTCCGCGTCGAAGCCGAAGATTTCGCCGTTTCGATTGATGGCGATGTCGTAAGTGTTGCGGGTGCCGGTGTTGATGAGTTCCCACTTTTTCCCATCAAGATCGGTCTTGGCCAGCCAGCCGCCGGGGGCGAGAACGTCGCGCATGAAGCCACGTCCGAGAATCATCGGGAAAAGCTGGTCTTCCGCCCAGTGACGTGGCACACGGCTGGTTTCGCAGCTTGGTTCCGGCGTTTGATTGCCGCACATCACATAGAGGCTCTTGCCATCGGGTCCGAGCACCACGCCGTGAGGTCCATGCTCGCCCGCTTTGCCGGGGAAGGCACGGAGAAGCTCCACCGCGTCGAATTGATCGTCACCGTTGGTGTCCTTGCAGCGGTAGAGTCCCCTGCCCTGATATGCGTCGTCATTCACCACGCCGTAGAGCGCCCCTGCGTGATACAGCAGCCCCTGGCAATGGCCGAAGTCGATGCTGAGCTTCTCGACCTTCGTCTCGCCCGGACTTCCACCGAGCGCAGGCGGCGTGATGCGATACAACGCGCCGTATTGATCGCTGCAAATCATGCGCCCTTTGTCATCCTGCGTCATGGAGACCCAAGAGCCTTCCTGCTCCTTCTGCACGGAGTAGAGCAGCTCGACTTTGAAGCCCTTGGCGACTTTGATCTTGTCCACCGGCGTGGCCTGCGTGGCGATCTGAGCGAAACTGGCCGTGGTGGCGAAGAGTAGCGGGATGAGTATGGATTTCATGGCTGGGATGACACTGAAATGAATTGTGGGGACAAGATGTCCCCACTCCTTGGTTACTTCATGAGTTCGGCGACCTTGCCTTCGATGGCGGCGGCCCACATCTCGTAGCCTTTGGCGTTGAGGTGAAGGAGGTCGGGCATGATTTCCTTTGGCAGCGTGCCGTCGGGCTGGAGGAAGGCGTTGCCGATGTCCATGTAGGAGACGCGTTTACCGTCGGCGAAGGCGGAAATGAGGTTGTTCGTTGCGACGTTCTGTTTGCGCATGGCGTCGTCCTTGGTGGCTCCGCGTGGGAAGATGCCGAGGAGCAGCATTTTGGTTTCTGGCAGTTTTTTGGCGAGGATGTCTAGGATCGTCTTCACCCCCTCGGCCGTCTGCTCGGCGCTGCTGGTGTAAACGATGCCACCATGCTCCGCAGCGGGGCGGCCCTGATGACCAGTGTTGTTGGTGCCAATCATGAGCACGACAAGCTTTGGCTTGATGCCGTCAAAGTTGCCGTTTTGCAGACGCCAGATGACGTGCTCGGTGCGATCTCCGCCGATGCCGAAGTTCGCGGCCTTGAGCGGTGCCCATTTTTCCGCCCACACGGCCTTGCCGTTGCCTTCCCAGCCCTGCGTGATGGAGTCGCCAAGGAAGACCAACTGCGCCTCGCCTTTCTTGGAGGTCTCGTTGAACGACTCGTGACGCTTCACCCAGCCACCTTCGCGCGGCTTCGGATCAATGGCGAGATTCTTGGCGGTTTCAGCGAGGCCAGCGGCGACAACACAGAGCGAGAGGAATGAGGTGACGAGTGATTTCATGGTTGGAGAGAAAAGGTGAATGACGAATGCGGAATGTCGAATGACGAATGTCCGCCGTTTCTCAAAACCAGACACCAACCCTGATCAAGGCAGCAACGCAGCATCCCACGGCCAGAGCGGCGTGTAGGTGGCGGATTCCACCCAGCCGCGCACAGTTTCACCGCTGCTGGGAATTTCGACATAGGTCCATGCGCCACGTTTTTCGAGCAGGCGCACCTGGCTGCCCGGCGGCAGATCCACGACGCTGCCGGAGGTGACGGTGGCGGCAGTGTAGGCGCTGACTTCACGCGCGGTGACGACCATGACATCCTTCACGCGTGTGTCGGGCTCAGGGCGGATAGCAGCCAAGGTGGCCGAAGGCACCAATACTAGGAAACCAGCGATGATGAGAACGAGCGCACAGGTGCCTCCAGAGGTTTTCCGACCGCTGGAGAGGACGCACCAGAAGACAGCCAACAAGATGAGCCACACACCCACGGACGCTGCGATGATCCAGGTGTTTTTGTTCAACAGGAGGCTCCATTCGGCGAGAGGTGAGTCCTGCTGAAAGCGGAAGAAGCGCACTTTCTCATCCAGATGCCGCAAATTCTGCCGCAGTTCGGGATTGGAAGGCTCCAACAGTTGCGCACGCTGATACCACAGGGCGGCGCGCCCCAAATCTTCCTGACGATAACGGGCGTGACCAATGAGAGAGAAAACAGCAGCGCTCAGCGCTGGCGGATCTTTGCGTGTGAGCGATTCACCGAGGTATTGCGCCTGAGTGAACTTGCCTTTCTCCAAAGCCTCGCGTGCCTGGCAGTAAATGGCGTCAGGAGATTCATCCGCAGCCGAAACGTTCGTGCTGAAAACGACCAGCGTGGCCATGAACACCGCCGCACGTTTCAACAATGGCGCGAGCGTGCTCAAAATGCGTCCGCGCTCGCCGCTACCGAGCGATTGAGCCGTCGTTGGGGCCGCTGTGAAGCTCTGCGTCTCGTAACGCTGCAAAATCTGCCGCAGTTCCTCGTCCTGCACTTCGCCAGAATGACTGCGATGGATGAAATGCGCGGCGCGTTGCAGGAATTCACGATCCTCCAGGCCAGGCTGCTCCAAACCGCGCCACAACTGCGTCAGCTCGCCCCGCAGACCGCTGGCGGCTTCCTCGCGCTG
>JBIKYB010000404.1:0-4345 GCA_044355475.1 Prosthecobacter sp.
GAAGAGATCGACGATCTGCGCTTTGAAATCACTGCTGTAACGTTTTCGGAGGGTTGTTTTCATGCTGCTTATTCCTTTATCCCCTGGTCCAACATTTTAGCGCACCTCATTCCACTTCGCTTCACTCCAGAAATAGCCCTGGATTGCGCCGGCTTTGCGCATCGGTGGGCGTGGATTGCTTTGGGCTACGATGCGCCAGCAGGTGCGCGTTCATGGGGTAACGCGCACGGAAATCTAACCTGACCCACATCCCATGAAAGCACTCCTCGCACCGCTCCTCCTCAGTCTGGCCATGACCGCCACCGTTTTTGCCGCTTGGCCGATCAATGATGAATGCCCGGTGGACCAGAAGCCTGCCCGCCCGATCTACCGCGTGAAGACTGCGGAGGGATTCGTCGCATTCTGCTGCACCGACTGCATGCAGAAGTTCTCCAGATCTCCCGGCTCCTTCAAAGTGACCAAGAAAGAAGTGGCTAAATAACTGGCCGCTGGTCCTCAAAAGATTCCACCGATCTAGGCTGGCAGGAGGATTCATGCGGCGTTTGTTGCCCGCATGAATCCATCCACAGCATTTCAACTCGACGGACGCGACATCTGGGTCTTCGGCGGTGCCGGGTATCTCGGACAGTCCGTGGTGCGGCAATTGGTCGCAGTGGGAGCGCGGGTCTTGTGCGTGGATCTCGAAGATCGTGCCGCTCGGATGGTGCATGAAACGGGCCTGTCATCAGCGGTGACGTCCGCCACGCTCGACGCGGCAGACACCACGGCGGTGAGCGCCTTTGTGCAGGATCAGACCGCCACTCGCGGTGTGCCACACGGCCTGGTGGTGATGACGTACGCCTCCACGGCGAAGCGTTTCAATGATCTCACCGTGGAGGACTTTGATCACGCCAATCACGGCAACCTCACCGCCACCTTTGCGCTCACTCGCGCCGTGGGCCAGCGCATGGCGGAGCAGGGCAGGGGCAGCCTTGTGCTGTTTTCCAGCATGTATGGCAGCGTCTCGCCTGATCCCACGGTGTATGCCGCGCCGATGAATCCGAACCCCATCGAGTATGGCGTGGGCAAGGCGGGCATCCAGCAGATGGCGCGTTACCTGGCCGTGCATTGGGGGCCGCAAGGCGTGCGCTGCAACAGCGTCTCGCCCGGACCTTTCCCCAATCCGACGCTGCAACGTGAGAAGCCCGAGTTCATCGAACGCCTCGCCCAGAAAGTGCCGTTGCGCCGTGTCGGGCAGGCAGATGAGATCGCTGGCTCCGTGACCTTCCTGCTCAGCGAGGCCGCGTCCTTCATCACCGGCCAAAATCTCGCCGTCGATGGTGGCTGGACTTCATGGTGACGTGGCGGCGGGCGTCAGCACGACGCCGAAAAGCTCTCGTCCTGTCCATCAATCCCTATCGGAAGACTCACGTCTTCCGCTACGAGTGCGCGCATTCATTCGTCATTCTGCATTCGACATTCGTCATTACTCACACCGTCGCCCCCCGCACGAACTGCGGCATCAGGCGCAGCGCCTTCGGTGGCAGCTTGCCGGTTTCCGCCAGTTGCAGCGCGGCCTTGGAAACCCTGCGGGCAAACTGCGCGGAGCTGGCGGCGTAGCAGGTGACCGGCGGGACGGCATGCTGGAGGAAGGGCTCATTGTCGCGTGAGACCACCGCCATGTCCTGCGGGATGCGCTTGCCGCGCTGCATGAGAAACATCATCACCGTGAGCACATGCACCGTCCGTGCCACGACGCAGGCCGTGGGGGGCTGCGGCGAGCGTAACGCCTTCTCTAGCAGGGCGCAGAGATGCTCAGGCGTGCTGTTGTGTCGCAGCACCAGCAGGCTGGCGGTTTCATCGCCTCGCAGGGCTTCGAGCAGTCCCTGCTCGCTCTCAAGATCGCCGCCGAAATCACCATCCGGTCGGATCAAGGCGATGCGCTGGTGACCTTTGCGCCGCAGCAGTGCCCCGGCATGCCGGCATGCGGCGCGGTAGTCCGCATCCACCGATGGCAGCGGCACGCCGTGCGCACATGAGCCGACCACGAGGCAGGGCAATTGACGGCGCACAAACCACTGCTGCACTGGCTCCAGTGATCCAAACAGAACCCACACGGCGGCGGGCGATCTCGTCGTCAGTGCCTCCAGCGCCCGTGCCGGTTTGCTGGAGAAACAGGCCACGCTGACATGGATCTCGAGGCTGAACCCGGCCTGTGAGAGTTTATCCCGCAGCTCATCCACCATCACCACCGAGGAAGCGGCCATGGCCAGCAGCGGACGCGAGGAAAGGATGGCGATCACTCGCGAAGGTGCCGGCATCGCGTGGGTTTGCGCTGATTTGATGCGCCGCCGCCGCCGCTGCGTGACCTCCAGCAGGCCGTCGCGTTGCAGTTCGTCCAGCGCGGAGCGCAGCGTGCTGCGGCTCACCTGCAAACGAGCGCACAGCTCGCGCTCGCCCGGCAGATGACCTTGCCAGTGCCCGGCTTGCATGGAGTCGCGCAGGCTCTGCGCCGTCAGACCCGCCAGCGAGACACGCTGCGGTGGTTTGGGGCCGGAAGGGGAGGGGAGATTCATCTGGTGCTGGCAACAGACCAGAATCATAGCCTTGTTGCCGCTCGTTTGAAAAGCCTACTTTAAAACTCATGTCTCCCACCTCACGTCTGCTCTCTCACAGCGATCTTCTTCAACTCAAACGCTGGAACACACCGACGATCTACAACGGCTGGGAGCAGATCACGAAGCTCAACGCTGGCGCGGATGCCTTCAATATCGAAGAAACGCGTGACTTCATGCCGCAGATGGGGCCGATGGTTGGCTATGCTGTCACGCTGGTGATCGAGCCTGGAAACGCATCGCATCGAAAAACCAATCCCAACGCTGGAGAAGAATACCGCCGCTACATCGCCAGCATTCCCGGTCCCAAGATCATCGTCGTGCAGGATCTCGACAAACCCCGCGTCCTCGGCTCCGCCTGGGGCGAAGTCAGCGCCAACATGTTTCGCGCTCTCGGCTGCGTCGGCACCATCACCGACGGTGCGATCCGCGATCTCGATGAAATGACCAACGCCGGCTTCAAAGCCCTTGCCCGCCGACTCTGCGTCGGCCACGCGCACGTCCACCCCGTGCGCTGGAACTGCGAAGTCGAGGTCTTTGGCCGCAAAGTCAGCCCCGGCGACCTCATTCACGCCGACAAGCACGGCTTCATGGTCATCGCGCCTGAAGATCTGCCCAAACTCCTCGAAGCTGCCCGCTTCATGGACTCGAACGAATGCACCACCGTCATCCCTGCCGCTCGCGACAGTGCTGGGCGCAGCTCTGACGAACTCCTCTCCAATCTCGAAGCTTCCATCACCCAATTCAGCGCCAACGTGAAAGCCAAGTTCAGCCGCGAAGGCGAGTGGTAGCCCGATCATGCTCATGCACCTCATCCTTCCCATTCTTCTCCTCCTCACGTTGTCGGCCGCTTCTGCCGAAAGCCTCATCACGCTCAACGTCGAACCCACCAAGGAACACCCGCGCAACTCCGAAGGCTCCTTTGCCACGCTCGCCTCGGGCCGCGTCATCTTCATCTACTCGCAGTTCTACGGCGGTAATGGCGACGAGAGCCCCGCACGCCTCGTCAAAATTCATTCCGATGATCAAGGCCGCACCTGGAGTGCTCCCGTGACCGTCGTGGAAAACACCGCGGGCAACAATGTGATGAGCGTCTCGCTCCTGCGCCTCGCCAGCGGCAAGCTCGCCATGTTTTACTGCCTCAAGAACAGTTGGATCGACTGCCGCCCGCACATGCGCCTCTCCACCGACGATGGCGAGACCTGGACCGAGCCCAAACTCATCCAGCAAGCTCCCGGCTACTTCGTTTTGAACAACGACCGTGTCATCCAGACCGCGAAAGGCCGTCTCATCGTCCCACTCGCCTTTCACCGCTCACGCGGCACCGATCCGCACACCAGCAAATCATGGGACGCCCGCGCCATCGCCACCTGGCTCTATTCCGATGATGAAGGTGCCAACTGGACCGAATCCTCAAGTTGGTGGGCCATGCCCGTGCGCAGCGGCAGCGGCCTGCAAGAGCCCGGCGTCGTCGAACTCGCCGATGGCAGCCTCTTTTCGTGGTCCCGCACCGATCAAGGCACGCAGTACAGCTTCCGCTCCACCGATGCAGGCAAGACCTTCTCGCCGCCCGAGCCCACCGAGCTCAAATCGCCGAATGGTCCCGCCAGCATCAAGCGCCTTCCCGGCAGCAGCGACCTCCTCGCCATCTTCAACGACCACTCTGGCATGTTTCCGTTCCCGCCGAAGAAGCGCAATCCCTTCGTCGCCGCCATCTCCACCGACGGCGGCAAAACCTGGCCGCAGCGCAA
>JBIKYB010000405.1:0-4336 GCA_044355475.1 Prosthecobacter sp.
ATTGAGGCTGCCGCTCAGGTTGTTGGCGATGTTGAGCGTGACCGGTTTGTTTCCCGTGCCCGTCGGAGTGAAGCTGACGGTGCAGAAAGTGGCGTCGCCGGGTTGCAGGGAGGCCGCAGGCGGCACTGTGACGGCGTAGTGAAGCTTGTTGGCTGCCGTACCGGTGAAGGTGGCAGCGAGAGAGTTCAGCACCTGCGTGCCCGTGTTGCGAATCGTGAACGTTTTGGTCTTCGTCGTGCCGACCAGCGTGCTGCCGTAACTTTGTGTGCCGCTGGCATCCACCAGCACCGCTCCGGCCAGTTCCACCTGGATCATCGGTGCATTTGCTGCGGTGCCGATGAGGGCCAGTTCATGACTCGCGGACGATCCGGCTGCGGCAGCGACATAGACATCCGCGCCACCGAGAATCGTGCTGTCCACAGTCACTGGTGCCAGGCTGTCGCTCGTGGTAGTGTTGCCGAGCTGGCCGAGTGTTCCCGCGCCCCATGCGGCCATGCTGCCGTCGCTGCACACCACGCTGGCGCTACGGTAGCCCATCTGAATGCTGCTGATCGTCTTGCCGCTCATCAGCACTGCCTGCGGCGTGCCAAAGGTGCCCGTGGCGCTGTTGTTGCCGAGCTGGCCGTGATCATTCAGGCCCCAGGCGGCCAGCGTGTTGTCCGAGCACAGCGCGAGGCCGGAATCGCCACTGGCGATGACCTTCACCACGCGCCGGCCATTGAGCACACCGCTCGTATACACCAGCACGGGCGCGTTGCTTGGCGTCGTGCTGTTGTTGCCGAGCTGCTTGTTTGCATTCGCGCCCCACGTGGCCACCGCTCCATCCGCGAGCAAGGCAAGCGTGTGATTCTGTCCGCACGCGATCGCCGTGACCGTTCGCCCAAGCAGAGCACCACTCGTTGTCACCGCGACTGGCACGAGGCTGCGTGTGTTGCTGCTGTTGCCCAGCTCGCCGTTCGTGTTGTCGCCCCAGCTGACGACCGTGCCGTCGCTGCACAGCGCCACGCTATGCGTGTAGCCCGCGCCGATGGCGATCACGCGCTTGCCGCTCAAAGCCCCCGCTGTGTTCACCAGCACCGGCGTCGTCGCGTCCAGCGTGCCGTTGTTGCCGAGCTGGCCCGAGCTGCCCTCCCCCCAGGCCGCCAGCGTCCCATCACTGCACAACGCCAGACTGTGCTGCGCACCTGCGGCCACCGCGATCACCTTTTTCCCGCTCAGCACCCCGCTGATCGTCACCGCCACCGGCGTCGTGCTGCTTGTCGTCGTTCCATTGCCGAGCTGACCGTTCAAATTGCTCCCCCACGCCGCCACCGTGCCATCGCTGCACACCGCCAGCGAATGCGCCTCACCAGCGCTGATGCCGAGGATCGTCTTTTGATAAATCGGAGACGTCGCCACCGCCTGCGTCGGCACATTCGCCTGCGTAGCCGTGCCATTGATGCCGAGCTGGCCGCGGTCATTGCTGCCAAAGGCTACCAGCTTGGTGTAAGCCCACTCCAGGGTGAGATCGTTACCATCGCCACCGAAGTAATTTACCACAAAATCATAGCTACTGCCTTCAAAGGTCAGGCGCAGCGCCTGCCCATGCGACAAGTTGGCAAACTCGCCTAGAATCGGGTTTAGGCCCGTGTTCTGCAACACCGTGAGGCGTGCCCCAACGGGCGGCGCGAAGCCCAGCGTGAGGTTAAGGCTGCGGCCCGTGGCCTCGAAGTCACCTGCGGTAAGAGGAACCTCGGCAGCCGTCGTAAAGGTGCCTGACAAGGCAGAATCACCCTGAAGGCTCAGGAAAGCGAATTCGTAATCTCCACCGGCACCCGGGCTAAGCGCCTGGCCTGCGAGCAAACAACGACCATCTTGAAGGTATAGAAGTGCTGCCGGGGTGTCAGTGGCACCACCAAACCTGAATTTGCTGAGCGAGTAGCCGGTCCCGTTAAAAGACGTGTCCAGCATGCCTGATGCTGTGAAACGGACGGCACCATAGCGGAAATCATTGAAGCCCGGCATGAAATTGCCAGCCATGAGGATTTTACCATCTGTCTGGATGACTGAATCAGCAACATCCATAGTGAATGGCGGTGCCAGCGCGAAGCGACTCTTGCCTGCTGTGCCGAAGGTTGCATCCAACGTCCCGTCCGCTGAAAGACGGGCAAGGGCAATTTCGCGGATCGCGGTGCCGCCTCGAACCGATCCAGCAAGCACTATTCTTTGGTCGGCCTGTAGCAGGACCGACAGGCTGTTAATTGGTTTATCGAAAGTTGTGGTAGCGATCCCTGCGGTTCCGAAAGAAACATCGGAGGAACCGTTAGGTTCCAATCTGGAGACGAAGAACTGCCCGGCCGACATGCCTCCCAGCAAGATTTTCCCATCGTTCTGAACCGCTATCGAGGTAAACGCATCATCCGTGGCTCCCAAATCAAGAAGCACCGTGCCGCCGGTGCCAAATGTGCTGTCGACCGATCCGTCGGCATTAAGCCGGACGACAGCCAGATCGCTGCCCACGCCAGCATTCGTTTCTCCGGCCAGCAAAATCTTGCCATCGGGCATAACACTCACCGCTCCTGCTTGATCTTCCGTTCCTCCGAGGTCGATAAGCCGAATGCCGGTTGTGTTGAAGGTGGTGTCTAGTGCTCCGTCTGAAGTCAGCCGAAACACACCGAAGTCCTGCTGGCCCGCAGAAGGAGTGGCGTAGCCGGTTGCAATGATCCTGCCATCTGATTGAAGGGCGATCGCCGCCACGGAATCAGCGCCAATGGGAGACATATCCACCGTCCTGATACCCGAGGTATTGAACGAAGTGTCAATTGCTCCAGTCGGTAGTAGCCGCCCCACCACCGAATTGGTTTGGGCCCCGCTAGCATTTCCAGCATAGAGGATGCGTCCGTCCGTCTGCTGGATCATTGCCGCCACCGCATTATTGCCCCCGGCACCTGTCAAGAGTCGCCCCGTGCCGGTGCTTCCGAACGCGTAATCCACCGCGCCGGGTCCTGCCAGAACGAGAACCAGATCATTGCCTGAACCTCCATAGTAATCGATGTAGAACGTGTAGGGCAAGCTGTTGTAGCTCAGGGTGATGGCCTGGCCTTGGGCGAGGCCAGGGAGGTTGCCGGTGATGGCGGAGATGCTGGTATTGTTCACCACGGTGATCACCTGGCCTGTGGTCGGGGCGAAGCCAAGCGTCACCGTGCCGAGGGCGTCTCCGGTGGCGGTGTAGCCATTGGCCGTCACCGCCACATCCGTTGGGCTGTTAAAGGTGGGATTGATGGGCGGTCTTGTGATGGTGAGAGTGTAGGTTTTCACCGTGCCGTCCTGGGCGATCACCCGCACATCGACGGTGTTGATGCCCACCATCATGGCGAGGGCTTCACTGGCGCTGCCGCTGGGCACGCTGGCATAGGTGCCGCCGTTAATCCGCACCGCGATCGCGGCCACCGCCGCGCGTGCCGCAGTGGGGGTGATCGTGATCGTGGCGGCCGTGTTCGGTAAGCTGGAGGTGTAGCCTGTCGTCCCGCTGCTGAAGGCCGGAGTCAAGGTGCCGCTGCTCATGGTCAGGGCGCTGAGGTCCGCGTTGTTGCTCAACGTGCTGAAATTCGCCACGGACGAGTAACTGGTGCCCATCTCATTGATGGCATAGGCTTTGAACGTGTAAGCAGTCTCGGTGCCTAGGCTAACGGCAGGCACGGTAAACGCGCCCGTGGTTCCCGTGCCGACAATCTTCACGACGCCGCTGCCACCGATCAAAGGATCCACGTTGGTGGCTGTGGGTGCGTAGACCACCCCGCGCTCGGTGACCGTAGCTCCGCCGTCGGAGGTCACGTTTCCACCCAAATTTGCCCCAGTGGCTGTGACGCCCGCTACGGTCGACGCACCAATCGAAGGAGCATCGCGAAGATCGATTGTAGTGCTCGCAGTTTCGAGCATTCCCGTCACGACTTGAGGTCGCCCACGGGCTGGACGAAAGCCGATGGAGGTGTTCTGGTTGTTGGGTGCAGTGGAATTGCGAAAAGAGCAGCGTAGTGCATAGCCGCCGCTTCCCCAAGATCCGCCGCGCAACACGCGACTGGTGCCGCTGGCTGCTCCTCGCGGATCAATGGCTCTGTTAAGATAAGAATTGGAGTCATACCAGTCCCAGCACCACTCATGCACGTTTCCATCCATGTCGTAAAAACCATAGCCATTGGGCGCAAAGCTGCCTGATGGCGCAGTAAGAAGGTCGCTTCCTGCTGTCGAGTAAACAGGGTGGCCAGAAAAGTTCGCCTCGTCATGATTCACCGAGTCCTTCCCTGAGGGGAAGCTTTTTCCATTGATTGCGCCCCGGGCTGCTTTCTCCCATTCCGCT
>JBIKYB010000406.1:0-4318 GCA_044355475.1 Prosthecobacter sp.
CCTCGGTGCGTAGCACGGGGTCTTTCAGGCTAGTCATGTCTGCCATCTCGCGCACGATTTTTCGCGCGGCAGGGTTGTCATAGAGTGCGTCCACCGTCGTGCTTGGCATCAAATTGCGGAAAATGAGCACGCACTCACCCGTGCCGGGTACCGGAGTCAGGAAGTGCGCCTGAAACAGCACATCGTCCGAATCACCACGCCGGAGCCGGTCCAGGGCCTTCAGATGTTTCCGAAACAGCAGCAGCCAACTCGCGAAGAAACCGAGCAGGAAACCGATGAATTTCCCCGTGATCTCCGGCACCACGCGCTGCCATTCGAGGTTTCGCAGCCAGTCTGCCGCCTGCTGCGCGTTTAGGTTGCCCGCCCATTGGATGAATTCGTCGTAGAGGCTCATGAGAAGTGTCTGATCAGAAGAAACGCACGCTAGACGCGGACCACGGGTTATCAAGGAACGAGTCAGCGCACGAAGTCCGCCAAGTTTTCCAGCGAACGCGTGGACGCGCTGGCAGACGGTGCTTAGATGGGGCGCGGTGCCGCAGATCGCCGCCAAGACTTTCCTCCCCATGCACGCCGCCGGTCCCAAAAATCCTCTTCATGGCATCACCTTGCAGATGATGGTCACCCAACTCGTCGAGCACTACGGCTGGGAGATGCTCGGCCGCATGATTCCGATCAACTGCTTCAACTGGCAGCCCAGCATCAAGTCCAGCCTCGTCTTCCTCCGCCGCACCCCCTGGGCGCGAGACAAGGTGGAGGCGTTGTATTTGGACTCGCTGCCGGACATGCAGCCGAAGACAGAGGAGGACAAGCCGCAGTCCTAGACCTGGATTGGCAGACTGTTGAAAAACTCTTCAAAGGAACGAGCAAGACGTTAAACGTCAGATGTCAGCAGTGGTACTGCCGCAGGCGACACCTCTCACCTTTCACCGCTGACTTCTCACTCCGGGAGTTTTTCAACAGGCTGCTAATCCTTCCGATCCGCCACAAAGATCGTGTGCGTGCAGCGCTTCGCTTGTGGGTAGGCCTTCGCCGCCACCGTTTCGACCTTGAAGCCGGCTTTGGTCAACCGTTTGGCAAATGCATGGTCCGTGCTGGCGGACCAGAACGTCACACGCCCACCGGGTTTGAGCGCCTGGGTGATCGCCTGGAAGCCCTGCGCCTGATAGAGTCGAGCGTTCCCGTCCTGCACCATGGCAATTGGGCCGTTGTCCACATCCAGCAGGATGGCATCGTAGTGCGCCGCCGGAGCGTGAGTGATCACTTGAAACACATCCTCCACACTGACCTCGACCCGCGCATCCTTCAGCAGCAGGCCGTTCACCGTGCTCAAAAACTCACGATTCCACGCTACCACTTCCGGCAACAGCTCGGCTACCTGAACACGGGCATCCGCGCCCACCAGCTCCAGCACCCGTCGCAGCGTGAAGCCAAATCCCAGGCCGCCGATGAGCACACGCACTCCCGGTTGGCGGCTCAAATGGGCGCACGCCAGTTCCGCCAGCACTTTCTCTGACTCCGAAGCGTTTGTCCCCATCAAGGGCTGTCGGTTCACGCGCAGGTAGAAATGCGTGTCATGTGCATGCAGCGTCAGTTCCGCGCCTTCGGGCGTGCGGGCTTGAGCGAGTTGAAGGAAGGGTTTCATGGAAAAGCGACCGCGGGAGCCAATCGCTGCCACAGCAAAGACAGGACAACGGAGGATTGTTTCCGCAAGCTCGGAGCACGTTCTGCGGGCACTAAAATCTGGTTCATTCCACGGCTGCTGTCGGCTGCCTCCCTCATCACAGTAAAGCAGCGCCGCAGTTGCCAAACCTGCGGCCCCGCCTTGTAATGGCGGCATGAGACAATGCTTCAATGGATGCTTGCTGTGCCTGCTGCTGGCGTTCAGCCTCGGTGGCCTGCTCGCGCAGACGCCTGTGCCGCCAGTGGTGCCCGTGCCTGCTCCAGTGGTGGTCGGTCCGCCGGACAAGAAGGAAACCCTGCGCGGACTCCTGAACACACGCGACGGTCTGCGCAAATCGCTCGATGAGCTGCGCAAACGTCTGCCAAGCGAGACCAGCGACTCCGCCAAACGTGAGGTGCAGGAGCAGATCGACGCGCTGGACAAGCAGAGGCAGCAGGTGGAGCGGGACTTCGCGGTGCTGGCCACCGGCTTGCAGGCACAGGAGACGCGTGGCGACAAAAGCGGTCCAGCAGCACCTCCCAGTTTGCAGGAGGAGATCAGCCAGCTACTCACCCCCGTTTTTACCGACCTGCGGCAGCTCAGCCAGAAAGCGCGTCGCGTGCAGGAGTTGGAAGACGAAATCGTCCAGCTCCGGGATCGCGAAACTCAGGCCAGTCGCGCCATGGCGGAGATCGACAAGCTGCTGGCTGAGGTGAAAGCCGCCAAAGCACCCGACGCCGGCCTGCGCACGGCCCTCAACGACTCCCGCAAGACGTGGCAGGCCCGTTTGGACGAGTCCAAAAACCGCATCGCAGCGCTCCAACACCAACTCACTGAACTGCGCGTCACAGGCATCGACTTCTGGACGGAACTGGGCTCCAACGTGAAGCGTTTTGTCTTCATTCGTGGCACGAACATCATTCTGGCGCTGCTGGTCTTCATCGTGGTCTTCTTCGGGCTGCGCACGGCTTACTCGTATGTGTTGAAGGTCGTCCCGGTGCGCAAATACCAGCGCTTGGGCTTCACCTTGCGCGTGCTGGATGTGGGGCATGAGGGCGTTAGCCTGCTGCTCGGCATTTCCGCCGCGCTGCTGGTGCTGTATGCGCGGGGAGACTGGCTGCTCGGCGGCCTAGCACTGCTGGCCCTGGGCGGTTTGTTGATGACGGCGAAAACCGGCATCGCCCGGCATCTGACGCAGTTGCAGTTCCTGCTCAATCTGGGGCCAGTGCGGGAAGGAGAGCGCGTCATCATCCAGGGCGTGCCCTGGCGTGTGGGAGCGATCTACATGTTCACCCAGCTCACCAATCCGGCCATGGGTGGCCCCGGACTGCGCCTGCCGCTGGAAATGCTGGCGGGCCTGACTTCACGCCCCAGCAAGCTCAATGAGGCATGGTTTCCGTGTGAGAACCGCGGCTGGATTTTGCTCAATGCCACTGCGCTCAATGGCAGCATCCTGGCCCAGGTGACGGAGATCACGCCGGACCATGTGGAGGTCACATATGACGGCGGCTTGAAGCGCTGGATACCGACCGCCACCTTCATGACCATGGACGTTGCTTCACTAAGTGCTGGCTTCACTCGCAGCGTCACCGTCAATCTGCCCGCCTATCCTGAAGCCACCTCCGCGCAGGCCGTCGTCGAGCGCCTGAAATCCGACCTCCGCGCCGCGCTGCTGCACATCATGCGCCCTGAGGAACTCACTGATTTGGAGGTTGAACTGCTCGAAGCGCCCGGTTCGTCCCTCAACTGCCTCATCACCGCGTCCTTCACCGGTTCCCAGGCACCGAATTACCATCGTCTCTCGCGTGTGCTGCGGCGGGCGGGCTGATCCGCCAACATCGACGCCTTTCAACGACTGCAAACAGCCGACGATCTCCCTGATCGAGTCGGAGGGTGCGGGCGAGTCAGGTACGGGAAAAATCGGGTTGAAGGCTTGGCAAGCACGCACGGGGCGCTTAGCGTGGCCGACTTATGAGCAAAAAATCTGGATGTCTGATCGCGCTGCTGATCTTCGCGCTTGTGGTGAGCGTGGGGCTGAACCTGGGCCTGTTCATCGGCAAGCTGGACCTGGGGCTGGACGGAGCTGCTTTGTATTCTACCGCACAGCCGAAGAAGCGCTTCAGCGAGGTAACGGTGGAGGCTGCGAAGAAGCCGACGGCGGAGAAGATCGTGCATCTCAATCTGGAGGGCGTGATTTCCTCCATGGAGATGGGTGGCCTCTTTGGCGAGGCGATGCCGAGTGTGGAGAGTCTCAAGCACTCGCTGGAGCAAGCGGTGGCGGATAAGAACGTGAAGGCCATCGTTCTGCGCATCAATTCTCCCGGCGGTGAGGTCACGGCCTCAGACATCATCTACAACGCGGTTAAGACAGCGGCGAAGGTGAAGCCCGTGGTGGTTTACATGGACTCGATGGCGGCCTCGGGCGGCTACTATGTGGCCTGCGGGGCCACCAAGATCGTGGCGAGTGAGACGACGCTGACTGCGAGCATCGGGGTGATCATCGAGACGATGAATTACAGCGAGTTGTTTGGGAAAGTGGGCCTCAGCATGGCGACGTTTACCAGTGGTGCCTTCAAGGATTCGCTGAGCGGCGCAAGGCCGATGCGTGAGGATGAAAAGGCTTATGTGCAGAACCTGGTGATGCAGATGTACGACCGC